>CAMDWQ010000039.1 GCA_945877765.1 Candidatus Omnitrophota bacterium | reverse complement strand
AGATGAAAATCATCCCCTCACTGAGAAGGCTTGAGAAGCGAAAGAATCTGGATTCAACCGCCAAAAAACACTATAATCAATAGCAATATTTAAAGGGGATTTATGACAGTACCCGATATTCTTAAAAAAGCGTTGCAAGGTCAGAGGGTCAGCCTCGAGGAAGGCGCTAGGCTTTACCGCGAGGGAGATCTTTTTGAGTTGGGATCGGCAGCGCATGAGATTAATCTGAAAAAAAATCCTGATTCTTCGTGGCGCGCGACCTTCGTCGTTGATCGCAACATCAATTACACCAATATTTGTTATACCTACTGCAAATTTTGTGCCTTTTATCGTGAGCCGGGCGATGTGAAAGAGGGATACCTTCGTTCGACACAGGAAATATTCGACAAGATCGATGAGCTTGTCGCCATCGGCGGCACGCAGGTGCTGCTCCAAGGCGGCCACAATCCGCAGTTGGGCATTGAATACTACGAAGACATCGTCCGTAAGATACGCGCCAAATTTCCTCAGGTCCATGTCCATTCGTTCTCGGCGTCAGAGACTCAGCACATTTCTCGTGTTTCTAAGCTATCTATTCGTGAGGTGCTCCAACGCCTAAAAGACGCGGGGCTCAACAGTCTTCCGGGCGGAGGCGCGGAGATTCTCGTTGACCGTGTCCGGCAGATCGTAAGTCCTCTCAAGACTAAAGTGGCTGAATATTTTGAAGTACACCGCACGGCCCATGAGCTGGGCTTAAAGAGCACCTCAACGATGGTTTACGGACTGGGCGAGACAATCGAGGAGCGCATGCAGCATTTTGATGCTTATCGTACGCTTCAGGATAAGACGGGCGGTTTCCGCGCGTTCATCCCCTGGAGCTTTGAATCCGAATCGACTGAAATGGCCATGCCTCGCCAGACGGGAAGTGAATATCTCCGTATGCTGGCACTTTCGCGTATCATGCTCGACAATATTCAGCACCTTCAGACCGGATGGGTTACCGAAGGGCCCAAGCTTTCTCAAATTGCTCTGGATTTTGGCGCGGATGATTTTGGCGGAATTTTGATGGAGGAAAATGTTGTCAGCGCCACCAAGAGCGACAAGCTTTATTCGGGTGTCACCAAGGAAGAGGCGATACGCCTAATCACGGAAATGGGGCGTGTGGCCGCTCAGCGCAACACCAATTATGAAATTGTAAAACTGTACTCCAAAGAACCTCATCTGGCAGCCGCCTGATCGATCCTGTGAAAAAGTCCGCTAATCCCAAAGTTCCATTGATCGATTTATCCGGTCAACAAAAGTCTGTTCAGGGTGAAATTGACCGTTCCTTGCGGCGTATTTTCTCAAGCCAACGATTTATTTTGGGTGAATACGGATCCCTTTTGGAGCAGAAAGTTGCCCAAAAAATAAAAGCTCGCCACGCGATCGGTGTCGCCAACGGTTCGGATGCGCTGTATTTGGCGCTTTTGGCGCTGGGCGTGGGAAATGGGGATGAAGTGATTACCACTCCGTTTACTTTTTTTGCCACCGCTGGAGCTATATCCCGCACGGGGGCGGTGCCGGTCTTTGTCGATATTGATCCGCTGACATTTAATTTGGATCCTGCGGCGATTGGGGCGCGTGTTTCTAAGAAAACGAAAGCTATTTTGCCTGTACACCTATTTGGTTTGCCTTGCGACATGGAAGGAATTTTAAAAATAGCCAAGCAGTTTTCTTTGCCAGTCGTGGAAGACGCGGCTCAATCCTACGGCGCAACTTTTCGTGGAAGCCAGACAGGCTCTATGGGTGATATCGGCTGTTTTTCTTTTTATCCTACCAAAAATCTTGGCGGGGCCGGTGACGGCGGCATAATGACCACATCCTCTCCGGAGCTGGCCGAAAAACTAAAACTTTTACGTAATCATGGATCTCGTGTGAAGTATAAGCACGAAATTGTGGGGATTAATAGCCGTCTGGATGAGATTCAAGCGGCGGTAATCCTAGCGAAGCTCAAGCGGATTGACCGCTGGAATTCCGCGCGGTGTAAGCATGCCAAGTACTACGAGAAAGCCTTGGGTGATTTACCGCTCCAACTGCCGGCGAATGTCCCAGGTTTAAAATCAACCTATCATTTATATTCCATTCTCTCAGACCGGCGTGACCAATTGCAGCAACACCTGGAAGCGCGCGGAATTGGCTGTGGAGTTTACTACCCGCTTCCACTGCATCTGCAGCCTTGCTATCAGTGGCTGGGCTATCGACGCGGTGACTTGCCTATTAGCGAATCGACGGCTGAAAAAATTATTTCCTTGCCGATGTACGCCGAGATGATCGCGCGGCAGTTAAACACCGTGGTGGACGCTGTCCGAGATTTTTTTAAGCAATGATTTATGTTTTTTTGCCCGCCTACAACGAAGAAGAAGCGCTTCCCAAGCTAGTCCAGAAATTTGATGACGAATTTAAGCGATTGACAGAGACTTACCGTATCGTCGTGGTAGATGATGGCAGCCGTGATCGAACGCCTTTGGTCGCGCAGGAGCTGGCTAGCCGGTATCCCATCGAACTTCTTAAGCATGAGGTCAATCAGGGGCTTGGGCAGACGGTCATCGACGGCTTTAGGCACACCGCCAAACTTTCATCAGCCGATGATTTGATTGTCTCGATGGACTGTGATGAGACCCATGACCCCAAATACATGGAAGCGGCATTTAAAAAAATACGCGAAGGGTATGATTTGGTGATCCTGTCACGCTATCAAAAGGGCGGCGGCGAGGAAGGACTTTCTCCGTTTCGCGCGTTTACCAGCCGCGCAGCGGGTTTTGTGCTCAAACTTTTTTTCCCGATTCAGGGGGTGCGTGAATACAGCTGCGGCTACCGCGTGTACCGGGCGTCGGCGCTTAAGCAAGTGATTGAGGTTTTTGGCGATAAATTTATTGAGTTTCCTCATATGGGTTTTGTTGCCGTCCCTGAACTCTTGATCAAATTTAGAATGCTTGGCATGCGAATTGCGGAAGTGCCCTTTAGACTCCGCTATGATCAGAAGCGGGGAGCCAGCAAGATGAATGTTTCCCGCACAATTTCAGGATATATGGCTCTTGTGTTTCGCTTCTGGGGCCGGCGCCGCCCCGCGCGCAAAGCATGACTGCGGGTCTTCGTAAGTTCTTTCTTCCGGCGCTCCTCCTCTTTTTTTTTAGCTCGGGTTTGTATGTGGCTAAAAATACTTCTGCGACCATCGATGAGGCAATTTTTCATATCACCG
>CAMDWQ010000038.1 GCA_945877765.1 Candidatus Omnitrophota bacterium | reverse complement strand
AATCGTTCGAGACAGCTTTAAAGAAGTCTGGTATATTAACGCTTCGCTCCCCACTTGCAAAAAACCGTGTTTTGAGCCGATAGCTCAGCTGGTAGAGCACTGCCCTTTTAAGGCAGTTGTCCTGGGTTCGATCCCCAGTCGGCTCACTATTTTGTTTTGCGAACTTAGAAGTACAGTCGGGGGCGCAGGAGTTCGGGTGTTCCCCGCGCATTCTCGCCGAGGTCTCGCCCAAGCCCAACCCAGATGAATTCAAAATCTCATCGCTTGTTGTATCTTTAATAGATATAACTACTTCCAATAACTCTTTTGAGAAGCTTACCCTCTGAATTATTTTTTTAACAGCGAGAGATTTCTCTATCTGGGTGGAATTTTCCATTCGATTTTTGAATTCCATCAGTACCTGTCGGACCCGGTTACTGAGTTTTTTTAAGGACTCTTCTGTCGGTTCGATCCCCAAAACGTGGGGGGAGCTATGGGCTAATTTGAACACGAGGTTATCAATATACTGGTTATCCTGAGAGATCCGCGATAAGTTATCGATCAAAAACGATTCAAGTTTTTCTGCGTTGACTTCTTTGGTTGAACAAGCCAATCTGCCTTCCTTTGCCACCTTGCAACATCTGTAATAGTAATATCTTCTTTTAACTTTGTTTGTGAAAACGTTGGTCATAGCTGATTTACATTCCGCACACCGAACAAGACCGCTCATTAGGTATTCTTTGTAGAGCCTTTTTTTGCGGACTTTTGTTTTGGTCAATGATTGCGCTTCGTCAAAAAGCTCTTTAGAGATAAGCGGCTCATGCGCCCCATCAAATATTTGTTTGTGCCACCTTATTTTTCCGATGTAAACAGGGTTTCTTAGTGTCCAATAAAGAGAACTTGCCGAATAGATTTTTTTATCACTTGCGTCCATAATCTTTTTTTCTTTTATAATCGCCATCACAGCCATGATCGACCCGGTGGCTACAAACTCTTCAAACATCATTCTAACTAAGGGAGCTCTTTTTTTATCGGGCACAATTTTTTTATTTTTATTGGTATATCCAAAAGCAGGCCTCCCACCAAACCACATTCCTTTTAGTGCCATCTGCTCCATCTTATGCTTTACTCTTTCAGAGGTCATCTCTCGTTCAAACTGAGCGAACGTGAGCATGATATTCCTAAGAAGCCTGCCGGAGGGAGAGGAGGTATCAAATCTTTCCGTCACCGAGATATAAGAAACGTTATATTTTTCAAAGAATTCAATTACCGAATAAAAATCTTTGAGCGACCGCGTGAAGCGGTCTATTTTATAAGTTAATACCACATCCACTTTCCTTTGGGTGATATCTCGGAATAATTCTTTTAAAGCAGGTCTTTCCATGTCTTTGCCGCTAAATGCGGGATCGGAGTACTCTTTGAAGAGCTCCAAGTCCTCTTGGCTCTTAATAAAGGATATAATTCGGTCCTTTTGAGCCTCACAGGAGCTATATTCGGCCTCGTTCTGCATGGAAGTGGACACTCGGCTATAAATCGCGCAGCGCTTCATTTTATTTTCCCCTTAATGACAAAAACCACGGTGATTGTTATCTAGTTGAATACAAGACGGTCCGGATTGCCTTGGATGGGGTTCCACTTAAGCTTATATTTCAAGATTGCGCTAAAGAGGCAAACCACCCTAAACAGGTACATCTTTCGTCGGAATGGGCCGACTACTTCGCCGTCTTAGATAGTGGTGGGATCATCCGGCGATGGAGGAAAAGCTATATTACCACAAGTAGCGGGAGAGCCTATTTTCAAACCTCATTAATTCAAGACTCACTTTGTTTAAGATCCAGCTAAGCACTTTGCACCCCAGCGCTAGCAAGCACAACATGAATGCCAGAGAAGTCTTGAACTTTTTCATGCTAATACTTTAGCATGTCTATTAGTCATGGTCTATAAAAAACATGACTAATAGTCAGTGTTATTTTAGGGCTAATTCTCGATAATAAAGCCATGGAATACAGCCACAAAACGATCAAAAAGAGCCTTTCATCAAATCTCAAAAAGTATCGTGCCAAATTGAAACTCACTCAGGAAGAAGCCGCTGAGAAGGCAGACTTATCTTTAAATTATTGGCAACGGTTAGAAATGACCTCTCAAGTAAATTTGCCAACGCTTGTAACTTTGGGAAAAATAGCCAAAGTTTTAAATTGTAAACTTACCGATCTTTTAGCCTAATTTTTTAATTTTCTATTGAAGATACAACAAGCGATGAGATTTTGAATTCATCTGGGTTGGGCTTGGGCGAGACCTCGGCGAGAATGCGCGGGGAACACCCGAACTCCTGCGCCCCCGACTGTACTTCTAAGTTCGCAAAACAAAATAGTGAAGGTATCATTAGTGCTTCGAACTACTCGAGTGAACTCTCAACTCTGACTGTAATTTTACCACACAGACTTTTAGATAAAAGGCACCTATAAGCCAACCGTACCCCCAGACCTCAGACTGCATATGTCCACGCACACAGAATATTTTCTACATCAAATTTTAATTCATAGAATTTTCAAATGTCCAGAGCCCCAAACTTTTTTCAAACTTCGCCACGTCTCCAATCAAAACCAAAAACCAGATGAACTCAAACACTTTATTTTTTTCAAATCAAACTCTTGAAACCGTGGCTTTCACAATCTCCCCATAACAAATAACTTACAAACAAAACCCAAAGCCGCGCGGACCTTCTATGAAACTTATAGATGCCCCGCTCCGACTCCGCTGGGGCTCCGTCTCCGCTCCACCGTTCGCTGGGTCGCTCACTTTGTTTGACCGCTAGGTCGCGGTCCCGCCCTTAGGTCAGGGCGGATTTAGGATACAGGGGGATTGGGGGTACGGATGGGGCGCATATTTTTTATATGGATGAGAAGTCCGTAGCTAAGAAATTATTGAGTCACTATCGTGACCTATAACGCGGGGCCCCCTTACCCCCAATCTTTTTGTCGACGAGAGGGGGTACGCTGTAGTGTAAAACTCGCCTTGGAGGAAGACCTTTTATTTTGACGGGCTCGACTGTTCGTACCCCCTCTCCCCCGCACGTCACTGCGAGGATTGAAGATTTTATTCTCAGCTGGCGTCAGAATGAGGCCGCCAAAAGAGGCGTCCTCATTCTTTTGGCCAGGGACCTCTGCTCCTGGGTCGAGAGGGCGCAATTCATTTTTTTCTGCCAGAGACAGCCAGCCGAAAAGCCGGCTGGCACCGGAGGGT
>CAMDWQ010000037.1 GCA_945877765.1 Candidatus Omnitrophota bacterium | reverse complement strand
CTGGCAGTTGGCGGCATGTCGGTGACGACGGTGGCTAGCGCAGAAATGGGCACGGGCGTGGCCTGCTATGGTATCAATGCTTGTAAAGGTACCGGCGACTGCGGCGGCAAAGGCTATTCTTGCGCGGGAAAAAATGCGTGCAAAGGCCAGGGTTTTATCAATGTTGACTCCGCGGATACTTGCACCAAGGTCAAGGGCGGCTCACTAACCCCTAGCGCAGAATAACGATTGTTTCTAGCTTAGGTAAACCAAGAAACGTTGCCGGTGCTCGAGTGGCCCGGCAACGCTTTTTTTATCGATGACAACCATGAAAACTGACAATTATTGGCCCATTCTGGGCTGCGGCGTAGGTCTTCGCGCTGAACATTACGCCTACATTCTCGCCAAAAAACCAAAAGTCGACTGGTTTGAGGCGGTGACAGAAAATTTTATGGATTCCGGCGGGCGTCCCCTTGAAATCTTGACTCAGATTTGCAAGGATTACCCGGTGGCGCTTCACGGTGTCGCGCTCTCGATCGGCTCGGCTGACCCCCTGGATGAAAATTATCTCAAGCGGCTCAAAACGCTGGTGGATCGCGTGGATCCCTGTATCGTATCGGATCATTTATGCTGGAGCGGTGTGGAAGGCGAGAGTTTGCATGATCTTTTGCCTTTGCCTTTTACCGAGGAAGCGGTGGATTTTACCGCGCGCCGCATTCAAAAAGTTCAGGATTTTCTTGGAAGAAAAATTTTAATCGAAAACGTGTCAACTTATGTGACCTATCGACACTCCACAATGCCAGAATGGCAGTTTTTGACCGAGACGGCGCGCCGGGCAGGCTGCGGCATCCTTTTAGATTTAAATAATATCTACGTGAATTCCAAAAATCATCACTTTGACGCGGAAGAATACATTCAAAGCGTACCCGCCCAACTGGTAGGTCAGTTTCACCTGGGAGGGCACACCGACAAGGGTGAATTTTTATTTGATACGCACAGTGCCCAAGTGGTTCATCCGGTGTGGCAGCTGTATGAAAAAGCACTCGCGCTTTACGGCCCTGTGTCCACTCTCATCGAATGGGATGCGGACATTCCTGAATTTTCAGGGCTTTTATGTGAAGCCGAAAAAGCGAAGCAGATTTATCAAAAATTTAATATTTTCCGCCCGCTTAAAAAAGCAGTCTCTTTTTCACCTAAAAAGTACACGGGAGAAATTTCTCACGAGGAATGGAAAAAAATAGTGTCTCATCAGAGACGGATGAAGAATTTGGTTCGTCCGGGAAGCACCCCAGCAGATGAGGGAGATTTTTTAAATCCGCAAGGAAGTGTCAGCGGCCGAGAGCGGATGTCGGTATATGCCGGCGGTTATGTGGCGCGCATCCGAGAGTCTCTAGCAGAAACCTATGAAGCGGTCAAACATGTGATGGGGGAGGATGCTTTTACACGGTTGGCGGAAAGTTATGCCCAGGCTTATCCGTCCCACAGTTATAATTTAAGCGACGCTTCCAAAGAACTGCCTACTTTTTTAGAGCAAAGCACCTGGAAAGACAACCTGCCTTTTTTGCCGGATTTGGCGCGCCTTGAACGTCTGATCGCTGAATCATTCCACTCTTTTGCCAAAAGTAAATTTGACGTTTTGGCATTGGCGGGTCTTGACGAAGACGGCTGGAATAATCTGCGGATTGAGTTTCAGCCTTTTGTCAAAATCATCTCCTCTCCGTGGCCGATTGTTGACCTATGGACTGCCCGAAAGACACCTATTTCAAAAATCAACGTCACTTTAGAGGGCCGCCCTCAATGCGCACTTGTTTATCGGCGAGAATTTGAGGTTTTTTGCCGCCCCATCAGCGGTTTTGAATATGAATTTCTAAAAAGCTTTTTTAGCGGCAAAACGCTTGGCCAAGCTTGCGAACATTTATCGGCATTGACGGACGAGGATCTGCCGCTTCAAGATTGGTTAGCTTTTTGGTCCTCCAACAGCTTGTTTGCGGATGCCGTCCCACGGGGAGTGGTCCAAGCATGAAAAGAAGACTACGCCGATCTGCCGGTGTTTTGACACCTCTCTTTTCACTTTATTCTCAAAAAAGTATCGGCGTAGGCGAATTCTCCGATTTAAATCTCCTGGTGGATTGGTGCAAGAAGACGGGCCTGAGCATCATTCAACTTTTACCGGTCAATGACGCGGGATTCAATTTGCGTCCGTACGATTCGGAAAGTTCCTTTGCGTTGGATCCTGTGCACGCAAGCTTAGAAAACATCGCTCACGTGCCGATCGGCGATTTCAAAAATGAAATCCAGAGACTAAGAGAGGCGTTTCCTCTGCGGGGGGATTTTTACGACAAGACGGTTAAAAAAGCCAAGTTGGATGTCTTAAAACAAATTTTTGAAAAAAGAAAAGCCTCGGGTGAGAGCGATTTTCGCCGCTATTGCAGAGCGCAAGAAAAATGGCTTGAGCCTTATTGCCAATTCAAGGTTTTGAAGGATCGTTTTGGAGCGTCCGGCTGGATGGATTGGCCGCCTGAATACCGCGACCGAGACGCCGATGTCCTGGGGCGTCTGGCCAAGACCGAAGCGTTTGGTTTGGAATTTTACCGGTGGGTTCAGTGGCAGCTTTATTTGCAATTTCGCAAAGCCAAGGAGTATGCCAAGAAAAAAGGCGTGTGGATCATGGGCGATATTCCCTTTTTGGTGTCACGCGACAGCGCGGACGTATGGAGGAGCCCTAAGTATTTCAAGCTGGAGCTTTCGGCCGGCGCGCCGCCAGACCAATTTTTTGCCGATGGCCAGGAGTGGGGAATGCCGCCTTACCACTGGAAAGAAATTCAGGAGAGCGGTTACGATTACCTAGTGAGCAAATTGCGGTATGCCGAAAATTTTTATGATTTATTTCGCATCGATCATTTTGTTGGCGTGTTTCGTGTGTGGACTTTTCGTTTTGGCCTGCCTTACGAAGAGCGGCGTCAAACTGGAGCGTTTGACCCGCCGGATGAAAAAATTTGGGAAGACCATGGCCGGCGTATTGTGGAAGCAATGATCCAAAACACAACCATGCAGCCTTGCGCTGAAGATTTGGGGGCTGTCCCGAAGTGTTCTGATCGCGTGTTGGAGGATTATGGGATTCCCGGGATGGACGTCCAGCGGTGGATGCGCCACTGGGAAACTACCCGAGAATACAAGAAGCCCAGCGAATACCGCTCGAGCGCAATCGCCGTGTTGTCCACACACGACACATCGCCCCTGTGGGCCTGGTGGAAGTGGGAAGCCGGCGATGAGGATGAGCGTCAAAAATTTTGGCAATGGATCGGCCTTGCGGAACCATTCGAAGCGGAGCCTTCGGTCAAATTTGCGGAAGCCTGCTTGACG
>CAMDWQ010000036.1 GCA_945877765.1 Candidatus Omnitrophota bacterium | reverse complement strand
CTTCTCTCCAAGGCGAGTTTTAGGTCAACAGCGTACCCCCTCTCGTCGACAAAAAGATTGGGGGTAAGGGGGCCCCGCGTTATAGGTCACGTTAGTGACTCAATAATCTTTAAGCAACTAGACTTCTCATCTATAAAAAATAGCGCCCCCATCCGTACCCCCAATCCCCCTGTATCCTAAATCCGCCCTGACCTAAGGGCGGCCCGGCGACCCAGCCGGGGAATAGAGTGAGCGGCCTAGCGAACGGTGGAGCGAACCTCGACGCCTACGGCGAGGTGAGCGGGGCAGCAAGTTTGTCTGATTTGTATTTGTAAGTCTCAATATACGGGGAGTTTGTGGTTTGGGCTTTCTGGAGTTTGGCTTAAGAAAAAATTTTGGCTCACGGCTTTTGATTCGTTTGGCTATTTGAAAATTTCAGGGATCTGGACATTTTAGAATTCCGGGAATTTGAATTTGTATTAAAAAATATTCTGTGTGCGCTGGACACATGTAGTCTGAGGTCCGGGGGTACGGTTCTATATTTTTAAGGTTTTAGATGTGTCTTGTCTAAAAGACTATGTGGTAGAATTACGATTATTATTAGGAGGTTCGAAAGGGTATGGGAGCCTCCACCAAATTTGAATAGTTCGGGAAACCGGACTATTCTTTTTGTTTCTAAACCCTACCCGCTGCAATATGAACGTGATAAAATACTCGTATGCTGAATGAAACCCCTACCAAAAATAAAAATTTAGAGGCGTGGGTCCGGGAGGCCGCAGAGCTTTGCCAGCCGGACAGGGTTGTTTGGTGTGATGGTACAGAGCGAGAAAGAGACGAGTTAACGCGTCAGGCGATTGGGTTGGGAGAGGTGGAACTGCTGGATCCGGTGAAGTGGCCGGGATGTCTGTATGCGCGTAGCACTGAAAATGATGTGGCTCGCGTGGAGCAGTCTACATTTATCTGCACGCGGTCAAAAAAGGCCGCCGGTAATACCAATAACTGGATGGATCCGCAAGAAGCCTACCGCAAGCTTTCCGAAATTTTTAAAAATTCCATGAAGGGCCGCACCCTCTATGTGGTGCCTTATATCATGGGCATTCCAGGATCAAGGTTTAACAAAATTGGTGTTGAAATCACCGATAGCATTTACGTGGTTTTGAATATGCGCATCATGACACGCATGGGAACCATCGCTCTCCAAGAGCTTGGCGCCGAAGGAAAATTTACCAAGGGTCTGCACGGCAAAGCCGATTTGGATGACCACCACCGTTTTATTTGCCACTTCCCCGAGGACAACACCATTTGGAGCGTGGGCTCTAATTATGGCGGCAATGTGCTTTTGGGAAAGAAGTGTTTGGCGCTGCGAATTGCGTCGTGGCTTGGCAACCAAGAGGGCTGGCTGGCAGAACACATGATGATCGCAGGAATTCAAGATCCTTC
Source organism: Candidatus Omnitrophota bacterium (assembly GCA_945877765.1). Classification (GTDB taxonomy): domain Bacteria; phylum Omnitrophota; class Gorgyraeia; order 2-02-FULL-51-18; family 2-02-FULL-51-18; genus CAMDWQ01. The sequence goes on along the minus strand of CAMDWQ010000036.1, from coordinate 2,638 downwards.
GGGAAAAATTGAATATGTCGCGGCCGCTTTCCCCAGTCAGTGCGGTAAGACGAATCTAGCGATGCTAGTTCCTCCGGCCTCCATGAAAGGGTATAGGGTTTGGACGGTGGGGGATGATATCGCCTGGATGAGAATCGGTGAAGATGGCCGTCTTTGGGCGGTCAATCCCGAGGCGGGATTTTTTGGCGTGGCGCCGGGCACGAATTCAAAGACAAATCCCAACGCGCTGGCGGCAGTCCGCAAAAATACTATTTTTACCAATGTACTAAAAACTGAGGATGGCGGTGTCTGGTGGGAAGGAATGGACGGTGAGCCTCCGACCAAAGGTGTTAATTGGCGCGGCCAACCGTGGACCCCGTCCTCCACTGAAAAGGGCGCTCATTCTAACAGCCGTTTTACCGCACCTGCCGGGCAATGCCCCTCCATATCCCTGGAATGGGAAAACCCCAAAGGAGTGCCGATAAGCGCGATTATTTTTGGGGGCCGCCGAGCGCGTGTGACGCCTTTGGTTTATCAATCCAGAAATTGGCAGCACGGTGTTTATGTCGGAGCGACCGTGGCCTCAGAAACTACCTCCGCCGCAACAGGCGAAGTGGGTGTGGTGCGTCGTGACCCGATGGCGATGCTACCTTTTTGCGGCTACGACATGGGAGACTATTTTAGCCACTGGCTTGAAATGGGCCGTCGTCTCAAAAATCCCCCCAAAATTTTTTGCGTGAATTGGTTTCGTAAGGATGACAAGGGCAATATTCTGTGGCCTGGCTTCGGAGAAAACTTAAGAGTGCTTCAATGGATCTTAAGTCGAGCAGAGGGAAATGTTGGGGCTATCGACAGCGTCATAGGATTTCTTCCAAAGGCGGAGGACTTAAACCTTAAAGGCATCGATCTTTCTCCAGAAAAAATAGCCAGCCTATTGAGTATCAGCAAGGAAGACTGGATTGACGAGATCAAAGATGAGGCAACTTTTTTTGAAAAAATTGGTGCAACTCTTCCGCCGGAAATTCAATCTGAGCGAGAAGCCTTGATTCAACGTCTTTCAATGGAGATGGTGTAGAAAATGACGCTGACTAGATGAAGAAAATTATCGTCTTTTTATTAATCGGTTCCTTGTTGGCTGGGTCGCTCGAAGCATCAACGGAAAAACTAAGCGCGCGGGAGTGGGCGACAATCACCCGCCAGAGAAAGATATATTTTATCTTAGGATCGATGGAGGCTTTTCAGGAAAAAGGATATATTTTTAGGCATACCATGGATGACTATATGACCTGGATGAATCAAGCAGTCAAAAGCAAATCTTCTGCCAAAAGCATGGATGATTTATTTTCCAAAGCAGTCTTTTCCCACGAAGCAAAGCCCGTCCCAGTCAGCTAATGCATCGATTTTATATCAACACCATCAAAAGTTCGGAGGATCTAGCCATGCTGGATGCGGAAGAAACACGGCATGCGGTTTCTGTTTTTCGAATCAAAAAAGGGGATGCGCTGGAACTTTTTGACGGAAAAGGCCATCGTTATTTAGGGATCGCAGGAGAAATTTCAAAAGGCCAGCTTTCCGTGCAAATCACGGAAAATAAAGAGTCTTTTTTTTCTTCACCGGTTCAAATCACTTTAGGTGTGGCGGTTTTTCGTCCTGAGCGGATGGAAATGCTGGTGCAGAAAGCGTGCGAGTTGGGCGCGCACGCGATTATTCCGCTCGTCACGGAGCGCAGCATTGTAAAATTATCGGCGGACCGTTGGGAAACAAAGCTCGAGCGTTGGCAGAAAATTATCCAGGAGAGTTGTAAGCAGTGCGGGCTTCCGTTTGCCCCTGAAATTTCGGCCCCGAGGCTTTTTAAAAATTTTATTCCAGAAATAAAAAATTATGATTTGGCTTTGATTTCAACGCTAGAGGGCGTTTCTTTGCCTTTGGCGCAAGCGCTTCCTCAAACGCCGCCTCGGCGCATCCTAGCGCTGGTGGGACCGGAGGGAGATTTTAGTCCCAACGAGGTCCAGCGGGTTCTTGAGGCTCAAGCCAAATCGGTCAGTCTAGGTCCTCTTGTTTTGCGAAGTGAAACAGCAGGAATTTATCTTTTATCAGCGATTCATTTCTTTTATAGGGAGGTAGCTATTGTTAAATAAAGCATGGATTCGGTTACTGGCATCGGCGTCCTTGTCAGTTGTTTTGACGGCGCCACTTGCTGGAATTGTTTGGGGCGAACCAACTACGGCCGTTGAAACTCGCAAGAATAAAAAAGGAAAGATAGATCGGTGGATTTACCGCGAAGGCGGGGTGATTAACAAGCGCGAGTATGACCGTAACGGTGATGGCAAGCCTGACCTGCGCATTTTTGAGGATCATGGCCATTTTCTGCGAAAGGAGCGCGATGACAACTTTGATGGAAAGATTGAGAAAGTTGAAGAACCTTCTATACGCGGCTCCCGCCGGAACGTCAAAACAAAGCCACAGTAGGACTACAATACCAATCTGTTTTTTGTATCGATTAACCAATTTGACTTTCTACATTCTCGATGGTATACTCCCAAAACTATACATCTAGTGGATGATGGAATTCGTATTATCTTAAGTTCTCTGCTCAATGAGTTGCCGAGACGGACCCTCGGGGAAGGATTTTTTTGAAAGATTTTTTGGTGCGGCTTAC
>CAMDWQ010000035.1 GCA_945877765.1 Candidatus Omnitrophota bacterium | reverse complement strand
TGCGGTATGGCCTCCAGCTCCTTTGTCGCGGTAGTCAACGAGAAGCCGACAGCGGTTATCGAAGTTAAGTAATTGATTTAAATTTTAGAGCCAGGCTCCTTTAACGGGGCCTGGCTCTATTCTTTTAGGAGCCCTTCCCATGAAAAAGTTTCTCATCTTCTTTGTTTCGGTTCTTTTACTTCTGATCGCGGCAGCCGCGGTTTTTTTTATTACATTTGACGCGAATCGTTACAAAGGATTTTTCACGGAAAGTTTGTCAAAAGCTCTTGGGAAACCGGTGACTCTAGGGCACGTGAGTCTACAGTGGACAAATGGCGCGGCGATTGAACTTTCAAAACTGGAAGTTCTTTCCAGTGGCGGAGAATCATCGACGCCCGGCTTAGCGCTGGAAAGCGCTTCTCTACGCATCAAGCTTTTACCCCTACTTCAAAAAAATATTCAGATAACCTCCATTATTTTAAGCAAACCCTTTATCGATATTGTTCGTGAGCGTGACGGAGCGATTCGGGTTGCTGGAATTGACCTTGCCCAAAAAAATGCACCTTCTAACCCATCGGGGGAATCCAGTCAAGGAGCGGCCCCAGTCAACTTTCCTCTAGTGATTGAAGCCGTCTCGATTCGCGGCGGCCGTATCCTATTTCATGATCTAGCAGCAGCCGCTCCCAAAACAATTGAGATTAAGGATCTGGACGTGAACGTCAAAAATTTTTCTTTAACCACCCCCTTTACTTTTGATGCCACCGCCGCACTTTTTAGCCAGAAACAAAACATCAAAGTATCCGGCGGGATGTCCTTGCCTTCAAATTCCAACACAGAGGCAGCGGTCACCAACCTATCGATGACCACTGATCTAGCGAGTTTCGATCTCCAGCAGATCACAGAAATCTTCCCCGAAGTGAAATCTGCGGGGATTAAAGGTGGTCTTCAGGGGAATTTGGACGTTGAGTCCCAAAAAATCAGTCTTGACCCTAAAATGATGGATCAGGCCGACATCAAGATTGGGATGAAAAATGGCAAAATTGGCCTAGCTGCTCTCAATTCTCCCATTGAAAAGATAGACGCCTTAGTCACTGCTAAAGGCCGGCAGATAACGATTGATCACGTAACGGCAAATGCGGCTGGCGGGGTATTTGATTTTTCAGGAAATATTTCTAGAGAAAAAATTGAGCCTATATTTAATGTGAAGGGCTCGGTCAAGGATTTACCTCTAGGACAGCTGGTCAAAAATATCAATCCTCAGGCACCACAGCTGAGCGGACACTTAAATCTATTGATCGAGGGCAGCGGAAAAGGTCTTGGGTGGGATAGTATCTCAAAAACAATCAATGGCCGCGCTCGGATAATGATTCAAGATGGCGTGCTTCTCAATTACAACATTTTAAAAGAAATCATCGACAAGATTTCGGTGATTCCCGGTGCAGGCGAGGCGCTGCAAGCCAATTTCCCCCAAGCCTATGCCTTGCGCCTCCGGGATAAAAGCACTCTATTAAAACCGGTGGATTTAAATGCCGACATTGTTAACGGTATTTTCAATTTTAACTCACTGCGGGTGGATACTGATTTTGTGCTCATTGACGGTGCGGGAAGTATAGGCCTGGATAAAAATCTAAACGCTCAGGCAAATGTGATCCTCAATCAGGAGATTTCACAAGCCGCTGTCCGTGGATTTAGCCAATTCCAGCTCCTTTGCAACAACCGCGGTGAGATGGTGATCCCCATCACCGCACAAGGCCTTTTGCCTCACATCCGAATTATTCCGGACACCAACTATATCACGTCAAAATTATTGGCAGGCGCCACACAGGAGATTATCGGACAATTGATCAAGGAGCCGGGCAACAACCTGGAGTCGATTGAAAATATTTTAAAAAATAAACTCAAAGGGCTTAATATTTGAAACGATTTCAAAAAAATAGTCTATTTACGTTTGCCGCCCTTCTTTTTTTGACTCCCTACGGTTTGGCCGCCGATGCGGGGCAGAGTGCCGAGCAAAACAAAAGCGCCCCACTTCCTATTTACGCGTCCAAGACCGGAAAAAACGGCCTTTTCCCCGAAGAGATGATCTCGATGAAGGAAGTTCGAAAAGCCCAGGAGAGAGGCCAAAAATTGATTCTATTGGATGCGCGCGGGAAGCAAAGTTACGACTCCCTGCATATTTCTGGAGCCGCGCTTCCGCTGACAGCCGACTATTACCAGCAGGAAGAACATTTTAGGTTTGGTCTAGTCAAATCGCTCCCCGACCGCGATAAAGATCTGGCGGTATCGATGGCCAAATATCCTAAAGATGCGTTGCTCGTGACCTACTGCAACGACGATTGCCAGGCCAGCGCTGTGCTGCTTTTGCAACTGAAGCGGCTCGGCTTCACCAAGGCTCTGGCAATGACAGAGGGCATCCAAACCTGGCAGGCGGCCGGATATTCGGTGGTTTCTGCGGACAAATTTTAAGAGATTGACCCGTCACACAGTAAGGAACAAAATGGCGCGATATATTGAAGATACTCGTAGGTTTTATAAAAGAGGTCCCCGATGAAGTCACTGGACATTGATTTTTTAAACCGGCAGGCAATTCCCATTGAGATGGGAGGATTGCTTCAAAAGCTCGGTGAGTATAAAGGCCGGCAGGATTTATTTCAGCATCAGACGCCTCAATTTTTGGCAACGCTTAGACAGACAGCTATCATAGAAAGCACGGAGTCATCAAACAGGATCGAAGGTATCACCGTGCCTTCAAAGCGTTTCAAGGAACTAATGGCTCATCCGACCAAGCCGAAAGACCGCTCGGAAGCGGAAATCCTTGGCTATCGCGAGGCGTTGTCTAAGATTCACACGAGGCCCGAGTCATTCCAGATTGACGAAAAGACGATTTTAGACATGCACCGGCAGATTTACTCACGCACGGACATTCCGGCCGGACAGTGGAAAAGGCGGGATAACGCCATTGAGGAGCGTCTTCCTGATGGACGCTGGATCACAAGGTTTGTGCCTGTCTCGGCCAGCCAGACGCCCGGCTATATGAAAGAATTATGCGTCAGGTATAACCGTCTTATGCACAAACGACAGGTCAGCCCGCTTATTCTTATTCCGGCGTTTATTTTTGATTTTCTATCCATCCATCCTTTTAGTGACGGCAATGGCCGCGTCTCAAGGTTACTCACGGTTTTAATGCTTCACCAAGCGGACTATACGGTGGGTAGGTACATCAGCATTGAACGCCTCATCGAGGAATCAAAGGAAACGTATTATGAGGCGCTTCAGAAGTCATCCAAGGATTGGCAAGAGGGCAAACACAGCCTTAAGCCATGGTGGGAATATTCTCTTGGCATCTTGATCGGAGCTTACCAGGAGTTTGAACGCCGTGTCAGCACGATCACGAAGACTCGCGGGGCAAAAACAGCGATCGTGGAAGAAACAATCAACAATCTTCCGACAACTTTTAGCATTTCAGATATTGAGCGGTTATGCCATTCGGTGAGCCGGGATATGATCCGAGTTGTCTTAAACCGCCTGCGCAAGGAAGGTCGCATCGTGAGCAAAGGCACCGGCCGTAGCGCCCTTTGGGAGAAACGTGGTAATCCAGCCTCTAAACGTGGTAATAAACGTGGTAACAGCGAATAGTAATAAAAAAGGGAGAAGAGCAGGTCTTTACTTCAATTTTAAGAACGCCCCCGTCTCTGAGGGGACACCTTGAGCTGACCCCACTACCTGTGATTAGTCTGGGGGAAATCCTGGGTTTTTTGTTTATTGAGCTATGATACAATACGATTTTGAATGTTCGCGCCCGTAGCTCAATTGGATAGAGCACTTCCCTCCGAAGTCTAATGGGCGGTTTTGACTGGTTTGTATTCAATTTGTAAGGTATTGATTCAATTGGGATTATTGGTTTCAGTCACTTGATGGTATTTGATTGAAATTGACCCAATCTGACCCTCTTCTAGCACAAAATTAGCACAATCTCGATTAGGGCAGGGTGGTTCACAAAAGACTAGAGGAATATAAGGGCAAATGGGCAAAAATTCAGATAAGAAAGTGCTAATAACCGTTCATTGGCAAAAGGCCAATCTTCATGTAAACTTAGATAAGGATACATGGTATGGTCATGTCCTACATCGGCATTTCGATGATATGGTCGGGAAAATCTCTTTAGTTGAGAAAGCATTGAAAGAGTGTCTCGAAAAAGATGAGGTCTTCCAGTGGTTTACTGATCCGAAGAATGAATGTTTTGTACAATATAAATGCCCCCACTTTGAACCATACGGCAATTTTTTGAGAGTCATTATCAGGATTAAAGATAAAAAAACGGCAGAAGTGGTCAGCGTTTATCCGGTGAAGGACATGCCGATGGAGGAGGTAAGAAAATATGAGCCCCGCTAATACGATGAATATTGATTGGGATAAAGACAATGACGTTCTTTACGTGTTTCGTAAAAGCGCATCTAAAAAAACTGAAAATATTGACATGCTGCCGGGGGTAGTCCAAAGAATAGACCCCAAGACAAAAGATACCGTAGGGCTCGTTATTCATAACTTTTCAAAAAGAGTCCCGGACGGAACCGACATTAACGAATGGGCTCTCATGGAATTTTTCGATCTTTTTTTGGAAATGCTCAACAGTGGTGGCAGGATACATCACTAACGCTGACTGTTTTTAAATTTCTTTAAAACTTTACCCAGGAGAAATCCTGGGTTTTTGTTTATGGGGCTATGATAGAATGAGACCATCGTTTGATTAGATTTGATGAAATTGGTCTAGATCATTCCGTTAATTTTACGGTTTGAATAATATTGGTGGATGGAGGAAAAATCAAAAAAAACTCGAAGGGTTTATTTTTAATTGTCCTTGGCATTATTTTCATGATATTCGGACGCTTTATTTACCGCTCACCAAATTTTTTTGATCGGAAGGTGGACATTGTCGGCGTGCTCGTCATGATAATTGGTTTGTCATGTTTCGCATGGCCGCAAAACAGGCAAGGGCAACGGAATGATGGCGGTCCAAGAGCGGGTCTTGTTTTTATCGGATTAATTTATATTTTATTTGCGGCTTATTTGTTTTGGATCGCTATAGGGTCAATACTCTCCATCGTATACTTTTTTGTCTGTTTGCCATTCCTCGCTGCTGGCTTTTTCTTCTTTTCTCTAACGAAGTCTTTATGGAATTTTAAGCGATGGTCGTGGTACGCGTCCGTGGCGATAAGCTTGGTGATTCTTTTTGGATTTTTATGGGGACTATTCCGCATGCAGCCGCCAATAGATTTATCTCTTACAGGCGTACGCGTGTATCAGATAAGCGTTATCGTGATAAACATTGCGGCCCTCTTTTATCTGACTCTTGGAAATATACGAAATGAATTTCTGGGACCAACTAAGATAGGTTAGGGGCTATGATACAATGAGATTTCAAAATCTTCGTGCTCACGGATTCGACAGGCTCACCACAGCCTAGACTTAAAATCTTACGCGCCCGTAGCTCAATTGGATAGAGCGCTTCCCTCCGAAGGAAGAGGTTGCAGGTTCAACTCCCGCCGGGCGCACTTAATTGTTTTTCGAACTTAGAGGTGCAGACGGGGGCGCAGGGGTTCGGGTGTTCCCCGCGAATTCTCGCCGCCGCCTTGCCTGACCCCAAACCCGACAGCTTCAAAATCTCATCGTTTGTTGTATCTCCAATAGCTATAATAACTTCCAATGAGTTCTTAGAGAATTGAATTTTTTGAATTATCTTTTTGAAGGCAAGACACTTCTCGATCTGAGAAGCATTCTCCACCTTATTTTTGAAGTTTATCAGTACCTCTTGGACTCGGGTAACAAGCTTTTCTAAGGACTCACCTCTAAGTTCAACTCCCATCGGGTGGGGTTGTTTATGAGCTAATCTAAAGATAAGATTTTCAATGTATGATCTGGAGATATACTCGAATGTTGTGGGCTGGGAATCTAGGAATTTCTTGGCATTGAAATAAAAAGAAGCGTATTCTTCTGGTAGAAGAAAAAACCCAGGGTGCCGGAAAGCACCCAAAACCAGAGGAGAATACGCCCCATGAGAAAGAATGC
>CAMDWQ010000034.1 GCA_945877765.1 Candidatus Omnitrophota bacterium | reverse complement strand
AAAAGCGGGACAGTAACCAGAATATACCGCATTCCCACCGCCGTCGGATCTTTGAGTGTCATTAAAAAAAATACCGCTGTCGGCAATAGCGTATAAAAATATATTTTTCTATCCAGCCTCTCCTTTATCGAAACGGCCGTGCGCAGCAGCAGCAAAAGAAGAAAAGCGGGGGTCATTTTGACCAAAAAAATGACAACGTAATAAAACCAATAAACATCCTTTGTCCACTGACCGTTAAAATAGTGCATGTATCCGTCCGGGTACCCGCGCACCACTCCGGCAATTCCCAGAAGATACGAAGGCAGGGGTATCGGTAAATTCAAAGCGGCGTTTTTTAGCCAGTCAGAAATAGCGGTATTATCGGGAAACAATCTAGCTGAAATCGCACGAATCATTTGGAGTTTTTCATCGACTCGAGGCACATTTTGTAAGAGCGGCTTCCACTCAAAAAAGTAGGTCGCCCAGACTACCAGCATCGAACCCATGAAGATCCACATAAAATACCAGACGGCTTTTTTAAACCCTTTCTCCCTCCAGAGAATGATTCCTAGGACCGGGTAGAAAAAAAGAGCCGTAAACTTGGAGCTCTGAGCCAGCCCAAGCGACAGAATCAAAAAAAGAAACCAGCGGCTCCCCGCGCCGCGCGCCCATTGCCAGAGACAAAAAAGAAATAGCACCGACCAAAACGCCACTGGCAAATCCGTCGCGGCGATCGCCGAGTGAGCTAGAATGGACGGCGTGAAAGCCGTCAAAGCAGAAGCAATGACGGCGGCAAAAAAACCATACAACTGAAAAGCCCACCAAAAAACCACCGCCACCAAAGCGGCGCCCAGTACAAGATTCATCAGCCGCGATAGAAAAAGAATCAAAAGCGCTTGATCCCGATTATCCAGATAAATAAACTTTTCACCAAACTCAGAACTATCCGCCTCCTTCCAAGCGCGCCCAGTCAAATCGAGTTTTAAATCCAAAAATAAAAGAGGCATCGCCACCCACTGACGCGCAAAAGCAGGGCTTACTGGATTTAAGCGATAGTCATGCGTTTTTAAAGTGGTGTATCCATCCGTTATATGAAAAATTGCTTCATCGATGGTTGCGGAAGTGTTTTTGGCAAGATACAGACCCAAGCTAAAAAATACAAGAAGGAGTGCCGGAAGAAAAAACTTGCGGACGAATGTCGTCATGCTTTACGCAAGGGACGACGTCTGCCCCAGAAGCGAAAAACCAGAGCCATGTACCCGGAAATCGTACGAGAAACATTCATCTTGCTTGCGCCCCGCTTCTGGTCATATCTCAATCGGAAAGGTACCTCGGAAATTCGCAGGCCCAGCATCCTGAATTTGAGCAAAAGCTCGGGAACCGCCACAAAACCTAGATGCGGAAATTCAATAAATTTATCACCAAACTCGCTAATGACTTGTTTGAGCGCCGAGGCACGGTACACCCGGTAGCCGCAGCTATACTCCCGCACACCGCGAATGGGGAAAAAAAGCTTGAGCACAAAACCTGCCGCGCGGCTGGTGAAAGCACGAAACGGAGAAAGCCCTTCTTCGCCGCCCCCTTTTTGATAGCGCGATAAAATCACAAGGTCATAACCTTCGCGTATTTTTTTAAAAGCCGCTTCCATGTATTTGGGGTCATGGGTATCATCACAGTCCATCGAGACAATCAAATCATCGGCATTTGACAGTTTGGCGGTGTGCCTAAAACCGTCGATGACCGTCTGCCCAAGCCCCTGATTGACCTCATGCTTAAGAAGTTCGATGGGATACCGGCTAGCCAGCTCCTGCGCGACCAAAGGTGTCTTATCACGGCTACCGTCATCCACCACAACGATACGGTAAGTTTCTGCCAATCGCTTAAATTCGTCATCAAATTTTTGGACTAGCTTCGGAAGAGCCTCTTCTTCATTGTAGGCGGGCAAAAAAACATAAATCATTGCTTAAAAAAATCTCGGACAGCGTTCACTACGGTATTAAGATGCCGCGTGGTCATCTCAGCATACATCGGCAAGGAAATAATTTTTTCAGCCGTCGATTCGCTGACAGGCAAGTCACCGCGTCGATAGCCCAGCCACTGATAGCAAGGCTGCAGATGCAGTGGAAGCGGGTAGTAAACTCCACAGCCAATTCCGCGCACTTCCAGATGCTGCTGCAATTGGTCACGCCGGTCTGAGAGGATGGAATATAAATGATAGGTTGATTTTAAACCTGGGGCATTCGCCGGCAGTTGGAGCGGTAAATCACCCAAGGCTTTCTCGTAGTACTTGGCATGCTTACACCGCGCGGAATTCCAGCGGTCAATCCGCTTAAGCTTCGCTAGAATCACCACCGCTTGAATCTCATCCAGACGGCTATTGATCCCCACAATTTCGTGCTTATACTTCACACGAGATCCATGATTACGTAAAAGTTTTAGTTTTTCGGCCAGCTCCGGAGAGGATGTGGTCATAATACCGCCATCACCAGCCCCGCCAAGATTTTTGGTGGGATAAAAAGAAAAACAGCCGATATCACCAATAGAGCCGGTCTGGCTTCCACGAAAAGTTGCGCCAAAGGATTGAGCCGCGTCTTCCACGACTGGCAAAGAAAACTGCTTGGCTATTTTTAAAATTCCTTCCATGTCGCAAGGTAAGCCAAATAGATGCACAGGTAAAATTGCTTTTGTTTTCTTAGAAATCCGCGCAGCAATCAACGCGGGATCCAGATTAAACGTCGCTGGGTCAATATCGACAAACACCGGTACCGCTCCCGTGCGCGATATAGCTCCGGCAGTGGCAAAAAACGTAAACGGAGTGGTGATCACTTCATCCCCATTTCCCACGCCCAGCGCCAAAAGCGCCAAATACAGCGCATCCGAGCCATTCGCCACACCGATCGCGTGGCGGGCTTTTATTTTTTGGGCAACTTTCTGTTCCAAAAGAGATCCATATTCACCCAAAATAAATCGTTGGTTTGAGAAAATACGCCTTAAGGAGCGGTCAATTTCACCCTGAACAGACTTTTGTTGACTGGATAAATCAATGAATGGAACTTTGGGATTAGCGGACTTTTTCACAGGATCAATCAGGCGACAGCCAGCTGAGGTTCTTTGGAATGCAGTTTTACAATTTCATAATTGGTATTGCGTTGGGCCGCCACACGTCCCATTTCTGTGATTAGACGTATTGCCTCTTCTTTGGTGACGCCGGCATAAAGCTTGTCGCTTTTAGTGGCACTGACAACATTTTCTTCCATCAAAATTCCGCCAAAATCGTCCGCGCCAAAATCTAGAGCAATCTGAGAAAGCTTGGGCCCTTCGGTGACCCATCCGGTCTGAAGGTGCTGAATATTGTCGAGCATGATGCGCGAAAGGGCCAGCATACGGAGATATTCACTTCCCGTCTGGCGAGGCATCGCCATTTCCGTCGATTCGGATTCAAAGCTCCAAGGGATGAACGCGCGGAAACCGCCCGTCTTATCCTGAAGCGTACGATAAGCATCAAAATGCTGCATGCGCTCTTCGATCGTCTCACCTAGTCCATAAACCATCGTCGAGGTGCTCTTTAAGCCCAACTCATGGGCCGTGCGGTGTACTTCAAAATATTCAGCTACTTTGGTCTTGAGGGGACTCACCATCTGCCGGACACGATCAACAAGGATCTCTGCGCCGCCACCCGGAAGACTGTTGAGCCCCGCCTCTTTTAGACGTTGGAGCACTTCACGAATAGATAGTTTAGAAACACGGGAAATGTGCTGAGTCTCTGACGCCGAGAACGAATGGACGTGGACTTGAGGAAACTTGGCGCGTATCTTACGGACGATGTCTTCATAATATTCAATGCCCAACTGCGGATTATGGCCGCCCTGGAGCAGCACCTGCGTGCCGCCGATAGCGACAAGCTCATCGATCTTATCGAATATTTCCTGCGTCGAACGAAGGTATCCCTCTTTCACATCGCCCGGCTCACGATAAAAGGCACAAAATTTGCAGTAGGTATAACAAATATTGGTGTAATTGATGTTGCGATCAACGACGAAGGTCGCGCGCCACGAAGAATCAGGATTTTTTTTTAGATTAAGCTCATGCGCTGCCGATCCCAACTCAAAAAGATCTCCCTCGCGGTAAAGCCTCGCACCTTCCTCGAGACTGACCCTCTGGCCTTGCAACGCTTTTTTAAGAATATCGGGCACTGTCATAAATCCCCTTTAAATATTGCTATTAATTATAGTGTTTTTTGGCGGTTGAATCCAGATTCTTTCGCTTCTTGGACCTTCTCAGTGAGGGGATGATTTTCATCTTGGGCAAAGCCACGATGAAATGTCCGCCAGAGCTGAGGTATTTTTTCTCCTGCCGGATAAAACCATCAAGAAAATGCCATGGGAGCACCAGAAAATAGTCCGGTTTTGCTATCCGGGCCTCGTCATCGCTAATAATCGGAATCAGCGTGCCCACCGTTTTTTTTCCAAATTTATCGGGATTGCGCTCCGCCGCAGCCTTGATCAGGCGATGATCCAGGTTAAAATATTGAAGCAACGTATTGCCTTTCGTAGAAGCCCCATAGGCGTAAACAGTTTTTCCCTTTTCTGTTTCGCGCTTAATAAAATGATAAACCTCTTCACGAACCGTGTCTACTCGTGACGCAAAGTGAAAATAGGTCTCCTTTTCCTCGAGCTTAAGCTTCTTTTCCTTCGTTTCCAGCTCCTGTACCCGCCGCAGTCCCTCGCGAGTCCCCGCCTTTCCCTCGCGCTTGATATAAACTCGAAAACTACCGGAGTTGACGTCATTAAGCTCCACATCAACCACGCTTAGGCTGTGACGCTTAAGAAGGTTTTTTAGCGAATACAGCGAATAATATTCCAGATGCTCGTGACAAATATTGTCAAACGCATTCATTTCCAGCATGAGCGGCAAATAACTCATCTGGAGTATCCACAACCCGTCCTCATCAAGGCACTTGGCAATATCGCCCACAAACTTATTAGGTTCATCAAGATCGTAAAACATCGCGATGCTGGTAATAATTTTTGCCTTTTTATTGGGGAAACTTTCTTCGAAAGCTTCAAAGTTAAAATAGTCATTAATAATTTTGTACGTGCCGACACGCGCCTCCGGCACAAGATTTTTAGCCGGATCAAAACCTGTCAGCTTAATCCCTTTTTGACGATAAGAGCGAAGCAGGGTGCCGTCGTTACAGCCAATATCCAACACAAGGTCATTCTTTTTCAGTTTTGAGCGTTTTTCAGCGCAAGCGGTAATGTCGGTCAATGCTTTTCTCATCATTGCGTTAGTGCCTGAATGATAATAATAAAAACGGTACATCTTTTCAGGGTTTACCGTATGACGCAATTGAAGCAAACCGCATCCTTTTTGGGCGGGATCGCAAAGCACAAGCTCAAGCGGATAAGACTGTTCCGCGGAACTTGCGCGTTCTGTCACAAAATCGGACACGTATAGGCTTCCCAACGACATAATAAATGCTAACTGATCCGATCCGCAGACACGACAGCGTGTAATCATTCTGAAATCAAAATTTTTGCTCATGAATAAACATCCTTATGACGCCCAGTTGAAATATGATGCGTGTAAACGCTCGGTTGCTTTGCCAGCGCTTCCTTATTGCAAACCACCACTGAATAAGTAAACAGATCCATGACTCCGAAATAATAGCGATCCATCTTAAAGCGAGTCTTCGCTAAAATAGCTTGGGCATGTTTTTTTGAACGCAAACGCGTTATTTCGGCTGGATGTAAAGAGGTGTTTTTTTTAAGCACACGATTGAGAAAAAAGTGGGCGCCTTTCAAAAAAAGGACGCTTAGGCCGTATTCGGGGGGCCAAAAAAGCACAATCTTTCCTCCGGGCTTCAACACACGGAAGAACTCGTTGAGAATCTTAATGTTATCTTCCTCAGTAAAATGTTCCATGACGCCCAGGTTGTAAACACCATCAAAAATGGCATCCTCACAGGGAATGGAAAAAATACTTCCATGCATGAGTTGACAACGACCACCATGAATCTTTCGGTAATGATTCAACGCCGGAATTGAAATGTCCAGCGCCGTCACATGGGCATGCTTTGCCAAATCGATATCCACTTGACCGCTGCCGCACCCGGCGTGGAGCAGGCTCATGCCGGGCCGGAATTCATCCTTAATAAATTTATTCAGAGTGGGCCGAATGATAAATTTACGGTAAAATGCAGCGATCATGTCGTATAGAATCTTACTGCGGCTTTTTTTGGTATTCCAGTATTCATCCCAGGCAACTTCGTCTTGCGTTTTTTTGGCTTCCGCCGCCGCCTTCATCGACTCGACATAAGTATATTCATCACGTTCAAATACCGTCCTAAGCCAGGTTTTCCATAACAGCTGAAGACTGGCAATCGCGTCGCTTATTTTCATTTTGGAATGCCCGTAGGTGCGCTTGGGCAAAAAAATAGAGACTTCAAGGATTTTAAATTGATTCATGGAAAGCACGTGAAGACTTTCAAAGAAAAAAGAATAGCTCTTGGAATGAACCAGATCAAATAAACCGTGAGGAATCCGGTCCAGACGGTAAGCCCGAAATGCCCCGGAAGCATCATAGGGCATTCTCAGAAGGTGTTTGGTCAGAAAATGTCCTGCATGCGTCAGGGTCTTGCGGAACAAATTCCAGTCCGACAGGCTTTTGGCATCCATGTAGCGCGATCCGATCACGACATCAAAATCACTCAAACCCTTAAGAAAACGCTCGATATCTTCGGGTAGATGCGTAAAATCACAGTCCATTGTCACGAGCGTGTGGTATCCCTCTTGATACGCCCAGCGAATCCCGTCCTGATGGGCGCTTCCGAT
>CAMDWQ010000033.1 GCA_945877765.1 Candidatus Omnitrophota bacterium | reverse complement strand
GCGGATGGTCCAGTGGCGCAAGCTCAACTGGATCTTCTTTGGAATGCCGGTGTTTTGCCCAACAACCACATGCCAGCTCGAATAATGATCGAGGCTAATGGAGCTTTGCCGGAAATGATAGCTCGGGGAAGTGAGCCGATCCTAGCGGTAGCTCCAGGCGGCGGTAGAAGTTGGGGGAAAGATGCCCACTTTAAGCAGTGGGACGTGTTAAAGTTTGTCGAAGTGATTAACTCTCTTTCCAAGTCGTATCCTCGGGTGGTCCTTGTGGGGGATGATTCTGAGCGCGCACTTCTTGAGCAAGTGCAGCGCGGATTACTTGGCACCAACTGCGCCCTAATGGCCGGCGAGCCTATGAGTAACGTCTGCGCCATGCTCAAGCGCTCAAGTCTGCTTCTATGCAATGACGGAGGTTTGATGCATTTAGCCCACGCGCTGGGCGTCAAAACGGTCGCAATTTTTGGGCCAGTAGATGAAAAAGTATACGGTCCTTATGGCGGCATAGCGCCTGCTCAAGTTTTAACTCAAGACGTCCCATGTCGACCTTGTTATAGAGATTTTCATTTTCCACCATGCGCGCATTCGCGGAGATGTTTGATGGATATTTCGGTTGATAAAGTGATAGAGGTTTCCAAAAAAGTCCTGGCGGGAACCCCCTAAAATCCTTTATGATAGACGCCTAAAGAAATCATATTGGAATACGGAGAAATAAACATGCTGATTGATTTGGGGTGCGGCAAGAATAAGATTAAAGGTTGTGTGGGTATCGATGGCGATCCATCCTCGCACGCAGACATTATAGTTGATTTTCAGCGCGATCCGATCCCTCTGCCGGACAACAGCGCTGATAAGGTTTTTTCCAAGCAGGTTTTTGAGCATCTGGACGACCCGGTGAAAGTGCTAAAAGAACTCTACCGCATCACCAAGCCTGGTGGTGAGATTTTTATAGAAGTGCCGCATTATTCGTCGCACATCGCACACGGTGTGGGGCATAAACAGTATTATTCCCACAAAGAAATGACCCAGATGTTTCGCACGGAAATACGATGCGAGATCCTGAAAGCCGAAATTACTTTTTACAAGACGTTCCGATGGGCGGGCATTAAGTTTCTTGCCAATAAATTCCCCACCAATTATGAGCGTTTTTGGGCGTATATTTTTCCGGGCGAAAATATCCAAATCACCGCGCGCGTAATTAAAGGCTGACCACTGCATGCAAAAATCACCTGTTTCCATTGTTATTATCACTAAAAACGAGGCGAGCCGCATTCAGCGCTGTCTGGATTCAGTTCTGTGGGCGGACGAGATTATCGTTGTCGATGATTGTTCGACTGATGGCACTGTTGCGCTGGTGAAAAAATATACAGATCGCGTCGTGGAAAGAAGAATGGAAAACGAAGGGCGCCACCGTAATTACGCATACACGTTGCCGCGCAACGAATGGGTGCTAAGCCTGGACGCGGATGAGGTGGTGACGGTCGAGCTACGGCAGGAGATCGCTGCGCTTTTGGAGGCCAAGCCTACGGCCATGGGTTATACGATCCCGCGCAGGAATCACATTGGGGCTTATTGGGTGCGTTACGGTGGCATGTACCCGTCCGCGCAGGTGAGGCTTTTTCGCAAGGGCGCGTTTCTTTTCGATGAGGAAGCTGAAGTGCATCCTCCCGTTTCTTTTTACGCCAAGGGCGAATGGGGGAAACTAAAGGGCGATATCCTTCACTACACTTATCGTGATTTCACTGACGCCATTGCTAAACTCGACCGCCAGACCGATTTGGAGGCGCGCAAGTGGTTCCGGGAAAAAAGAAAGATGGGTGTCTTTTCCACCATCCGCAAAACCATTGACCGCTTCTGGCGTGCCTATTTTTCTAAGCAGGGCTACAGAGATGGGGTGATCGGACTTTTTTTGGCAGTCAACTCGGGGATGTACCAGTTTTTGACGTTTGCGAAGTACTGGGAATTGAAACAGAAGGATGCGGAGCAAAAGTCCAGCGCCAATGCGTGATACCATTACCGCAGTCATCCTCACGAAGAATGAGGCGGAAAAAATCCGCCGCTGTCTTGAATCTATCAGATGGGCCGATGAAATTATTGTTGTGGACGGCGAGAGCTCGGACGGTACGCCAGAGATTTGCCAATCCTATGGAGCCAAAGTCATTAGCCACCGCTTCGAAGGGGATTTTGGTCAAGAACGTAATATCGGCAATGACAATGCCACCAAAGACTGGATACTCCAGTTGGATGCCGATGATGTCGTTACCGCCCAATTTCAAAAATCGGCAGAAGAAATCCTTCAGAACGGAAGTCTGCATGCCGCTTACCGCTTTCGTCGAACCAATTGCTTTCTCGGACGCTGGATGCGTTATGGCGGATGGAACCATTACTCGCTTCATTTTTTTAGACGCGGAAAAGCGCGCTATCAAGGAAGGGTGCACCACGCCTTGATTGTGGATGGCTCCATCGGTACACTGCAGGCTCCGGTTGAACATTATCCTTTTGATTCCCTGCAGCCCTTCATTGGCCGCCAAAACCGTTATACATCTATCGAAGCATTAGAACTAATGGACTTACATGGCCCAGCCTCCGAAAAAAACCTCCGATACCAGACGATGGTAAAACCGCTAAAACTTTTTTGGAAAATTTATATAAAAAAACAGGGGTTCCGTGAGGGGGTACAGGGATTTATTTTTGCAGGATTATACAGCTATGTTCATTTCATTAAGTGGATAAAATATTGGGAAATCTGTGACAAAGTCAAAGCCGATCGTCTTTCTTGACCGCGACGGGGTCATCAATGCTTTTCCGGGAAAGGGTCAGTACGTCACACGGCAGGAGAATTTTCAATTTCTTCCGCGCGCGTTGGAGGCCGTGCGGCTTTTAACCGAGGCGGATTGCGAGATTTATGTGATTTCCAACCAGGGCTGCGTCTCGCGGGGACTGATTACTGAGAAAGCGTTGGGTGAAATGACGGAGCGGATGCTCGAGGAGATTCGTGCTCACGGCGGTAATATTCAAAAAGTTTATTATTGTTTTCATCAGAAGTTGGACAACTGCGAGTGCAAGAAGCCCAAAATTAAGCTTTTTCTCGAAGTTCTTGGCAATCGAAAACCAGACATGAAGCAGGTTTTTTTTGTCGGAGACTCTGAAGAGGATCTCGGGGCAGCCAAAAATCTTGGTTGTCAGGGAATTTTAGTGCTGTCCGGGAAAACAACGGCGGAGGATTTATCGAATTTTCCGCTCACGCCGGATGTTGTAAGAAATGATTTATATGAGGCGGCCCAGTGGATCATCCAAAAAAAATTCTGATTTTCTACGCTTCCGCGGGCCACGGCCACGAAAAAGCGGCTCGAGCGGCATTGGAAGCGGTACGAGAAATGTACCCCGCGGCATCCGCCGAGGCGGTGGATGCGATTTCATTGATGCCGCCCTTTTTTGGGGAGGGCTACCGACAAACCTATCTTTTGCAGATCAAGTACGTGCCATGGCTGTGGGGGATTTTTTATTACTCATTTGACATCCCCTGGGTGTATTCGATTATGAGAATCATTCGGAGGCTGATGAATTCCGCCATCTCTGGCGGCCTGGTCAAGATGATTGAAAAGCAAAACCCGGATGTCATTTTTTCGACTCATTTTTTTGCCACGGAGGTGGTAAGTCATCTTAAGGAAGTAGGCAAGACGAGGGCAAAGCTAATTACCATTGTGACAGATTATTTGCCTCATTTTGTTTGGACAGCGCGCTGTGTGGATCGCTATGCCGTTGGATTAGGGGAAACCCGGGATGGCTTGGTCGAACGCGGTGTGGCGGCAGAAAAAATTGAAATTACCGGGATCCCGGTTGAAAAAAAGTTTTTTAATCCCGTCAACGTCAATAATGTTTTAAATGGTCTCAATTTAGACGAAGGTGTTTTTACGGTCCTTTTGACCAGCGGGGGTGTGGGAGTCGGTTCTGTTGAGCCTTTGGTGGAAAAGATTTTATCAGCCCAAAAGTCAGTGCAAATTATTTTGGTTTGCGGCTCCAACAAAACACTTTTTACCCGCATGAACTTGTTGTTAAAAAAGTACTCAAGCCTGCGGGTGCTCGGTTTTGTCAATAATATGAACGAGTTGATGGAAGCCTCCGATGTCGTGGTCGGAAAGGCCGGTGGATTGACCATTACAGAGAGTTTTTTGAAAAATAAACCGGTGATTTTGTTGGGCGCAATCCCCGGTCAAGAGGCTCGTAATGTTCTCTGCGTCAAGGCTCACGGAGCTGGCATTGAAGCGCGCAATTTTAGCGAAGCGGCTGACGCGGTTCTGCGTCTTAAGGAATCCGCGGACGAGATTAAAAAAATTAAAGCGGGAATCGCCACCATAGCCCGCCCGGATGCTGCGCAAAAAATAGCACTTCTAGCGCAGTCTGTATGAGCAAAGCCGATCAGGCCCAAAAGAAACTTCGTCAGTATCTAGAAATTGAAAAAGCATTTGGTTTCGATGAAGCGCCAAAAAAAAATCCGCGCAATGCTTTTGCCGTTCTACAACCGTCCACTCCCAGCGCGAAATCGGAAGCTTTAGCTCGTCTTGAGGCTGAATATCAGAATTGCAAGCTCTGCCCCTTGTCGGCGACGCGTACGCAGGTGGTGTTTGGATCCGGAAGCGCGCAGGCCGAGCTTTTGTTTGTCGGTGAGGCGCCTGGTTTGGATGAGGATAAACAGGGGAAACCGTTTGTGGGTGCGGCGGGTCAGCTGCTAACCAAGATCATTGAAGCCATCAACCTCAAGCGGGAAGACGTGTACATTGCTAACTGTCTTAAGTGTCGACCCCCTGAAAACCGTAATCCCTCGCCTTTGGAAATTGAAACCTGCAGCCCTATCCTGACCAAGCAAATTGAAATTATCCGACCCACGATTATTTGTGCCTTGGGAAAATTTGCCGCGCAGACACTTTTGGCTACCGAGGAACCGATTAGCAAACTACGAGGTCGTTTTCATGAGTTTAACGGCATCGCGCTCATGCCGACGTTTCACCCGGCTCACCTTCTTCTGAATCCCGACGACAAGAAGCTGGTGTGGCAGGACATGAAGCAAATCGCGCAGAAATTGGGCTTGCCGCCTAAAGGATAAAAGAGTGCAGGCACAAAATTTGTTTAGCACGGGTCATTACGCCGATATTGCGCTGGGACTTCCCTCAGCCCTTCCTTTTCAATATGAAATCCCTGATTCTCTCATCGGAAAACTGCAGCTGGGCCAGCGCGTCTGGGTGCGTGTGCGCGAGCGAAAATTGGTGGGCTATATCGTGGCCTTCTCCGAGGAAAAAGGATATGACCAAGTCAAGGCAATTGACTCGCTCATCGACGAAAAACCGCTTCTTGATGCGCACTTTTTAGATCTTTCTCATTGGATTTCCGAGCGCTATTTTTGTTCGCAGGGACAGGCGATCGAGGCCATCTTGCCGGCGCCTTTTAAGAAAGGCCGGTTTTTAATGAAAAGCAGGGCCAAGAAAATTTCCGAAACGGCGGAGAGCGTCAATCCAACGGATCTAGCTTTAACGCCTTTCCAAGAAGAGGCTTATCGACGGATTTCAGAAAAAATCCAAGCAAAGAAAAGCGCTGTTTTTCTCCTTCATGGCATCACGGGAAGTGGAAAAACAGAAGTTTATATGCACGTGATCCGAGATCTCTTAAAGGAGTCTCGGGGAAGTATCATGCTTGTTCCTGAGATATCTCTGACGCCGCAGACGGTTGATCGTTTTTATTCGCGCTTCGGAGATTGTCTTGCGGTGATTCATAGCCGTCTGCCACAAGGGCGGCGTGTGGAGGAGTGGCACCGGATCCGCAGCGGTAAGGCGCGAGTGGTTGTTGGCGCACGCTCTGCTGTTTTTAGTCCTGTGCAAAACCTTGGTTTGATTGTCATTGATGAAGAGCACGATACTTCCTACAAGCAAGGGGAGACGCCTCGTTATCATGCGCGCGAGGTGGCTGCTTGGCGAACAAAGGCAGCACGCGCGGTCCTCCTTCTGGGGGGCGCGACCCCATCACTGGAATCCTATTTTTCTTCCGAGACACCTACCCAAGTTTTTTCTGGCAAGCCCGAGATTTGCCGCCTAGAGCTGCCGGAGCGCATTGAAAAACGGCCGCTTCCGCAAGTAGAAATTGTGGACATGCGCCGTCCAGTGAAAGAGAAAAGGGACTATATTTTTTCACCCGCGCTTGAAAGCGCTGTCATTGCCGCGCTTGAAAAAAAAGAACAGGTGATGCTTCTTTTGAACCGCCGAGGGTTTTCAACTCATCTGCATTGCAACGGCTGTGGGTATGTGGTCAGGTGTGAGAACTGCCGTATTTCGATGGCGTATCATTTTGACAAAAGTATTCTTCTGTGCCACCTCTGCGAATTTCGTATGACGCCGGAGCGCCTGTGTCCGTCCTGCCGCAAAAGCTACCTTCATTATTTTGGAATCGGCACGCAGAAAGTTTATGAGGAGGCTCACCGCCTTTTTCCCGCTGCGCGCCTGGAGAGGATGGACACCGATTCTACGAAAAAAAAAGATGGCCATGAATTAATTTTGCGGTCCTTTAAGCGGGGGGATATTGATATTCTTATTGGAACGCAGATGATCGCCAAGGGTCACGATTTTCCTAATGTCTCGTTGATTGGCGTCATTTCTGCAGACACCGCTTTACACATTCCTGATTTTCGGGCTTCGGAGCGGACGTTTGCCCTCTTGACGCAGGTAGCGGGCCGTGCCGGAAGAGGGGATATCCCTGGAAAAGTCATTATTCAGACGCATGTGCCGCATCATTACTCCATTCAAAGCGCCAAAGACCATAATTATCTGGAATTTTACAATCAGGAGATTGAATTTCGCCGTGAGCTAAACATGCCGCCCCACACCCACTTGGTCCGTGTAGTTTTCTCAAGTCTCATCGAAAAAGAGGTGATACGCCAAATCCTGGTGTTCGCCAAAACACTGGAGCTTAAGTTACCGCAGAACCCAGCGATGAAAATTCTTGGGCCTGCCCCGGCTTTAGTTTCTCGCGAGAAGGGACAGTTTCACTGGAATTTTTATCTGAAGGG
>CAMDWQ010000032.1 GCA_945877765.1 Candidatus Omnitrophota bacterium | reverse complement strand
ATTGGTTCTAACGGTACCGGCAAGACCACACTGCTTAGGACACTTCTTGGAAAAATTCCTCCGCAATCGGGCACGGTGACGCTGGGAACCAACCTTGAGATTTCCTATTATGACCAACTGCGTGAACAGCTGGATGAAAATAAATCGGTCGTCGAAAATATTTGCGGCGAGACCGATACGGTCACGGTGGACGGCAAACCGCGCCACATCATGGGGTATTTACAGGAATTTCTTTTTTCTCCCGATCGCGCCCGCACCAAAGTCAAAGTACTCTCGGGCGGTGAGCGCAATCGCCTTTTGCTGGCACGGCTTTTTACGCGGACTTCCAATTTATTGATTATGGACGAGCCAACCAACGATTTGGATGTGGAGACTCTCGAGCTTTTGGAAGAGCTTCTTATCGGCTATTCCGGTACGTTGCTTCTCGTCAGCCATGACCGCGCTTTTTTAAATAATGTCGTGACCTCGACCATTGTACTCGAGGGCAACGGTGTGATTTACGAGCATCCTGGCGGCTACGATGATTGGTTAAATCGCCGCAAAGAAAAAATTGATGAAATAGAACTCCCTCAGAAAGAAGAAAAAATTCAACAGCCCGTTGAAAGTGACGCAAAGCCCGCTAAGCCAAAAAAGCTCTTGATGAAAGAACAGAAAGAGCTCGATGGTATCCCGGCAGTCATTGAAAAATTGGACGCTGAGCAAGCGCAGATCGTTGAGCGAATGGGGACACCAGGTTTTTACAATAAGGATTCGAGAAAAATTACCGAAACCAAATTGCGTCTGGCGGCGATTACCGAAGAGTTGGCAAAAGTTTATGAACGTTGGGAATTTCTGGAAAAGGGAAATAAAAACAAAGTCATTCAAGGAGACGTATGAAGATAAAAATAGTTTTTCTCGCTGCTTTCCTAGTGCTTGGTCAATTTTCGAATGCTTATTGTTTGGAAGCCAATTTATTTTCCCGCTATTCTGGGAAATCGGTCAAAGTGTTTATTGCCGATATCCAAGATGGTACGTCAGCGCATGAATTGGACCTGTCTTTGGTGAAAGCGCGGATTGAGGCGGGCCTGAAGGAGAGAAAAAGTATCAAGTTTCAAGTGGTGACGTCTCCTGATACAGCGGATATCACGATGGAAACAACGATTGTTAGCTATGCCTGGTCAGACCATGACCCTATCGACATGCTAGTGGGCATCGGCGGCACAGCAATGGACGCGGCAGTAGTAGAGGACTATGCGTCCCTACAAGCCGATGTCACCATCAGTGACGCGCGGTCGAAAAAGCCGCTCTGGCAAAAGCGCCTATTTGCCACGATCACCAAAAAACCAATGTCCAAGCCCGAAAGTCTACCCCTGGTTACCGATAATTTTGTCAAAGCGTTCATCAAGGATTGTTTTTCTAAGAGAAGAAGTTAGTCTTTAGAGGTTAGCCCCGATAATCCTTCTGTACAAGATAAAGCAACTGTAAATTAGCTTCGTGTCCCGAGATTGCCGTGATAGAAAGGTCACATTTCTATTTTGGATATATTTTTTAGAGCCTCTTGACTTTTATTTTTCATGGGGCATACTTCCTAGGCGGTAACCCTTATTGAAAATCAATCGGTAAAGGATATAAATTAATTTTTTTTGTTTTTTAATGAAAGCGCTTTTGTAGGAGGTTGCCATGATTCACTCAAACCGTACGCTAAGACCAATCGCTTGGATGATCGTATCCTCGCTTCTTGGCCAACAAGTTGCTTTTAGCGCTGAGCTAAGACCCGTGGAATGGGCTGTCAAAGATTCCAGAGAAGCCTCCCTAGTCTGGGCCAAAAACTTTCTCCCCCAAATCCCCGAATCCATAGCCACCATCGAAGACGCCTGGCAAGTACCAGAAAAAGGGATTGAGGATAGAGGATTGAGGATTGAGGATTGAGGAGAATTCCCTCCATCCTCCATCCTCGATCCTCCATCCGGTTGTCCTTCTCATCCAAGACGCCCACACCAATAATTCAGGACAACTCAATGAAGCCAAGCTTTTAGATATTCTCTACAGCCAGAAAAAAGACCTCTCCAAGTATATTTTCCTAGAAGCCGGCTCTGGCAACGAATCCCTGTCTTTCTTAAGAAAATACGCCTCCCTTGAAAAAAGACAACAAGTCGCCAAATCCTTTCTTCTCCAGGCCAAACTCCAAGGCACAGAGTATTTAGACCTAACCAGCGATCACGACATGACGCTATGGGGAGTCGAAGATATGGCGCTCTACGCCAAGTCAGTCGAGATTTACCGGCAAATTTCAAAAACACGTGACAAATTCACCGATTACCTGCAGAGAATTGAAAACACCATTCACCAGCTGGAGCCCGGCCTCCTAAATCCGGCTCTTTTCGCTTTTGAGCAAAAGTATCAAAAGTATTTAAAGCAAGAAATCTCAAGCTCAGATTATTTCCAAGCACTTAGTCTGCACGCCCAAGCACTGAAGCTTTCTTTAAAATACCCGCATTTTAAAATCTTTATTAATCTCCAAGAATTAGAACGCCGAATTGATTTTAATCAAGTGACCGAGGAAGAGAAGAAAGTGATCGCTTCCTTACCCGAGGCCCAGCGGATGGAGCTCTTGAAGGCTGGTGAATCCAAAGATGAAAAAGTCAAAAGGGCTTTTTTCTCAAGCTTAAGCGACATTCTCCAAAGATACCCCAAAACATATCCCAATCTTGAAAAATATATCGCCTATTTTAAAGCTTCAGAGGATCTAAATTCTAAAGGGCTTTTGGAAGAACAAAAAGCTCTCGAAGGAGAAATTTTTAAAGCCCTCACTACCACTCCCGATGAGGACAAAATTTTAAAAGCCTCTCACCATGTCCAAGCGCTCAAGAAACTTTTATTGTTGCAATTTACTCCCGACGATTACCGAGCCTATCGGCGCGACAAGCTAGATTTTGATATACGCTCCATCGCGGGTTTTCTTAACCGAAAAATCATGGAAGGAAAGGACCGCTACGACCAAGCCATTTTTCTAGAAAATGGATACGACCAGACCATCCAAAAATGCGAAGAGTTCTACGAACTAACCTACCAAAGAGACCAAGCCTTTATCTCCAATATGCTGGAGGTGATAGAAGGTACTAAACAACACCCGGCGATAACCAACGTACAAAAAGGTATAGCGGGTGGCGCCGGAGGGGAGGCCTCCGCTGCGCGGAATGAAGAATTACATGAGCACAGCGGAGTCCCGCAGGTGACAGGACCCGCTACACCTAAACGCACCCTCACCCCCGCCGCACACCAGCACATTCTAATCACCGGAGGGTACCACACCCCCAACCTTAAATACCTCTTAAAGCAAAAAAATATCTCCTATATTTCGCTGACACCTCAAGTTCTGCAAGAGACCAATACCAGCCGTTATGAGGAAATGTTGCTGAGCCAAAAAATCCCCACACCGCTTCCCACCCAAAGCCCGGCGGGCAAAGCAGGTATGCTGGGCCTTCAAAGGTCTCGGACGAATGGGACTTTTACTCAATTGGCTGCGCGATTGGCCCCCAACCCTGAGAAGGAACGGGAGATTCTGACGGTTGTCGCCGCGCGGTTATCGGCAGACGATGAGCTACTAGAAGGGGATAGGAGATCAAAGCCGTTACATAATTCACCAATAGATGACATAGCAAGTAAGTCGGTTGTGCCAACAGTGGCTAGGAGTATTAATTGGGTTAATATCCCGGATAATATTAGGGCGGACGTGATAAAAATGCTAGATGATAAAGAAATTATAAAGACGTTGGAGCTTCTACCGCCTGGTGAGCCGCTAAATATTATCCAGTCCAATAGATTTACTCTTCACCGTTTAGTAGAAGCGGTTAAGCCTTCCGAGGCTGGAAGTAGCGTATCGCGCGGTCTTGTGATTAGGTTGGATTTAGATTGGGCCTCGCGCGATGAGCAGCAGAATCTACGTTTTTTGCGACATGAAATAGGTTGTTTGGCTCATGTAAACTCAAGCGCATTGAAAAAAAAAGATATTGCTAAAGTATATTCGGACCTAGTTTCAGAAAATCTTTTACAGACGATTATTTTTCGAGCGGCTTATGATTCTAGCGCTGCGCAATGGCTATTAGCTAATAAGCTAAAGAGATCAGCGATGGGTCCTATTCTTGCATATTCGGATCAAGTAAACATTCTAGATAAAAAAGATGCCCACAAACCAATACGGGCGGGCTATTATGCCTACTTACATATTTACGTTCTGGTCTTAGAAGAAAAGGTCAAAAAAACGGAACATGATTTTACAAATGATAGAAAGAGATGGGCGGAGGTGCTTGGCTTAACTGAAGATGATAGAACGAACATTGAAGCAGAAGTAGGCAAAACGCTTGCTCCGATGGTTTTAAAAGGAGGATGGACAATCGCTAATACTTTTCATTGGAATACGCGGTCGTTTATTTTAGAAATTGAAAAAATGTATGGCAAAGCAAATAAGTCGGATGTGCCAGCAGTGACTGGGAGTAATACGAATGCGCCAGTAGCGGCTGTGAGTATTGCGGATGTGACAATAGTGGATGGGAGTATTCGGTGGGTTGGTATCCCGGATAATATTAAGGCGCAAGTGGAACAAATGCTAGGAAAGGGTGAAATTAAAAATGCGTTTGCCACTCTAAAGTCTGGTGAGACGCTATATTTTGTCCAGTCCGGTGGATCTTTTACTCAGCGTTTAGAAGGGGATGGAAATGATGAGCTGCCTGCAGGGCTTGAAGGTAACGTATTGCGCGGTTTTGTGATTGGTTTGGGTCGAGGTCCAGATTGGGAATCGCGCAGTCCCGCGCAGAATCAAAATTTGTTGCAATTTGAAATGGGTGCTTTGGCTTTTCTAAGCTCAGAGGCATTGGATATGAATGATATTCTATCGAAATATTCAGATCTAGAGCCAAACAGTATCGCCGCGGATATTTTTTGGACGGCTTATCGTTGCAGCGCTGCGCAATGGCTAATAGAAAATAAACTGCCGCAATCGGCGGAGAGTATTTTGTATAGCGTTTTGGATAGCGTAGAAAATCCAGGTAAAATGGAAGCCTACAAATTAGTAGATAAATCAGTACGGGCGGTCTATTACGCCTCCTGGCATATTTACGTTCGGGCCTTAGAAGCAAATGGCTTAAAGGGTGATTTTAATGATTTTAGAAATAGATTGGCGACAGGGCTTACGTTAACTGTAGAAGAAAGAGAGAGTATTGAATTAGCAATAGGAAGAGCGGTTGCTCCGATGGTTTTAGAAGGATCTTGGAAAGACAAGAAGAAAGGCAAGAAGAAAGGCAAGAAGAAAGGCAAGAATGCATTAATTGGTAATGTGAATTATTTTAGTGATGAAATTGACGAAAGGTTTGGCACAGCAAGGAACCCGAAGGTGCCACTAATGGATAGGAAGAGAACGGTTGTGCCACAAGAGGTTAGGAGATTTCGTAAGTTTGTTAAAATCCCGCTCTATATTCATCAGCAGGTGGAAGAAATGCTAGAAGATGATGAAATTAGCAGGATGTTGGGCACTCTAGGCCCTGATGTGACGATATATTTTGTCAGGTCCGATGATGCATTTTTAATTCAGCGTTTAAATGGAGATGGAACCGATCGGATGCCTGAAAAGCGTAAAGGTAGAATATCGCGCGGTTTTGTGATTAGGTTGGATTTAGATTGGGGCTTGCGCAGTTACGAGCAGAATAAACGCTTATTGCAATTTGAAATAGGTGCTTTGGCTTTTCTAAACTCAGGCGCATTGACTATGGAAGATACTCGATTTAAATATTCAAGACTAACCTCAGACAGTATCGTTGCGGATATTCGTTCGGCGGCTTATAGTTACAGCGTTGTGAAATGGCTAATAGAGCATAATCTGCCAAATTCGGCGAGGAGCGTTTTCTCTATCATTGAGGATCGCGTAAAACTTCAAGGTGAAAAGGGAGCCGATATTTTAAGAATTTTGCAACGGCTAAAATCTAAAAGGCTGCCGAAATCAGCGGAGATTGCTTTCATAGAAAATTTTGAGAAGATAAAAGAAAAATCAAATACTGAAGCCTACAAAAAAGTAAATAAATCAATACTGGCGGTCTATTATGCCTGCTTGTATATTTACGTTCTGGCCTTAGAAAAACAGGACCTAACAGATTCCAGGACCACAACAGTCAAGGATATCTCAAGCGAGAGGGTGAAAAAGACCAAAAAATTCAAGGAGACCGCCAAGCAGACCGCAAGCGAGATTATGGAAAAATATAGAATGGATTTGGCAGAAGCGCTTACGTTAACTGAAGGTGAAAGCATGAACATTGAGGGATTAATAGAGGGCTTGCTTGAACCGATGGTTTTAGATGGATCTTGGAGAGATAAGGCAACTTTTGGTAAAAACATAGAGCGGTTTAGATCAGAAATTGAAAAGCTGTTTAGACCAAAACCTAAAAGGCGGTTTGGCCTGTTTGGCGCTAGATTAGCGAATAGAGCACCGAATTTTGAAAATAACATGAGTTCGCCAGAGCCTTTGGAAATTTTCTTCGCTGGCGTAGCCTTTGCCAACCAGAATAGGTTTCTAAGTGGAGATTCCACGCCCCAATTTGTCCCGATTCAATTGGGAGACGATGCCACTTCTATTTTTACACTTCGTCTAATAAGGGATGGCCAGCAACTTTTACTCGAAGTCTCCCAAGAGGGTCTGGCTTCAGTTTATATTGATGTAAGGGAGGTTATTGCGGACTCCAAAGGAAAGCCGCAAGCGGCGGTTGTCAGCACAAGCGATTTGGTAAATCTTGTGACCATGAATGATGAGACGATACGGAATCTTTTGGAGAGTGTTCCGGGGATAGACTTTGCCAAGCCGGTGTTGACTCATGCTCATCTGGGTATTTTTGGCGACTTAACAAAAGACCACACTTATTTCGATCTTTTTGTGATGCAGATCTATAGCGCTCAAAGAAAAAAATCACCACTCATGCAGAATACATCTTTTAGCTTCGAAGGCTCGAAAGAAGAATTGGCCTTAGCGGTTACTCGGTTGGAGGCGTTGGAAAAAGAACATGGTTTAGAGGGAAAGTTGTCATCTCTTTTTGTAGAAAATAAGGATACCCTGGTTTCCCATGTGAATCTTGTGCCTGCAAATGTTGCTATCCAGCGACAGCCTGGCCATCGTTATGTGCCAATGATGGTTCCTGACAGAGGGGCTGTATTTAGCTATTTGGCGGCCGCCCGTCTCTCTTCGATTGTCGGACGAATAACAATTTCTGCAGATTCTTCTATTGATACGAACGTCTTAACCGTTTTCCGCATTTTGTCCGGGACGCTAGTTGAAAGCGTGGTCTTAAAGTTAATCCTAGACGGGCTGGCAGATGTTTCTATTTTAATGAAACATGCTTTAAGGGCTCTGGCTCATGTGGGCTTACAAGCCATGTATCAATGGGCCAAAAATATGCTCTCTATCGCTTGTTGGGCGTAATAGAAATGATAACGAATCCCGGGAGGGTGTTGTCGGGGTTGTGTTTTAGATTTTAGTTAAAGAATTTTCAGTAGTAGCTCTGTTCTTCATTCTGTGGATAAGATGAAGAGCCCCTCCTTCCCGAGATAACCTGCT
>CAMDWQ010000031.1 GCA_945877765.1 Candidatus Omnitrophota bacterium | reverse complement strand
CAGTCCATTAAAGCCTTAAATCTCTGGGTCTTTGGTATCATACAAGAGCTTTCTAAACAAAGGCAGGAACAACCACCAAAAAAGGCTAAACCAAGAAAGATTTTATTTACAGACACTCTTGAAAGTGTCCATAGAACTTGACACTACTTTGAGACTTTATGCATTTGAAAATTCAGTGAATTAGAATATACTGTAGAGAATATTTCACACGCGCTGGCAAATGCAGTCTGAGGTCTGGGGGTACGGTTGACCTTAACTGAAGAAGTTATGAGGAAAAGAAAGCCTCAGTTCGTTGGAGTCCTGAAAGGGGCGCCATTGTTTAGTAGCGAAAAAAGTAGTATTGCGGGGGCACAGGAGTTTGGGTGCCCCCGTTTATTTTGGTTATTTTTTGACAAACTCTAGCACTGGAGATTGAAGATGAAAATCATGATCGCTGGCGGTACAGGTTTTATCGGTGGGGACCTTGTGGCTCAGTTAAGGAGTAAGGGGCATGAGCTATTTCTTTTAAGTCGGAGCGAGAAAAAAAGCGCGGATTCGAATATTCACTATCTGCCGTGGGATGGAAAGAGCTCTGGATCCTGGGGAAGCCAAATGAGTGCCATGGATGCCGTGATCAATCTGGCCGGTGAACCGATTGCGGGAAAGCGTTGGAGTGCTGCGCAGAAGGATAAAATTTTGCAGAGCCGCATTCTTGGTACTCGCGCCATTATTGAGGCAATTTCAAAATCAAACCCAAAGCCAAAACTACTGATTAACGCATCAGCGGTTGGTTATTATGGCAATGTACCTGAAGGCGATGTCAATGAAACCCACGCGAAGGGAAAAGGGTTTCTTGCCGACACTTGTGAGGCTTGGGAAAATGAAGCGCTTCGTGCCCAGGCAGTTGGTCTTCGGACCGTACTTTTGAGAACGGGAATTGTTCTTGAAAGAGGCGGCGGCGCCCTCTCGAAAATGTTACCCCCATTTCAATTTTTTGCAGGAGGTCCATTGGGTTCTGGCAGGCAGTGGTTTCCATGGATTCACCGACAGGATGTGGTGCGGATCCTACTATTTGCGTTAGAAAATGAGGCAATTTCTGGCGCTGTTAACACCACAGCCCCCAACCCGGTGACCATGCGCGAATTTTGCCGCGATCTTGGGAAAGTGATGCATCGGCCCTCGTGGGCGCCCGTCCCTGCATTGGCTTTAAAAATACTTCTGGGTGAAATGTCGGAAATGCTTTTGGGGGGTCAGAAAGCGCTGCCCGAAAAACTGCTTAAGCACCAATTTATTTTTAAATTTCCGAATCTCGAGGGCGCGCTGGCCGACATTTTAGTGAAACCATAACTAGACTTTATTTTCTTTGAGCCACCGCCGGGAAGATTGATAGTGCGGGCAAAATTCTCTTACCTTGGACCAAAATTTAGCCGAATGATTTCTCTGGATTAAATGCGAGAGTTCGTGGACCACGACGTAATCGAGTACGTCGGTGGGAGCGTTGATCAGGCGCCAATGAAAGTTGAGGTTGCCCTGCGGTCCGCAGGAGCCCCAACGAGTTTTAGCGGAGCTTAGGCGGATTTTTTCAAACTTTACACCCATTTGCCGGGCATAGAAGCAGGCACGCTCAATAAAGGCATCTTTAGCGTGGGATTTAAGCTTTTTTTCCTCTTGAGCGGTGAGCGGGGGCGGGGCAGTCTTGGCGCGTCGAGCCGCTTGATGGATTTTATTTTCCACCCAGGCGCTTTGCTTCTCTACGAAACGTAAAATTTCTGTCTCGGCAAGCCGGTGCGGCGCCCGTACGATCAGATGTCCCTCTTCGGTGACTTGAAGTGCCAGCGTGCGCCGCCGTGAGCGGATGGTGCGATGAATTGCTGTAGCCATGAGGGCATTTTACGATGTAGAATGGCATTCCGGCAACATATGTTAGAAATCACTCCCAAGTCCATCGAGGCATACGCATCGGCGCACACGACTCCCGAAAAGGAGCTTCATGAGGCGTTGGTCAGAGCCACGCATGAGAAAACCGCGCTTCCGCAAATGCAGACAGGGCATGTCGAGGGGACGTTTCTAAAGCTTCTGGTTACCGCGATGCATGCTAAACGTGTGCTTGAAATCGGGACATTTACCGGCTACAGTGCGCTGCGGATGGCCGAGGGATTGCCGCAGGGCGGTCAGCTTATCACCTGTGATGTGGATGAAAAGGCGACGACGATCGCGCGGGAATTTTGGAAGCAAAGCCATCATGGGAAAAAAATTATTTTGAAGGTTGGGCCGGCGCTTGAGACGATTAAAAAATTAAAAGGTCTTTTTGATTTTGTCTTTATCGACGCGGATAAAGAAAATTATATTCATTACTGGAATGCCTGCATTCCTAAAGTCCGGCAGCATGGGTTGATTCTCGTGGACAACGTCCTGTGGAGCGGCCGTGTGTTGGATCCTAAGGAAGCAAGCGACAAAGCCATTGCCGAATTTAACGAGGCGGCAGTGAATGATAAACGCGTCAATTTAGTGATGCTGACGATCCGCGATGGAATTACCCTTGCGGTCAAAAAATAGAAAGAGGATATTTTGATGACAACTGAAAGCGTGCCTGCAAGTTTTGACGGTCTTGGCATTGCGCCTGAAATTTTAGAAGTGATTGCAGGGATGAAATTTAAGACGCCGACACCCATCCAGCAAAAAGCAATTCCCATTGCCATCGAGGGAAAGGATGTGCTTGGGATTGCCCAGACAGGCACTGGCAAGACCTTGGCGTTTGGTTTACCGATGATTCAACGCTTGCGGCAAGGCGATGGCCGTGCGCTTATTCTTGTCCCGACGCGAGAGCTGGCTCTCCAAGTCGATGAGACGCTTCGCAAACTCGCCAATCCCTTCAACATCCGCTCAGTCATCGTGATCGGCGGGATGGATATGACCACACAGGTGAAGCTTCTTGGAAAAGATAAAATTCGTGTGATTATCGCGACACCGGGAAGATTCTTGGATCATATGGAACAAAAAACCACCGATCCGTCTGATATTAAAATGGTTGTACTGGATGAAGCGGATCGCATGCTGGATATGGGTTTTGCGCCTCAAATCGAACGCTTGGTAAAATATCTACCCAAAGAAAGACAGACCCAGCTTTATTCGGCGACAATGCCTCAAGCCGTTTTGAAAATAGCCGCCTTGTATATGGAGTCACCGGTGCAAATTGAGGCGGCCCCCTCGGGCGCGGCTCCTGAAAAAATTATTCAGGAACTTTACATCGTCCAGCAGGATGACAAATTAAAACTATTGGAAAAAATTCTCAAGCAGTATCGTGGGAGTGTTTTAATTTTTACCCGTACAAAAGCAAGCACGTGGAAGCTGACACGCTCACTCTTGCAAATGAATCACACGGTCAATGAGCTTCATTCGGATCGTACGCAGGGAGAGCGGCGCCATGCGCTGCAGGGATTTAAAATGGGAACCTACCGTATTCTTGTCGCCACCGATATTGCGGCGCGCGGCATTGACGTGAAGGGGATTGAATTGGTGATTAATTATGATCTCCCAGATGAGACTGAAAATTATGTGCACCGCATTGGGCGCACGGGACGTGCGGGACAAAAGGGCCGCGCGATTACGTTTGCGACACCCCGAGAGGGCGGAGATATTCGTCATATTGAAAAGCTAATGAACATCAGCTTAAAAGTGGCCAGCCATCCGGATTTGCCTTCGGAAAAATTTATGTACGAGGGAGGCAAAGGAAAGAGGCAGCACGTCTATGAAAAAGAAGCCAAGCATAGCAGCGGCAGGCCGCAATTCGCTCCCCCGCCCCCGAAACTAAAAAGAGTCTTTAAGAAGCCTGCCTAAGATTTAATTTTCAGGCATATCCGCCCCGCCGTCATTCCCGAAATCTTTAATCGGGAATCAAATCTATACATGATCCCCGATAAAAAATTTCGGGGATGACACACTATATCTTGTACGAACTAGAGCTAAGTGGATATGCCTGTAAATTATAATTAGAGAGACAGGGCAGGAAAATTGTATTTTTTCGAGTAAGTAAGGATTTCTTTGTCATGAGTGATGAGTGTGGCTCCGATATGGACCGCGGTCGCTAGAAGAATCCTATCTGCCGGATCCCCGTGAAATCCTTCGGGAAGCAGCGTGCTTTCAAGAGCTACATCCGGGCCAACAGCCTCTATTTTTAGTCCAGGAGCGCTGAGCGCCTTCAATACCCATTCTCTAATATCGGTACCAAAAGAAATCTTTTTTTTTGCGGCCAGCATCCCAATTTCCCAGATGGAGATCGATGAGACGCGGATACTTTGATTGGCAGAGGCTTCTTCAATCAGTGTGCGCAGGCGAGGGGAAAGTGCCTTGGATACTCCGCTTACTAGCCAGAGCCAAATATGGGTATCAAGGAGCAAAAGGCCTGATTTTTTATTCATCAGCCATCCATTCCTCTCCAGTTGCGCGGATAATGTCTCCGTGGATGGTGACGGAATCTTTCAAATAGCCAAAAAAAGGTTTCTCCACCGCTTTTTCCATTGGGACGAGCTTAGCAACTGGTTTACCAAACTTAGTAATTACAATTTCAGTGTGAAACTTTTGGACGTCATCCATTAGCTTTAAACACTTTGCTTTAAACATTCCCGCTGCTATATCCATAGAGCCTCCTATATGACTATGGTCATTATACCATGGTCATCAATAGGATTCAAGGTCTGGATGAAAGGCGGATTTGAGGGTAGAATACTTACCTTATCGGGGCATTCTCGTAGAATCGTCACCAACAAGCTCGAACTAAAAAAAGGTTCAATCGTTCCCATGGAAAATGAAAACATCCCTCAGCCGCTCGATACTCTCATGAGCCAGCTGGGTATTAGCAATGCTGATTTGGTCAAGGCCTCAACGGAACAGCTTAGTTTTAAGAACGTTCAAAAAGGGCGCAAGGGCCGGCGCTTATCCCCCAATATTCAGGAAAAGATTTTGACGGCTTTGCTGACCGTGAAACCAGATCTAAAAACAAGGCGGCGGGATTTATTTCGGTATGAACCGGACGTTAGCGTGGTCGAGCAGATTCAAAGTGCCATTCAACAAGTGCAGAACCAAAAAATTTCCTACCCGCAGTACATCGATCTTTTGGGAAGAGCCGGGATCAACCGTTACACTGTCGAGGTGGCTGCGGCTCGGACAACTTTTTATGGGGTCGCGGGTGAAGCCCATATCGAACAGGGTTCGGTGACAATTTCAACGCCTCTTGGAAGATACGGCGAAGCGGCTCTGCGCTCGGCGATATCAGACTCGCAAAAAAAAGCCATCGATCATGCGACTTTTTTGAAAAGAATTCACGATGCGGGGATTGCATCGTATGAAGCCAATGTCAGGGACAGGGTGATTCGTTATAAAGGGGAACTGCAGTCTTATAAAGAAGTGATTCTGCCGGTCGGCGCTGAGCCAGAAGCGGCCCCCATTAAAATAGAAAAAAAACCCCAGGTAGCGGCATCGGCTAAGAAAGAAGGATCTGATGCCAAGAAAAAGAAAAAAGGGAAGTTGGTCAAAATCAGCAACAGCGTCAAAGCCAGAAAAGCCAAAAAAGCACTAAAGAGCCATCGGATCAAGAAGCGTCGAGCCAAGAAATAAATTTTTAATGAAGTCCCGCCAAAGAAAAAAATCATTTTCCGCTAAAGAAAATATTGAGATACGGGATATTCGGCTGACGGATGATTTTAAGGCGGCGCTGGATCTCATGGCCAACGGGGAAGACTGCCAATTTATCACGGGTCGGGCAGGCACCGGCAAATCAACACTGCTTCGCTATTTTCGGGCCACCACAGCAAAAAACGTTGTCGTTCTAGCCCCGACGGGCATTGCCGCTATCAACGTCGGCGGACAAACCATTCACTCTTTTTTTCAATTTCCCCCGCGATTCATCCAGGAGAATGACGTCAAGCTTCTGGGAAAAAATAAATCCCTCATCGAAAAAATGGAGACGCTCATTATCGATGAAGCCTCCATGGTGAGAGCGGATGTGATGGACGGGATTGATCTATCCTTAAGGATGAACCGCTCCAGTCACAAACCGTTTGGCGGGGTCAAAGTGATACTCATCGGGGACTTGTATCAATTGCCGCCGGTCATTGGTCAGGACATGAATCATTTTTTTGAGAGGATTTATCCCAGCCCCTTCTTTTTTAGCGCGCGCGTATTTGGAAAAATAAATATGGGGCGCTACGAGCTGACGCATATTTTTCGACAGAGCGATCCGAAGTTTATCTCCCTACTCAATAATATTCGTGAAAATAAGCACACCGAAGAAGATATGACGCACTTAAATTCCCGCCTGATTGAGGACGATTTTGATGAGGAAGAGGTTTTTGTCGTGCTTACCGCCACCAATGACGCGGCGTCTCGGATCAATGCCTATCATTTGGCTAAAATCCAGGACCAGCCGTATCACTACCGGGCGAATGTCGCTCAAAAATTTGAAGAAAAGGAATATCCCAATGACTTTTCTCTTGCGCTCAAAAAAGGCGCGCAGGTGATGATGATTAAAAATGACGTGGAAAAAAAGCGCTGGGTGAATGGGACGCTCGGGTTTGTGCAGGACTTGACGGAGTCGATGATCACGGTCAATATTGATGGGGATATCCATGAGGTGGTGCGCCACCGCTGGGAAAAGATTCAGTATATTTTCAACGAAGAAGCCGATCACATTGAGCCCAACGTGATTGGCACGTTCGAACAATTTCCTCTGAAGCTGGCGTGGGCGATTACGATACATAAGAGTCAGGGGCAGACATTTGATGAGGTGGTGATTGATGTTGGACATGGGGCATTTGCTCATGGGCAAGTGTATGTGGCGCTTAGCCGTTGCACAAAACTTGAGGGAATACGGCTTAAGAAAAAGATTCGACCCTCGGATATTTTATTTGACCGGCGGGTGTTGGAGTTTCATCAAAATTAAAATTTTAAGGGTAAGGGATTGATGCACACTTTACGTTTTCTCCTCGAACAAGTGCTAAGCCTATTTGAGAACCTAGGCCCTTTCGGGCCGCTGGCGTTTATCCCTTTTTTTATTGTTTGGACAACGCTGTTTCTGTCTTATCCCGTGATGCTGCTGGCTGCCGGTGCGTTGTTTGGCGTGTGGTTGGGGTTTGCGCTGATTAGTATTTCCTTCATGATCGCCGCATCGGGCGGTTTTTTGGCGGGGCGCTATTTTTCAAGAGGTTGGATATTAAAAAAAATAGCTTCTAACGAAAAAATGAAGCGGCTGGATGATCTGGTTGCTCAAAAAGGATGGAAGATGGTACTGCTGTTGCGCCTATCCGCAACGCTTCCATTTGTCTTAATGAACTACTCGCTGGGCTTGAGTAAAATAAAGTTTAGGCATTATTTTTTGGCGTCCCTTATCGGAATGGTGCCGGGGTCTTTGTTGTACGTTTATATCGGGTCGGTGGCGGGGAAGATGGTTTTTGATCCCAACCGGCCGAAAAATCCTTTAGAATGGGTATTGATTGGACTGGGCCTTGCTTTCACGATTACCCTCACCATTTACGCGACTATGATTGTCAAAAAAGCGCTAAAGAGCCATGATTAAAAAAAATCCGATGTCGCCGGTCCCCAAAATTCGCTTTGAAAAAAGGGCGGGGAAGGTTGTCACCGTGATCTCCGGGCTTCATACCTATGGGGCTGATAGGCTTGAGCGGATCGCTAAGGAATTAAAGACAAGTTTGGGCGCTGGCGGGACCGTCAAAAACGGGGTTATTGAGATACAGGGCGATAAAGTCATGGCGATTAAGGCTTGGTTTGCCAAACAGCCCTAAAAATGTACCTGTTTTTTTAACAAGCCGAAAGCCGCCAAAGCTGATAAGATAGCGTTTCCCTCTTCATTGGGGCAAAATACCGTTAAATCGTTGGACCCATTTTACTAAAAAAGGATGTAACTCATGAAACCGCAGACATTTAACAGAACTGAAAAAAAAGACGACAAGCTCACCAAGCAGGAAAAGGTCTATAATTACTTACAAAAGACCAAGCAGCGGGAAGAAAGCCGCAAAAAAGTAGCTACCCCAGCCGCTTAAAATTCCAGCGTTAGTCTGAGCAGCGCCCCGTTTTAATCGGCGGGGCGCCTCTTTTTTAGCCCCATTTTTGAGCCTTTTTGAGGCTATTTCCAGCAGCATCAAAAATTTGCTATTTACCCCTCTATCAGGCATATTTTACCAATACACATAGACCTATGACCCATCGACCCCCCATCGCCAAAAAGGCGACCCGAACGGTCTTTCTTAAGAGCCTCTCGCTCACGCTAATTTTATGCCTTTTAATTCAAGAGTTTTCTTATGCAGCACCTCAACTTCAAAAGATGGATTTAGGATGGAGGATGGAGGATAGAGGGGAAAAGCAAAAGAATTTAAACTGGGCTAAAAAATT
>CAMDWQ010000030.1 GCA_945877765.1 Candidatus Omnitrophota bacterium | reverse complement strand
TCTTTCTCATGGGGCGTATTCTCCTCTGGTTTTGGGTGTCTTCTAACACCCTGGTTGTTTTTTCTTTCTACCAGAAGAATACGCTTCTTTTTATTTCAATACCAAGAAATTCCTAGATTCCCAGCCCACAACATTCGAGTATATCTCGGGCATTTCACGCCATGCTTAACTATCAACGAGGTTTTACTCTGGTCGAATTGATGATATCTGTCGTGATAGGGCTGTTGGTTATAACGGGCATCATGGTGACGCTTAGCACAGGCACATCCTCAACGGCAGATAACAGAAGCCGTTTGTACGCGACAAATGCCTTGCGTACCGAGTTGGAAGTGCTTCGAACAACAGCTTTTGATACGGTTGTGGCGATGGGCTCCACTAGCAATTTTAGCAACACCCAGGTGGCGCATTTGGTTGGCGGGACAGGTACTTTAGCGATTGGTGGATCGTCGATCGGCCAGGACATCAAAAAAATTACGATGACTGTTGGTTGGACGAGCCAAGACGGAAGGGCGCTCTCAGAAAGCCTCACCAGTTATATCACACGCAAAGGATTAAACGGATCATGATGCCCAAGAGCTCAACAATCAATGCTTCAGGCTTTGCACTTATGGAAGTCATGGTTGTCATGGCATTATCCGCAATTTTTGCAGGATCCTTTTTTGGGGCGTTTGGTATCGCCAATACCGAACTGCGCCGAAACGGGGTATATTTTGATACCAATAAATCGGCCAAGAGGGTGGTGGAGCTGCTGTCTAGAGACGTCGGTGAATCGGTGGATGTAATTGCCTCGCGTGGCGGCGTTGCTACGGATACCAACAGCCTTATCCTTAAATTACCTAGCATTGATGCTGCTGGTGCGCCGACAAGCATTACAACCCATTTTGACTACGTGACCTATAAGACGAACCCTGCTAACTCAAAACAGCTTTTTCGCAGTGTGGACATACTCAACGGGACTAGCCAGCGCGAGGGCG
Organism: Candidatus Omnitrophota bacterium; assembly: GCA_945877765.1. Lineage (GTDB taxonomy): Bacteria > Omnitrophota > Gorgyraeia > 2-02-FULL-51-18 > 2-02-FULL-51-18 > CAMDWQ01. The sequence goes on along the minus strand of CAMDWQ010000030.1, from coordinate 8,296 downwards.
GTGTAGATGTAAATAATGCCATTGTCGCTAGCAATTTACAGAATATTATTTTTTCATTTAACGGCACACCGCTTTCATCCGTCAGCCAAGCAACCATTCCTACAATGAAAAAAATCAATGTTCAGGTGACTGCCCAGGGCACGACACGCGGAGTGATTCAGCAGACACAGGTTGACTCGGATCTAATGCTAAAGAACCATATAACCTAGGAGGCTCCCATGAAAAAAATTCTGGCTCATTGGCGTACGGTCCGAGGAAGCGAAAAGGGAGTTGTGTTTGTCACCGTGGCCGTTTTTTCAACCATTCTTTTTGTCGGATCACTCTCCTATATGGATTTGATTACAGGACAGTCAAGGATGATGCGTGCAGGGCAAAATCAACTGGAGGCGCAGACGCTGGCGGAGGCTGGCGTAGAGGAAGCCGCGTGGCAATACAACTACGATGGGGGAGCTTTTACGGGTTGGGCCTCCTCGACCGATGGGGCTGGACATGTCCTCAAAACAAACACTGTTAATTCTTTCACTAATTTGACGGGGACTGTTATTGGCGGCTACACCGTCGTGGTGGATACCAACACCCGCATCATCACTTCCACCGGTCAGTCCAACCGAGTGGGCGGCTCTAATATCAAAACGATCAAGGCATATATGACTCCCCAGCCGTTATTTGGCAATTCAATCACGACCAAAAGCACTATCAGTTTGACTGGTAATGCTTACACGGATAGTTACAATTCAACCGCTGGTGTCTATGGCGGCTCCAATCGTTTGTTGAATGGGGACGTGCAGACCAACGCGGGTACTAATGGAGCGCTTACCCTGTCCGGCAATACAATCATTAAAGGCGACGCCGGTGTCGGCACTGGCGGTACCGTGGCCTCCTCGGGAAATGCGTCCATCACCGGCGCCACCTCCACAGGAGTTGCCAACACTTTTAACGATGTCACAGTTCCTTCGAGCTTGACGTCATTGACTCCACAATCATCCATTGATTTAAGTGGTAATAACTCACAGACAATCGCTGGGGGATCCTATCGATACCCGAGCATCTCCACTTCGGGCAATTCTGTGTTGACCATCAACGGTGATGTGGTGATCTATCTGACATCAACCAACTCTCTAAGCAATACAGGAAACTCCAACATCAGGATTAATTCCGGATCATCGCTTACGATTTATACCGCGGGCAATGTCAGCATTTCAGGCAACGGCATTGTTAACAACAACACCTCTGCTAACCCGCTTTCATTTAAGCTTTACGGGACACCAACTAATACCGCAATCAACATCTCAGGTAATGGAGATATCTCAGGGGTCATCAACGCTCCTCAGGCGCAGGTGACAGTCACGGGAAATGGAAATATTTTCGGTGCGGTGATTGCCGATACCTACACGTCCACCGGCAACGGCGGATTTCATTATGATGAAAATCTCGCAAACAACGGTCCGATCGGATTCTACAAACTTGGATGGACCCGACTCACGACCTAAGCGCTTCAAATATCATGAGCAGTAGACTCGATACTTCTTGAATGCAAATCCCAGGCTTGTTACGATGACCCCATCAGGGGATCACTGGAATGAATGAGCTTATTTTAGGCACCAATAATCAAGACAAGCTTCGTGAGATGAAAGCTCTCCTTAGGGGTAGCAAAATTCGTGTGCGGTCTTTGGCTGAGTTTCCCGGCTGTCCCGAGGCGGTGGAAGATGGCCGCACGTTTGAAGCTAATGCTCGAAAGAAGGCGCGCACCTACTCACTTTTTACAGGAAAACTCGTACTTGCGGATGATTCGGGACTTATGGTTTACGCGCTTAATGGGAAACCCGGGGTCTACTCGGCGCGTTTTGCCGGGGCCAACTGTTCTTACCAGGACAATAATCGCAAGCTTTTGCGTCTTTTGAAAAAAAGGCCCGGCTTGTCCCGCCGCGCGAAATTTGTTTCCTGTATGGCACTGTATGATCGGGGAAAAGCGGTTGCCTGCGTGAAGGGTGAGTGCCATGGAAGCATCGCTCAGATGTCCCGGGGTGCCCATGGTTTTGGTTACGACCCCGTCTTTATTCCCGCAGGTCTTAAAAAAACATTTGGAGAGATGATTTCCTCGGCTAAAAACAAAGTTAGCCATCGCTGGAAAGCGCTTAAAAAAGTTAAGCCAATTATAATTAACTATTTGGCATAAGCGCCTAATTCTAACAATCTGTCATCCCCGAAATGACACCAGAAACGTCATCCCCGAAATTATTTATCGGGGATCATGTCTGGGTTTGATTCCCGATTAAAACTCTCGGGAATGACGTGGGGAAATAAATCCTCCCAGCCCCTTGAATATCACCACATCGTCATGTAAAATTGGCGTAACTTATTTTTTTTCAATTTCATTTGGAGGGTTCATGAAGCCATTTAATAAGAGCAGTGCATTCCTGGCGACGCGCGTGATTTGTTCCGCGCTAGTTATTACCTTCCTTGGTTCGGATTTGGCTCAAGCCGCCTCCTTAAGCGGTATAGGCAATGCTAGCTTGCCGGCCACGGGTGTGAAATCACAGCTTTTAGCGGATGCCAGACTTTTGGAAGTACCCACTCAATTTTGCCAGTATAAGGAGGCCTACCAAGCACCTGCAGTCAATGGCAATCCCGCGCCTCTTATCCTGATGCTTCAGGATGCTCACGCCAATTTGTCCGGCCAGCAAAATCTTGCCAAGACGCTCGAAGCGCTCATGAAGCAATATGATTTCCAAGACGTATTTGTCGAAGGCGGTGAAGGCGACGTGTCTCTAGGTGTGTTAAGAGAGCTCTCTGATGCCAAGACGATGAAGCGCGTAGCAGGAAGCTTTTTACGCGAAGCTGAAATTGCCGGCGAAGAATATTTAAATCTGACCTCCTCGATTCCCATGAAGCTTACAGGCGTCGAAGACATCAACCTTTATGCCAAGGGTCTTAAGGCCTACGCTGCACTTGCCAAAAAGCGTGAAGATATTTTGACCTATCTAGGCAAAAGCCGTACCGCTCTCGATAAACTCAAAAAAAGAAATTATCCCTACGACCTCCAAGCGTATGAAAAAAAGTCTTCCGAAGCACCCTCCGTCGAAGGCTTGATCGAGCTTGCGCGTAACTACGGTGTGGATTTTTCTTCCTATATAGAACTTACCCAACTTGCCAACCTTTTAGACCGGGAAAAGAAAATTGATTTTAATCTCGCTCGCCTTGAGCTTGCATCCATCTATCAAAAAATAGGCAATAAAGATTCAGGGGACTTGGCACAACAGCTTGCCGCCCAACCCAAGGAAAAAAACGCCGCACAGTCGATGGTCATTCAAAAAGTAAAAAAAGCAGCGCTTGATCACGGCATAAGCCTGGCAGAATTTCCCAATTTTGTAAAATACGCCGAATATCTTGAAGCATTTACTGCCGTAAGCATGGAAAAGACATTGGATGAAACAGCCAAGCTTGAAGAGACGATCTACACCCGTTTACTCGACAATCCAACATCGCAGACCCTTCGCGCGATCGACCGCTACGTAAAGCTTTTGGAAACGGCCTACCGCATCCAGATGACTTCCGATGAATTTGCCTTGTTTTTAGAAAACACTCCCGATTTTCCGACGATTTCCTGGCAGGCCTTTTTAAACCGCGCCATGGTTGAAGAGGGCATCGCCGACAGTCTCATCCCGCTTGAAAAATCACTCGAAGACGGCCGCGTAGCTCTGGAAGCCTTTTACCGTGCGGTCGATGAGCGCGATTTGGCCTTTGTTAAAAACATTGATCAGCTGATGCAACACGGATCGAGGATTGAGGATCGAGGATCGAAGATTGCGGATAAAAAGACCTCACTCATCGCCATCCAAAATCCTCAATCCTCCATCCGCCTTGCTGCTCTCATTACGGGCGGCTATCACACCCAGCATCTGTCCAAGCTCTTAAAAGAAAAAGGGTATTCCTACGTCGTTTTGTCTCCCATCGTCACCCAGGCCACCGACCAAGCCAAGTATGAAAAAGTGCTTTTGTCACCGCTGGGCGAGACCACCAAAATTGTTCAGACTGTCAATGGACGGGCTTCTGTGGCGGGGGTGGATGGGAGTAGGGCGGTGCCGCTTGCCTACAGTCGTAAGCGCGTTAATGGTATTGAGAGCTATGCTGGGCTGTTGTTGCGGCAGGGCCTGACCAAATTCAATGATGGTGTATCTACCAATAACCGAAGACTTGAGGTTGCCTTGCAAGCCGCGAGGTTGGCTGACGAAGGACCCGAGAAAGTAACAGAGAGCACCACCTTTAAATCTGGGGATACAATTATGGTGTGGACACGCGATAATGGCAATTGGTACGAAAACGGGACAGTTGAACGGGTGACTCGTAATCAGGATGGTATTGATCTAGTACATATTAAACTTGAAAGTGGTGAGACCCGCGTACAAGTTCGAGAGAACATGAATAATAGGGGGGATACTAAAAATCCGTCAAAAGGCGCTGGCGGTCGGTTGGCTGATTTAAGAGACAAAACTACTACCCAACAATCCTTACCGGCCCAAGCGAGCGCCGCGCGGATGGCGAAAAAAAAAGTATCTGGGATCGACAGGGACTTCTTCGAGCCATTGTTAGAGCAATTCAGACAGGCTCTTAGTAAAAGTCCCGAAGCTCTTGATATTTTGCTACTTGGAGTGGAAGAAAAGAAAACAGCGCATCAACTTAGAAAAAATAAAATTGAGATCACCGCAAGCAATGTGAAGCATTTTGACTCTCATAAAAGTATATTTGGTGGGCCAGAGATTACTTTTTTAGTAGAACCACTTTCGTCAGGGGGAATCAAGTTGTCTTATAGCAGTAAGGCCAAGTACCCTGTATTTGTCTACAGTAATACAGTTTATAGAAATTTTGAAACATTGCTTACAGTTGAATTTGGATCAACAACAAGACTGTCTATGAGTATCCTTGAGAGTGAGCAGCTTCCCAGCGTTATAGGCGATGAAAGCACACGTATAACAAGCCGATCTATCACAAGGAAGTATACCCATAGGGGAGGCAACCCACTTTCGGATGTTTCGTTTGTCGATGGACAAGTGGTGGCGACTGTGGATGAGGATTTTTTAAGTAATGCCAGGGTTTTGGAGATTCTGCGCATTCTTAACACCTACTACCGTAATTACAAGCTACCCCTGAAAATTGGTTCCGGAGAAAAAGTTGACGGGCTAAATAAAATTCCATGGAAAAACGGAAGAACTAGAATTTTGAAGAATAAATACAACTTTGGGATGAGCAACGAGCAATTTTTAGACGGCGCCCGGTTGGCTGGCCAGAGTGAAATGTTAATGATAACGGAAGACACTTCTATTGGAATCGGCGATATACTTAATGTACCCAAGCCACGTTTTATTGACCCCCGCAACTCGGTAGGCAGAGTTGTGGAGATACAAATGCGTGACGGGGTGGTGGTGCTAATCGCGCTTCAAATGAGTAGTGATATTACCAGATGGCATTATCGAGAAAACTTAAATTTTGGAGCTTATGTTCTACAGCGGGCGATAGAAGGAAATGGCGAAACCAAGACGACAAAAATTTCTGATTTAGCGAAAGGCGGCTTCTATTTGTTTGGGAGCACGCTAGTCACTGTCTTAGATAGTACAGCGCATGATATGAGGGATGGTGTTAGCGTGCCCGGAGCCAAAGAATCGCTTCCACGCATAGGGTTTTATAATCTTGGAGGACTCAAGACTTGGAGTTTCGAAACACTAAGTTTCGATAGGGCTCTAGATATTTCTAACGGCCCTCATCCTCTCATAATTACACTGAAAGCGGGAGACTCGGGCAAGGCTTACCTAGAAGTTGAGTCGGCTAAGGACACTCCGGTGCAAAATTTTTCTTTGGAAGATTTGGGATTGCTAGATGGGGAAAGTATCCAACTTAGTTTATCGAGGAGTTATCCGTTTGCTGCATCAATGGGTGAACCCATAGGTGGGATACGGGCCATAAAGCTAGTTGCGAGGGGTGGGGAGTACTACTTTTCTTATTTACGAAGCGAAAAGTGGATTAAAGTGAGAGTTTCTGAAGTACATTCTATAGTGCGTGTAACTGGAGAGAGGGCAGGAGTATCCGAAAAAGCCGGCGCCCGGTTGGCGGAAACCCCCAACTTCATGGATTTGGTTGCCTTGCTTAGCAGTACTGATACCGTGGACGGAGAACTTCTCGCCGATAAAGCGGCTGAAGTGTTGGCAAAAATCCAATTGGATGAAGTAATTAATAAGGAAGAGGTTATCGAGCTAAGAAGAATCACGAGTGGGTCTTCGAGCGTGTATGCGCGCAAACTCGCAATTGATGCATTGAAGAGAGTTTCCCGTATCAGTGACGAAACGCTAGAGTTGTTTATTCATTTAATGAATGATAACGATAGGGATATAAGGGAGCAGGTAACGAATATATTTTTAGACGACAAGCGCGAAGTAGTTGTATCAAACCGAGCAGCTGAGCATCTTCTTTTTTTGATCCCACCCGCAGGCCCGGAACTACGCAGCCGTGTGTTGTTGGCGCTTTCCAAGGTAAAAGGTGCTAGTGAACCAGTAATGATTGAATTGATAAAATTAATAAAAGATGAAACGAAACATGATCCAGAGTTGATGCGGCAAATTACTTCTGTGCTCTCGATATACGGCACAGAAGCACAAAAAGTTGTGCCAGTAATTTTGAATAAATATGATGAGTATTTTAAGAATGGTGGGGATGATAAGGATCTGCTTGTATTTAGAAATTTTTCTAAGATAGGCGGAGCTGTGGCCAATGAGTTCTTGGTTAGTCGTATTGGGGCTATGCAAGGTAAAGATGAAAATGGTTGGTTAGGGGTGCTTGAATCCCTGAGCAAAAATAAGTCGTTGGATGTGTCGGTAAAGAAGGCCATTGTTGAACGATTAGTCAGAGAACCCAAAGAGCTGAATAGATACACTAATCAGCTAAGAAAAATTCAAATTTTAGGTTCGATAGGGCCCGATGCGGTAGATGCAATCGGTGCATTAGAAAATATTATCACGTATAAAGCGGAGTCATACAGTTTCACGTCGGAGCAACGCGAGGCTGTTGTCGCTCTTCAGTCTATAGGAGTTGCAGCGAATACGGCGTTGAGGAGCGCTTTCAGGTCGAACGCTGGTCAGACTATGCCAAGACTGATTAGACTTGCAATTAATGCGACGAATAAAGTCATGATAGCCGACAAAGAGAGTGCGAGAGCATTGGCTATAAGCACTGTTATTACAGCCATTAAGAAGGGCCAATATGCAGAGGGAGTCGGTGGATATCAAGATCTTTGGAGATTTCGTGAGTATGAGTTGGCACAGGAAGAAGTGTTGAGGGCTTTAAAAATCGACTCAGATGGGGTTGTGCCGGGACTAATTAGTTTTATTAAGAGCGAGCCAGAATGGGATTTGATAGGATATGCTCTTGATATTATTGGGGGCATAGGAGCCGATGCTAATTTAGCGATCCCGAGCCTGCTTGAGATGCTAAGAGATGACAGTCCCTTTGTCCAAGGCTATAGTTTGCGTGTCGCCGAAGCTCTTGGCAGGATTGGGGCAGAGGCTGCATCCGAGGCATTTTACAAAATTATCCTTAAGCGGTTGATGGATCCTGATGGAAAATATAAGCGCAATAGTGTTGAACAAATTAATCAAATGGGGGTATCAGCTGCTGTTGCCGTACCTTATCTTCAAGAAGCTCTTCGTGAAGATTTCGTTTCAGGCTTATCCGCCGCCTGGAAGCTACGGCTCATGGGGTCTGCAAAACAGGATTTAAGCCGATCTCCCTGGGTCGACACTAGTGGCGGCGAGGGAAGAGTGCAGTTTGAGAGACGTGTTACTAGCGCCATCCAGAGTGTGGTGGGGGTGATTTCCATCGCCGCCCGGTTGGCGACGTCTAGTGGCGTGTCATTGCCTCCGATTTTAAGTGGGAGGGTGTTTGACGAGAGTTTCGTGCGAGAACAGTTAAGCCTTAAACAAAGAGGCGTTCGCACAGTAGCAATTGATTTAGATGAAACGCTGGCGTATAGCGATGCTGCGGGCAAGTATACACTACGGGAAGGTATAGTCGACGAGCTAAAGAAGTTAAGAGACAGAGGTATTCGTCTGGTGTTATGGACGGGTTCGAGCAAAAGTCTTTTTGAAAATTTGGGGGAAGACGAGAGATACTGTCAAATGTTGTGGTCTGAGTTCCTGGCACTGCGTATCCTTCCGGCATCTTTTTAGACCTGCACCAACTCTACTTCTTTTTTCACCATCATCCCATCTTTGAATGGGACATTGTTGAGTACTGCTTCAATTTTTTGATG
>CAMDWQ010000029.1 GCA_945877765.1 Candidatus Omnitrophota bacterium | reverse complement strand
CTATGAAACTTGTAGATGCCCCGCTCCGACTCCGCTGGGGCGTCGTCTTCGCTCCACGCCCGACTAGGCCGTCGGTCTAGTTTGACCGCTAGGTCGCGGTCCCGCCCTTGGGTCAGGGCGGATTTAGGATACAGGGGGATTGGGGGTATGAATTTGACTAGGGCGCTACACCTACAACACCTCCCCGCGTATTCTCGCCGGGCGCGATTCATTTTTTTCTGCCAGAGACTGACTTGCCGCTTTTTGGCAAGTCACCGGAGCGCGTCTATAGCACTATTTGGGAAGGGGTTTTGGACTCAAAAATAACCTTGTCAAAAATTTGCAATATCGGGAGTTATTGGGCATACTCACATGAATAACCGCCCGTCAAGAGCGAATCCAAAGATTTTTTTATTTTTTAAATTATCCCATTGTCTGATGTTTTAAGATTCCGGCACAAAAAGTAGTTTTTTGACCGAAAGAGTTCCTCCTGGGATTTTTAGACTCACATCCGCGTGCTTAGAAAGTGCTAACGCATTAAATTGATCCAAATAAGAGGCTTATCCGCAATCTTCAAACAGCCGCTTAAGGCTATGTATGCACCGGCGGGCTTACCTCTTTTAAGTCAGATCTAATCGGTCTAAAACATCCCTTTTTGGGTCGGAACCTTAAAACACTCCTTCTATTTTAAGCCGTCACCGCTCTTAAAGACTCCCAGATGAATCCCAGGAGCTCTCTGGCGCAGGCGGCTTTAACTTTATTCGTTGGTTTTTCTCTATAAAGCATCTTGCGAGATTTCTTATAGAGCCTTTGCATGCATCGGTCGGCGATTTGTACCAGATGCATTGGTGTCTCTTTGCGCCGTTCTTTTAGAATTTTACTTATTAGGGGCGGGTAAGAGACAAACTGGCAGGCCTCAATCACACAGGTACGAATGTGTTTGTTGCCCATTTTACTCATACAAAACTTTCTTTCTTTGCCGCCGGAGGAATGCTCGATAATGTCCATGCCGCAGTAGGAGGTAAGGCGTCGGGGATGGTCGAATCTTCGGATATCACCAATTTCACTGACAAGTGATAAGGCCGCCAAAGTATCGATGCCACGATAACAAGTTAGCGCTCTGATTTTCTGCTGGTGACAAGGGTTCTTGGCTAAGTTTTCTATTTGATCCTCATAGGAATTTCTTTCTTCCTCCAAAGCCTCAAGTCTTGACAAAAGAAGTGTGAAGTTAAGCTTCAAAGGATCAGAATCAAACTTTTCAATCTTTCCTTTAAGCCAGATCCTGTGCTGTTTTGTCCAGTAGGTGCCATCAGGATTGGCTGTTTCCTGACGGTAGTGCAGTCCCAGTCTGCGGATGCAGGATAAAAAATGGTGCCGGACCCTCTGGATTTGTTTTTTTAGAAAACATCTGGATCTTAGAAGATCCCGCACCGCTTCCTGCTCGGGGCTTGGAACATGAATCGTGGTCAGAAGCCCTTTGGCGTAATAACGCGCAAGCCCCCTGGCATCGAGCCTGTCGGTTTTCACTCTTTTACCGGCAGGGTGGGGAATGAGGCTGGGTGCCACAATCTCACAGCGATATCCTTTTTCTTGAAGCTCTCTTTGAAGAGAATATCCTAAGTATCCAGCTTCATAGCAGATTTTTAAAGCGTTTTTCTGGGTATTAAACTTCTCCAGCGTCCGACATGGATCACTTGAGGAAGATTTTGTCTTAAATTCCAACCCTTCTTGTTGGTTTTCAGTTAGGGCACATCCGTGAAAGCTTGTGTCATCCACGTCAAGACCAACATATAAAATAGGGCTTGTCGTTTGTGTGCCGCTAGTGGGATAATTCATTTTGCGTCTCCTTGTTTTCATGGGTTTTGGTGTGTTCATGCAGGTTGTCTAAGCCGCAAGTTTCACGCCTCCCGAACAAGGAGGCGTCTTTTTATTCTATCCTATTTATAACTCTATTAAAATAAGCTACTTATAAACAACCACTTCCCTTGATTTTGATGTTTTTGCCATGTAGACTTTACCTAATTACGATAAAGACCGTATGAGTAACCGCTGTTTGGCGGTTATTCATATTTTCTTTACCAATACACATAGACCATGACCCATCGACCCCCAATCGCTAAAAAAGCGACCCGAACGGTCTTTCTTAAGAGCCTCTCGCTCACGCTAATTTTATGCCTTTTAATTCAAGAGTTTTCTTATTCAGCTCCGGAACTACTAAAGATGGATTTAGGATGGAGGATTGAGGATGGAGGGGAAAAGCAAAAGAATCTGAAGTGGGCTAAAAATCTACTTCCCGAAATCCCTGAATCAGTAGCAACTATCGAAGACGCCTACCAGGTGCCACAGGGGTCTGACCCCCGCCATCAAAGCGTCGGCGGGCAGGCCTCTGGCACTAAGACTGTTATTCTTATTCAAGACGCTCATACCAACACTTCTTGTCAGTTAAATGAATCGAAGTTGTTTGCTATTTTGTTTTCTCATGCTCCAAGCAAACAGGCGGGTGGCACCCCCACCGTCTTCACCGAAGCCGCCCAAGGCAATGTCAACCTTACCTTTTTAAGAGACAAAGCATCTCTCTTTAAACGTAAACAAATCGCCAATGAGTACCTCCAAAAAGGATTGCTCCACGGTATTGAGTATCTAGACCTAACCAGTGACCATAATTTCAAGATAGAAGGAGTCGAAGACCCCGCTCTTTACTTTAAGTCCCTCCAAGTCTACAAAGACTCCGTCAAAAAAAGAGACTCTTTTGATAGATACCTCACAGAGATTGAATCTACAATCAGCGTCCTTAAGTCCAAACTATTAAATCCCTTTCTCTTATCCTTTCTAAATACAAAAGACAAACAAAAAGACAATCTCTCCGACTACATCCAGACGCTTATTAACCAAGCCCAAATCTTAAACCTAGATCTATCCAAATACCCCACCATCCAACACCTTCAAAGCCTTAAAGCTCTAGAATCCAAGATAGACTTCAAACTTGCATCCGCCGAACAACAGAAAGCCACTCAGTCTCTCTCAGTGGAAGATCAAAAAGAATTAAGCTCTCTATCTGTCTCCAAGCTCACTATGAAAGACTCCCAACGCGGCTTTTTCCTTCTCCTAGAAGAAAAACTAAAAGACCAAATCAAGAATTACCCCAACCTCTCCCAATACTTTAAGTATCTCGACCAATCCAAGTCTTTAAGTCCCAAGGACCTATTGAATGAACAAAAGTCCCTAGAATCCCAAGTCCTAAAAGCCCTTGCCACCAATCAAGACGAAGAAAAGCTCCTCCTCTCAATAAAGACCTTAAGCTACTACAAGAAGCTCTTCTTTTTGACTCTCACCCCCGAAGAATACCAAGACTCTAAACAAGAAAACTTCACAGACCTTAAAGTGCTCTCAGGCTTCCTAAACCAAAAACTAATGAACCTAAAAGACCACTACGACAAAGCAATCTTTCTAAAAGAAGACTTCACCGACATCCAAAACCTATGTACCCAGTTCTATGAATTAACCTACCAAAGAGACCAAGCCTTTATCTCCAATATGTTCAAGGTGATAGAAAATACCCCATACCCGGCGATGGGTGACACGGAGCCTGGGCGCCCATTTACCCGGAGTGAAGAATTACACGAGGATAAATGGGCTGGCGCAGTGGCAGGCCCCGTTGCCGCACACAAGTACATTCTAATCACCGGAGGCTACCACACACCTAATCTTAAACACCTTCTGCGTCAACACAGCATCTCCTACATCTCCATCACCCCTCAAGTGACACAGGAGACGAATGTTAAAAGGTATGAGGAGATACTGTTGAGTCAGCCCGTTCCCACGACTCAACAATTAGCCTTCAATGCTACTGCTACCACCATGGATATGACAGGCTACACTCTGCCAGCCACAACACCATCATCTGCAATTCCCGGTCCCATGGAAAGCGCAAAGCTTATCAGCGAATTGGAGAAGCAGGCTCCCACCGTAAACAAGCAATCGAGAATTAAAAATGGAAGATCACCCAGACGAGTTGTAACTAGAAGTTTTAATCAGTCTGGGGCGAGGTTGGCGGAGCAGTCTAATGTACCCTCAAGCGGAGTACCGGAGAAAGACCAATTACATTCAGGGCCATACGAAATCCAGCTTTGGCAATGGGCTCTCAACTTTGCTGAAACTTTCTTAAGTAATCAAAAGAGAAAAAAAACGCTTATTCAGGTACTAAAATCCTATGTTACTCGAGACCCCATTAAAAGTGCGGCAAGCAAGGTAGCGCATGATATTTTGTCATTGAAAGATCTTGAGGCGATCAGGGGTTGGTCGGATGCTCTTGACCGCTTAGTACAGTCAGCACCTGAGTTGGAAGATATCAGAATCCTGGATTCGCATGAGGGTGTCGCGCGCGAGCTTTTAAAAGCAACGTGGGCTTATCTTCTTGTTTACCGTGAAGAATTTAATTCTTCACGGAGGGATTTTTTGAAAATGACGGCAGCGACAGCAGTATCCATGCATATCTCACCCTACCAGCAACTGATGTCCCCCAGGCTAGTAGATGTTCCTAGGGGTAAGTCGCTTTCAAGCCTTCTGTGGGATGAATTGCATGCATCGGTACGTCGTAATGCAAATCTGGGGCTAGAATTAGCCAGAACAGGCAGTGATAAATCTAGCAGTTTGTTTCATTTTACTTGGGGCAACGATAACCCCGCCGCTCGTGATGCCTTGCATCTTTTTCACCCCAAGATCGATTTTCTACCGGATCCTAGATTCGACCGCATCGAATCTGAAAGACGACAAAGAGCCGAAGCAATTAATAGAACAGATCCTGCAATCTTCAACCAAGCAAGAAGACAAATAGTCGACTACGATCGTCTGGTGGATCTGGTTCTTAGGTTACCAGCTTCTGTAGTAAGAGCGTTCCAAGAAACAAATCGCGGTAATTGGCAGGAACGGCTGGCTGATTTGGAGGGCGGAACTCCATCGATCACAGCCATCAGAAAACGGGAATTGGCGGAAGAGATCGACGGTAAGGAGGATCGATTAAAGAATCTTCAAAAGTCGTTGTCTACGCTCCAAGACGACTTAATCGCATCGCCAATGCACCAGGATTTTGATTTATACAACGAGAAATATGCGAGGCAAAAAAACTTTCTTCAGATAAAAATACGTGATTTGAATGAGTCCATTAAAAATTTAAAAATCCAACTAGATTATTTCAATTCTGGAGATCATTCTTGGTTGTCGTTCGGCGCCCGGATGGCGAAAGAAGAGGTTCGGGGATTAGCAGGTAGAAGAAGAACCAACTCAACCGTTGCCCAAAATCCTTATGCATTCGGCGATGATACGTCAATACCGGATCAATGGCACGAAAATTTGTCATGGATTTCCCGTGTTCAGCAGCTAGCACTGATTTATATGGCGATCACTTTTTTGTTTCACGATCCTTTTTTAATGATTAGTCAGGGTTGGTCAGCATGGGGTTTTGCCAGCGTGGCATCCGCGATGGCAGTTGTCTCGCCATGGATCAGATATGGATCTGTGCTTCTATATGTGGGTACCCTTGCCGAGATATGGCGGCAATTCCGTCAAACAAATAGAGAGATTGAGCTTTTTAGGTTGGAAAATACTAAAGACTTTGTGTGGCAGAACAAGCGGCGGGAAGACTACTATGAATCTGAAATAAGAGAAGCGTTGAGAAATAATATGGGACCTTTAGAAGAGGTTCCATTATATATAAGAGATAGTGGAAATGTATTTTCAAATCTACTGTTTTCTATCCCATTCCTTGGGCTATGGTCCCTCTATTTTTTTACTTTGTATCTCAATAGTGATATGGCTAAAAATACAATCGTTCTGCAGACGGCGATACAGAAAGTCATTTTAAGGCGGAACGCCACTACTGTAATTAAGCAGTCAAATCTCCCTTTGGACACACCTAAAAATTGGGGCGCCCGACTGGCAAGATCAGGCGAGAATCGACAGAAACGTTTAGGCCTAATGGCAACGCCAAAAGCAAACAAAACGAAACCAAAAAATAACTCGATGCCATTAATTTTAACTAGTTTGCTTGCGTTAATTTTTGGGATTTTCCTTTTTATGGAGAGTAAGTTTACGACGTTTATTGCTGAAGTGGCGAAGCTGCACGAAAATGGACCGCCGCAAGTTCTGCAACCCATTGATCCTAGTAAAGCTCCAAAAACAACTGAATCAATCACAAATGTAGAGCAGCCATCAGAGCCATTCGTAAAATTGGAAATACCGTCGGAGCCTCTCGAGACTCCGGTTGTCGATCAAACATCTCCGGATGACGATGCCATAGAAATTCTACCCGTCGAACCCAAGCAAATATCTCAGGGTTTTGATCTTTTCACGCACATGGCTTATTCCTCTCTTTCTTCCGGTGACAGCTTTACGCCGATGACACAGGCTTATACCGACTCCACCAGTTTCTCTGGCGATCCCAGGAGATCTGGTGAGTACGAAATAACTGTCAAGGTTGTCGGCATCCTCGCGGAACTCTCGGGCCACAGCACAGCGGATGAGATCTTTTTGGTCGATGCCTTCAATGATCTCGAAGAGGGTAAGCTGAAGCGGACCGGGACCGTCAAACTGAGACCACAGGGTGAACCGACCGGCGAAGAGGTAAAAGTAAAGATCATCATACCCTCTCTCACAGAGGGTCAAAAAATGCAGCTGCCCAATCTGCCGAACGGCCGGGTGAAAGTCCTGAATTCACAGCGGTACGGGATCTCTATTGATGCTAGCGGCCTCATGAACGCCAATAAGCCCTTGAGTGGTCGAGTCCAAATTACCTATGTTATCGAAAAAATGAGTGAAACTAGCTTCGTAGAAGGAGAAGTGCCTCTCTCAGCATGGTTACAGAAAGAAATCGAAGCCATTCCCGAGCCGATCAAAAAAGAACTGGAGTCTGTGCGAAACGGCACCGACCGGCAGAAATTGGAAAAAATTGCGCAGATTTTTAACACCTACACCGCTTACCAGACCGGCAAGATGGAGATTAAGCTGCCCTCGGGGATGACCTGGGGGAAGTATTGGGATAACAACCTTAAACAATATAAACGTTTTCTTACCAACTGCGGTCCTTTGAGTCTTGAAGCATTTATCATGACCCGCGCGGTGGGAATGAAGAGCTACTTTTTCCTGAGCTATGCCAACCAACCCAATTCTTGGCTTATCACCAGCAATGAAGCTCACGCGACGACGGAGGTGGAGATGGATGGCCAGATGATCGTTTTCGAACCGACTATTTTTTCACCGCTTTTGGTGGGGGATCCCCGGTCTCTGCTTGCGACACATGATCTGAATTGGGAGGTTAGAAAACAATCGCTAACCCCGGAGCAAAACAATCAATCTGATTTAGCGGAAAAAGTCAGTAAGGCCGCTGAAGAGGCCACAAAAGAAGCATCCGGAGAAATAAGCGCTGGCGAAAAAAAGGAAGTGCCGGACCAAAAGGTCTCCGAGCATCGGTCTAAAATGTTTGACGTCTCTCCCGAGATTCGTGCTCAGATGACTGGTCAGGTTGGCCAGGCGGCTCCCGGAGATTCCCAAAGCCGCAGTGTTTCAGGGTCGGGAGGTTTCTCAATCAGCACCGGCAATCTTCGTCTTAGTAGCCCCGCGGAGTTTGAGGCTTTTATGAAGGCTCTTCAAGAATTGGGGCGCGTGGAAACCACTGAGCTTGAGCCATGGAAACTTCAGGACCTTCTAACCCGGCTCAAAGACTCCGATGAGGCGGTCGTTTTTAAGGCCTTAGTGGAAATTTCAAATGCCCGCGCCGCCTCGGTGTATGGCGCCGCTTATCCAGAGATCGCGCAAATCCTTAGAGAAACCATTTTGTCCGATCAACCAGTCTACATCCGGACGCAGGCTATCAAGGCCTACCTTGAGATCGGTGAATTACCGGAACTGATCCCGGAAAATGCGGAGTTCCTAGCCTGGCTTCGTGTGGGCGTAGATTATCATCCGAGGCGAACGCCTTCATGGAAAGATCTCCAAATGTCAGAAGTCTTTCGCGAGGAATATATTCGACGACTTGTTCTGATAACAACGAGAATTAGGCTGGATTCGCCAAAGTCAAAAACGAGTGTTGAAGCGCTGACAGAAATGGGGGATCATCCTTTGATCGTATCCGCACTTCTTGAAATGTATGTTTATCGCGGGGGGTGGTTACTATCGGATTCGTATCCCTTATGGGAAATTCATAATTATTTCTTTCGAAGAAAAGAAGTAGCTCTGGATCTTGGCCGCTCCGATTATCTAATGAATGCTATACCCGATACGCCGGACCGGGTGCGCGATCTGACGAATTTTTTGATTTTAAGGACGATCGCTGAGTATGCTCGCGATGAAAGTGTGCACGAGAATCTTATCGCCGTCGCGGAAGAAGCAGAAAAACGGCTTAAAGCCATGGACCGCAAGACGGCCTTGGATGCACTGGTTCAGGTGGTCACGGCAGATCCTATCCCGATCGAACGGAAGGGGGAAAAAGGGTTCTCTATGTATGACGATCTATCTACTTATTGGTCGCTTGATTTTAAAATGCATGTTCTTAAATTCTTGCAGGGATTTGAAGACTGGAATCAAGGAGGTGTCGGCGACGCGGTTTATAATAGTCTTAAGCCCGATGTCGCCGAAGGGACTTCATTGCGGCGTCGCCCTGGCGCTACGAATGAGAGTGTACAACACGCTATTGGTCTCTTTGGAGAGGTGGGGACCATGGATGATTTGCCGCTGCTTTTGGATGCCCTAAAAGATGAATTTCAGTCATCGGGTCGGAGAATCGCAAAAGATGAATATGGCTACAACCTGGCTCGAACGATTCTCAGGATTGTTTTTCGTAAGACTAATCCGCAGGAGTGGTGGTCTTGGCTTGAGGAAAGGCCCGACGCGGACGAGATTCTTATCCATCTTCTTCATGTCGCCGACGATGAAGCAAAGAATAGGGTCCTCGTTGACGGTATTTCTTATGGGGATCGCGTTAAGGCTGAACTTATGAGGAGAAAAGCGTCTTCTGTGCCGGCGCTTCTTGACGCATTGCGCAATCCTATACGGAATCCCGCTGGGCAGATCGCCGATATTTTAAGGCAACTCAATATAACTGAGGCGGTCCCGCTTATTTCTGCGAACTTGTTGGCTGTTTTTGCGTCCGATGTGGAATCATCTAAGGTATACGACTATTCCTATAAGACAAACTACTATGAAAGCGATTCGCCGAGAACGTGGGACATGAATTTAGAGATCAATGCACTCGGTAGCCTCGGGACTCCCGAGGCGTTGGAAACTCTTTTAAATATCGTGAGTCATCCCCATGCATCGATTCGTCATCAAATCATACCCTATTTAAAACCGGCGCATCACGAGAAAGCGGTCGAGCTGCTTCTTACCGCGGCTTTGAATCGCACCAAACTAGAGAGGGAGTATAGCTACATAAATAACATTGCCGCCTGGGTGAACAGTATTCTTGAAATCCCTACTGAGGATGCAGCAAAAGCCGCTATACGAGTCCTCAGTGAAAAAATATTGCCTGTGTCTTCTGAAGAAAACGCTTTATATGGGTACGAAGACATAAGCCAGGTACTTATTTCTTTGTCTCATAGCCGCTGGCCAGTCGCCCAGGAGTTTTTAGCGTCAATGGCCAAAAAAAGCCCCAGTCAATATTATGAATACCGGGCCATCATTTTACTGCGGAACGTTTCCTCTGATATCTCTGTCGATACGCTTATTTCAATCATGGACTCCAAAGGTGACGGAGAGCAGCAAAAATCCGCCGCCGCGGCCGGATCTCTTTTTGTGCTTTTAGGGGACAATCAATTGAGCGTGGCATCCAAGGAGAAGGTCCACAAGTCGCTTGATCAGTACCTAGAGACGCTCAATAAAGAAGATCCAGGCGCCGTGGTGCGTATGGCAGGGCTCATTTTGGGGGTCGGCAATGACTGGCAGGTCGATAACAAGTCTTTGGATGCTACCGTACGGACATTGGCCGATGTCGAAGAGACCCCCAACATCCGGGGTATGGCCGCAAGCTTGGCTCGCGAGATCCTCAGGAGCCATAACACTAGTGAATCCAGAATCAAGGGGGAGACAGCCACGATCATGCAAGAGCGGCTCGACTCCTACCAAAAGGAAAATCCCAATGGCGCACGCCTTTCCGCATCCAAGGCACCGGAACAAAAAGCTCTCACCCGTTTTTTTGCGGGTCTGCTTCTAGCGTTTTCTTTGACAGGCATACAGGATAAGGCATTGGCGATCGAAACCGATTCCTCGCCAACTGTTTTCACCATCACAAGCAACGGCGCTAGACTGGTTGCCACTTCAGAGTCGGGACTAAAGATTGAGCTGAGCGCTCAAGAAGCTAGAGGGATGTTAAGTGCAACAGAAGACAAATCAGAAACCCTTAGCATTCAAGATATCGTCTTGGTTGAAAAAACTGTGGATACCAGAATCGCCGAGCTACTAAAAGACATAGACCCCAGAACCCCTGTGGTTGTCATGGTAGACCTTCGCGTTCTTCCCAAAAATGCTTTTGAGGCCTACGTTTCACGATTGGCGACTGCTGCGATACAATTGAAAAAAGATAATATTCGTGTGGAGGTGGTTGGCCCTCAAGAGCTCATTGACCGACTTAGTGCAGAGTCTGTGAAGGCTTTCATAACGAAACTCGAACGTATCCAAGCCCTAAGTGAGGGAGCACTTCTAGCCAAATTGGCACTCCCCAATCAAGGGGGGCCGGAAGCCACTTTTATCCCGTTCGCACAGTTGGAGCGTGGGCATGTGCCCGCTTATGCGGCAGCTGCCAGATTAGCCGCTGCTGGGGCTAGGATTGGAAAGGGGACCATACCAACAGGATTTACAGATGCCTGGGCATTCCTTGCCGGAGTAGAAGATGGGTTGAGTCCTGATGATGCTCGCCAAGTCATGAAGGGCGCCAACAAAGAATTGGGTGCTCGTCTAGCCATCAAACCTCTCTTGCATGCACGTGTAGATGTCGTCCTACGAGAGTTTGACATGATCAAACGGCAGGTCCAGTCGGCTGCGTAAGACACACCGTTAAATTTTTTATTTAATTTAAACTCCATACCCCTCCGGTGCCAGCCGGCTTTTCGGCTGGCTGTCTCTGGCAGAAAAAAATGAATTGCGCCCTCTCGACCCAGGAGCAGAGGTCCCTGGCCAAAAGAGTGAGCGCGGCTCTTTCGCGCTCACTCTGACGCCAGTCGAGAATAAAGAATCTTCAATCCTCGCAGTGACGTGCGGGGGAGAGGGGGTACGAGCAGTCGAGCCCGTCAAAATAAAGGACTTCTCTCCAAGGCTGTTGGGCGTAATAGAAATGATAACGAATCCCGGCAGGGTGTTGTCGGGGTTGTGTTTTAGATTTTAGTTAAAGAATTTTCAGTAGTAGCTCTGTTCTTCATTCTGTGGATAAGATGAAGAGCCCCTCCTTCCCGAGATAACCTGCT
>CAMDWQ010000028.1 GCA_945877765.1 Candidatus Omnitrophota bacterium | reverse complement strand
GTTGATGTTTTTGAACTCAAGGAACTAAGCCAAATTTTAAAAAAAGATATTAATTATTTTATTAATTAAAATGAGGCAATTTTGAAACTCACCCTCGTCCTAGTCCACGGCATCGGCAACACCCGAAAAAATTGGTCTGACAAAATTATCCCCGCCATTGAAAGACGCCTCAAATCCAAACTCAAGAAATTATTAGGCACTCAAGCTCCCACCACCATGGACGAAGTAGCCGTCATTAGCTATGTCTATTGGGAAGGAATCTTTAAAGAGAGGGAAGCAGAACTTAATAAAAAGCTAGACGGCTTCCCAAAACCAATAAAAGCCGGAGGCCCTTGGTGGAACAGGCTCTTAAGGTACATCTGGAAACTGTTTAAAGGTTTCCAGAATAAGGTTATAACTGACTACATAGGCGATATCGTAGGCTATCTCCATCCACCCGCTCAAAAAGCAGTCTATGCCAAAATATCCGATATCTTAAAGGGTTGTTACTCAAGACTTGGAAAACCCAATGAAAAAAGCTCTCTTACCTTTGTAGCCCATAGCTTGGGGACTGTCATGACCTCCGACTATATCTATGAGCAGAATAACCCCCAAAGCCGTGTGTCCGGTCCCAAGGTCATGAAAGATCACTTTATTCTAAATAACCTCTTTACGGTGGGTTCACCCATTTCTTTATTTTCACTCCGGTTCGGAGGTCCAGAGATGTTCACAAGCCCTATTTCGGTAGAATGCCCAAGCGGTAGATGGGTAAACATTTTTGACGAAGATGACCCTGTCGGAATGCCACTTAAAGTCCTAAACGAAGCTTATGATGAAGTTGTCCATAAAGATGTGCTTGTAAACTCTGGAGTTTATGGGATATCTCATACAAATTATTTTAAGCGAACATCCAAAGTCCTTGATATCATTTGTCAGAAGCTTGCGATTGATTGGATTGCGCTCAACCAAAAATTGCCTCAAGCGGACATTGAAAAACTCTATGCCGAGTACGACAGAAATGTTGGAATATTAAAATGAAGCGTATGAAACGAAACCAAACAATCAAGACACCTCAGGCGCTTCGAGATGTATTCATTTCTCAGGCGCATATGTTGCCCTATGCGAAGCTTGATAAAAATAAGAAAAAATATATGGGATGGGTATCTGATTTCGGGATTAATTTTAAGAACAAACGAAAAACGATTTTAAAATTACAGCATGAAAATGACCGTTTTTTACTTTTTGTATTGGCGGTGGTGTGGTCTCGAACAGGTCCCTGGGAAAATGCAGCCTATTTTGTAAGTTATCTCAAACATCGTGGTGAAGGAAGAGACACAGTAAAATTCTGGAAAGAGAAAAAAAACCGTGATAAAGAGAAAGAAGAAAAACTCCATAACGCAATCTGGATTAAAACGCACGGCTCACCGACAGAACGGACAATTTCCTTTAGAAAAGATATATTTGAAAGTATTGGGGTATTAGCCAAAAATTGGGATGATATTGAGAATCGGCTAAAAGAATTACGCCCTAAAAAAAATAGGAATGATGAATGGCAAGAATTCATGAATTATATTCGTCAGATTAAAGGATTGGCCGTGGGAGAAAAGCAAATATTCATGAAGATTCCTCTAATACTAAGAGAACTTCGGTGCCAGGGGTGGGATGGAGTGCCGGGAAAATTCTGTTGTGTGGTTGATGTCAGGGTTCGTAAGGCATGTGATGCTGTGGGGATTAAGTTAATACCAAATCGCCAGGATATGAAAGTTCTTATCGAAAATTCTGAAAGAGTTTATGCCAAGTTCGGAGATTTATATGATATCCCTCTTTTTGCTTATAAGGACTTATGAAGTTTAAGAGCTGTATTAAAACAATAATTTTTTTATTTGCATTGTCGCTTCAGTCTCAAAATCTAATTGCTCTCCCGGCAGACGTTGAAAATATTCCACCGACTCAATATTCCCAAACTGCGCTTTCCGAAATCTCCAAAGCCAAAGAGTCCATCTATGTGGTGATGTATCTAGCCTCTTTTGACCCCACAGAACCCAATTCCCAAGTCTCCCAGCTTCTTAAAGGATTGCTCGATGCCAAAAATAGGGGAGTCCAAGTCAAAGTAATCCTAGACCAAAACCTAGACTTCACCGATGAGCCCGGACCCAATGAGATCTACAAAAACAAAAACCAAGCCGCCTTTGAATATTTAAGATCAAACGATATAAAAGTTTTCTACGATACTGCCGAGACCTACACGCACGCCAAAGCCATCGTCATAGACCATGAAACATCCATCCTAGGTAGTACCAATTGGTCCAAAGCCGCTCTAACAAAAAATAACGAAGCAAACACCATGATCCATTCCAAGGAATTTTCAGAAAATCTTATTAATCAATTTGAACAAATAAAACTTCAAGAATATATTCCGGCAGTGGTAACCCCCACTGTCAAAATTCCAAGAGATTTCCTAAAACAAAAAAACTTGGGAGAAATAGTCTCTCAATCCGATGAAAGAACATTGGATGTCTATCTCTACCTTTTAGGCCAATACAATCAAAACAAAGACTCTAAGGTGGAATTAAACTATGACAATCTAGCCGAATCATTAGCCATCAACAAAATGACCAAAGAAGACTACCGCCGACAGATCACCAAGATCCTTTTAAAACTCAAAGAAAAATATAAGCTTATTGATTTTGAAAACCCCACCCGAAACCAAAACGCCGAAGTTATTTTAAAAGAATCAAAAAACGATTCCTTTGAACTACCCACCGCCTATTGGAAATACCTCTGGAACCAAAAACTAAACCTCTCTGCAAAGACCATGTATCTTATTGTCCTAAGTAATACAAACCCCTCAACCCCAAGTATTGGCATGTCCCGAGAAGATATTTCAAAAAGGTATTCTATTTCAGAGTCTTTTGTTTCTGACGGAAACAAAGAACTTAGAATCCAAAATCTTTTGGATATTCAGTACTCAAGCCTTGAAGACCAAAACTACTCCAACAGACAACCCAATGTCTATACGCCAAAACCTCTCTACGATCCTGTAGAACTTCAAAAAGAAATAACCAAGCTTGGACAAAAAGAAGGACAAGACAAACTCCAAAGAGCCATTAACACAGCCTCTATTTTTTATGAACAAAATGATCCCAAGGCAATTAAGGTTTTAATTGATCTCGAAAATCAATACGGTCAAAAAATCATTGAGCAAGCCACACAAAAAATAGCTGATAAAAATCCCGATAATCCCAAACGCTCTATGGGTTATTTAGTAGCCACCATCAAAAGTATGGCAAAGTCGTAGCTCGTCCCAAAAGGACGAATTTGGCGCGAAGCGCCAATGATCTGTAAAGATCACTACGATCAGTAAACAGATTTTGTCTTTTCTTTTGATTTTGTTTTCACACCTCATACCCTCCGGTGCCAGCCGGCTTTTCGGCTGGCTGTCTCTGGCAGAAAAAAATGAATTGCGCCCGTCGACCCAGGAGCAGAGGTCCCTGGCCAAAAGAGTGAACGCGTCTTTTTGCGTTCACTCTGACGCCAGTCGAGAATAAAGAATCTACAATCCTCGCAGTAACGTGCGCGGGGGAGGGGTCTCGAACACCTTCACATAAAATCTTTTACACCAAACACACCAGCGAGACCCCTCCCGTCGACAAAAGAAATCGGGGAGAGGGGGCCGCGCGATATAGGTCACAAAGTGACTCAACCATCTTTTAAGCTACTGACTTTCTCATCTATATAAAAAAAACACCGCGCCCATATCCGTACCCCCAATCTTTTTGTCGACGAGAGGGGGTACGCTGGGGTGTAAAACTCGCCTTGGAGGGAACCCTTTTATTTTGACGGGCTCGACTGTTCGTACCCCCTCTCCCCCGCACGTTGCTGCGAGGATTGAAGATTCTTTATTCTCGGCTGGCGTCAGAATAAGGACGCCAAAAGAGGCGTCCTTATTCTTTTGGCCAGGGACCTCTGCTCCTGGGTCGAGAGGGCGCAATTCATTTTTTTCTGCCAGAGACAGCCAGCCGAAAAGCCGGCTGGCACCGGAGGTGTGTTGAGGTATGAAAGCAAGATCAAAAGAAAAGACAGAATCTTTTTATAGGTAGTGACCATTGCAGGTCATTGGCGCTTCGCGCCAAGCTCGTCATTTTGGGACTATGAGGTCATGTCCCTTTTTAGCTATTTCGGGGTCCCGTTTACCTTGGGCTTGATCAAAAAAACCGCCCAAGGCTAACACCCTCGGGCGGTTTTGAATTACTCGAAAGAAAGGCCTTACGCGGAGCTTCCAACAGCTTGGAGACGGTTGTAAAGACTGCGTAGTTGCTCGGCCAACCTCTTTAAGAGGGGTCTGAGCGCAAGTCGAGCGGCAGCCTGCAAAGTGTTAGGTGTCGTATCGCCCCTCAGGAACTTTGGGAGCGACACACGCAGATCTGACATATCCGTCGCAACGGTTGGAGGCAACTGCATCGCAAAAGCTCTCGCAAAATTCTCAGAATATCCTCTTGCACCTGTCATTGCCAAAACTAAGCGTGCTTTGAAGTTAATGTATCCTCCTGCCTCTGCGGCTTGCGCGGGCAAATAGGCTGGGGTCGTTGGCGAGTCCACCAACGTACTTAAGGTTTTGATATTTCCAAGGGTTGCCAAAACAAGCTCTTGTGCGCGCTGACCGGATGCATCGTTCGGACGCTCTGAGGATAATATTCCAACAGATCGGAGAATCGCCATTTCTGGACGAGCATTCATTTTTTCCAGAAGTTCGTCCGATGCACCAACAATTCGGTAATAGAATTTATTTTCAAGAGCAAGCCGTCTGAGGCTCACCATGTCTTTTAAAAGAGCGGCAATGTAAATAGCCTGTTCCCCTGGAGTCATGGCGTCAATATCCGATACGTCCACCACAACACCCGCCAAAAGCGGATTCTCGATCAGAGCCATCTGCGCATGGAAAGCCTGAAGCGCCGTATTTGTTTGTTGGAGGGACGCTATAATGTCTTGATTTTCTTGATTATTGGCTGACGTCAAGGCCCGGGCAGTCTGGATATCCTCTGCTGTCACTTGGAAATGCCCGAGAGGAACGCCCTGCGTATCGGAAATCAAAAATTGATTTCCAACCAGACTTACCTCTACCGCGACACCATCGAGATCCAGCGCCGCTACATTCTTCTCTAGAAGTTTTTGTTCAAAAATTAGCGTTAAGATCGCTTTTGTCGTCGCCGATAATTTTTGTACAATAGCCCTATCTACAGTCGCTGTGCTCAGACGAGGAAGTGGCGCCAAGGAAGAACTCAGTCCCCCAAAAAGCTCTTCGATTTCCGCCAAGCGGGCGCCGGATTTATTCTTTCCCTTGCCTGCTTTGCCACCTTTGGCGGGAGCGGGAATCACCTCAACTTTTTCAATTTCAATCTGGAGGTTATTGTTTACGTTGAGGTTATTCGGTTTAAAAGCTTCCTGGCCAATCTGAAACGTAAGACGTTCAAATCTCATAGGCTTGGTGATTTTAACTCGAATGATAGTGGTGCCTTTTTTTATTGGATGAATCTCCATGGTGGAATACGATGCAGCGGCACTAATGTTTGGAACAGCTTGAATCCCTATTTTGCCCGGTAAGTTGCTTGTTAGCGTAATAACCACTTCGTCGCCCGCCTTGAGAGTTTTGGCCGAATCATAATCTTTCCAAACTTCACGGTTGCGCTCCGAGGAATACTGCCCCGCAGTACCTTCTGCCCAAATATCTACAGCCTCAGTTATCTCTTCCCCCGCCAGTGGCGCATCAGGTGTGGCTTGAGCTTGTCCGGGTCTGGGGTCCATTTTTCGGTTCATGCTCATGATTCCAAACATTGTACGAGCGTTGTTTATAATTCCAAATCGACCTTCTACCGCGCGTTTAGACTCGATAGGTTTCCATCCCTCGGAGCTCCATTCAAAAATTGAGCTTCCAATCAAAAGACGCTGCGTCGCCAGGGCTGGCCGTAGAGCTTCATAAAAATCAGGTTGTTTTCCGGGGCCATTGGGATCAGACCAAAAGCCAACTTCCGTAATCACCACAGGCAGATTGAGAGTCGCCGCATTTTCAAAAAGCGCATCCACATCGGCTTTGACGCGGTCAGGATAAAAAGTTTCATTTTCAAAATCCACGCCGGGATAGAAATTGACACCCAGCGCATCCCAAGCGGTGGTTTTTCCGCCAAACTCGGATTTTGATGATTCGTTGTATTTGGCAAACAATTCAGCTTCTTCGGCGGTAAGACCTCCGTTGACAAGGACAAAGGGGTGGCGATTTTCTTTCTTCCCGGCACGCGGCTTCGTTTGGGCTTCGGCTTTTTTACCGGCAATGGCAAGACGAGTCATAATCTCGTAGTAACGATCTAAGTCTGCGGGGAAAACTTTCCAGTTAAATTTCCCACCTTGGACGTGATAATTCATTTCATTGCCGATCGCCCACGATTCTACCCAGCGTTTTGCTGCATAAGTCTTCACAAGGTTAGCGACGCTCTCTTCAAGAGCTCTTATTTGCACAGCATTGTCTGCTGTCAATTCCGGTGACCCAGGCATCGGCCAAAGACCCGCCCAATGGCCTATCGTAGCTCGTATTCCGCCTTTTTCTGCGCCGGTAAGCTCATAGGCCTCGTCCAAGATTGCATCCACCATTGCCGCTTGTCGGGGATCGGTGGGCAAGTAATATAGACGTATCTTATTAAACCCCGCCGCCTTAAGTTTCTTCGCATCGTCATTGGCAAATTGTTTTAGCCCTTGAAAGCCTGGAGTGTTAAAAAGTTTACTATTTGAAGGAAGCAACGCGGCAAGCAGCTCGGGCATGTTTCCTTCAGTGTAATAACTAATATGCTTAGTTCCAACGGTGGGTTGATACACCACGCTCCCAAGATTGACTACGGGCTCTTCCTTGCCTTCCACTGTGATAGTGGCCACACCCGTTTGGGGATTAATTCCATACGTAACAACATCAGGGCGAGCTGTTGAGGGGGCTGCGCCTACAGCTAATCCCGCAACGGCCGTCGCTGTGGTTGTTAAAAAATTTCTTCGGCTCTCGGCGCCAGCCGCCAACCGAGCGCCGGATGGTTTTGGAGAAAAGATAGATATCCGCGCGCTTGGAATAAGTTTTTTCTTGGCGTTGTCCAGTCGTGCAATAGCAGATCTAATCACTTGGTCTGTTTCGTTCACTTTAACGTATAGCATGACCCTGTTAAACTTGAGAACGCCTCCATAAGCAATTAAATCCGCGGGCACCGTGAACCTAATGAGACCGTTCTTGTCAGTCGTCAGTGTGACACCGTTTCTGTACGAGTAAGGATGCTTGTTTTGGTTCTTACCGAACTCAATATAACTAGGCTCTTCGTCCGCTGACTTTACAACACGCAAAAATGGGTAATTTCCATTTGGATCATCCAACTCAAACGTAGCAGTCATCTCCGCTACTTCCAAATGATGGTCTTCTTTAAGACCAACTTCTTTGTCTCCTATCATTTGAGCCTCAATGACGACACTAGCGCCGGGCAGTTGACTTAAATCAATGACTTTGTCAAATGTTTGTTCATGCCATCCGGCTCCCAAGACGGTTTGAATAGGTTCAGGGCCAAATGCTGGTTTTTCATCAAACAACATCGCCGGACTCGGAATTTCTTTTTTACTAAACGTCACCTCTAAAGGGCGATCATGCCTTGTCTTTTCCTGATTTTCACCTACCCAATTCATGACACCGTCTTCCGTTTTATGCCCCTCCTCAAACGTTACCCCTAAAACATCAGCCCCCGAGATGACCTTCGCTACTTCCTTGGCTTCATAAATCACATCATAATAGTCGCCGTCTTTCCAAAGTCGATAGGGAACAAGCACCCACCTTCTAAAACCATAGGAACTATCCCTGCCAATTTTTACTTGTGCCATAAACGTATGCAAACCTGGCTTGGGGTAAATACGCACTCTCACCGACTCGTATTCATCCACATAGCGGACTAAAGCAGATTGACCGTCTCCGGAACTGGAAGTAACATAGTTCGTTTTACTGCTTGTATCTTTAGTGAAGGCAGAAATCGTGACTTCATCTGGCTCCGCCACGTCAGGAAACAGCGCCTTGTAATACTTGCCACCGCCGAGTTTTGAAAAGTCGAATCCGGAATCAACCGCGATAGACCATGTGGTTGAGGCAAGGCTTGGGATTTTATTTGCCCACCAGCCAAACGGAATATAATATCTCTTGTTGGCGTATAAATAAGCAATCACCCCACCCTCAAGCTCCACCCGAAGGTGTTCATCCACGCCGCTTCGCATGGATCGAGCTTCCGCTACCAAATTCTTGGCTGTTGCTGTATCGCCATTTTTTTCAGCAGAACGCGCCAGCTCAAGAACCGCCTGAATTGCTCCAAAAGTCCATTCCCCCGATAAAACACTATTTGGATCAGGAAGGCCGTTGGTTATATCAGCGCGATGATCCGTAAACCCTACGCCTTTTAAAATACCGTCCTCGTAAAACCCGCCTCTAAGTTTGGTTGCCTCCCACATCTTGGACGCCGCGCCTTTTCCATACCACTCATCAATCTTGGCAGGCCCAAAGAAAGCGATTGCCCAAGTCTGGACGTCCACCGCAAACCCGCTGACTTTTTTGACTTCACCGGTCTTCGTATCAGTAACCTCAATCTCCGTTGTGGGCACAAACTCTTTTGTTGCTGGGTCATAATGACCGCCTTGATACAAAGTGCCGCTACTTTGATCGTAGGCATTATTTTTAAAATAATCATAAATGCCTTTTTTGCCTGAAACTTCATCGCCGTAAAGAAGTTTTTTCGCCCGCTCAATGTCACTATCGAGCTTCTCGGCATCACCTTTTTTGAAATCATTTCGATTATTTTTTATAAGCGTCAGAACCTCGATCAACATCTCAAGGCCCATCGCGATCGATTCATTATTCTCAGTCGAGATATCAAAAGGGTCTTTGCCAACCGTACCTTCGGGCGCATGATAAATCGCTCCGAGTTCACTTTGCATGAGTTCAAATCCTTCGAGAATACCGGTCGCGATTTCGATTTCAGCTGTGTGATACCGTTTGATGGAACGACCGCCGTATTTCTTGAACCATTTCTGAAGCGGGGATAGATGACGATCCCACGCCTGCTCGCCGGCAATCGCTTTCCAATCCACATGGTGGATCCTGTTTACGTTACCGGGGGCCTTGCCATATTCGCCCATTTCTGGGAAACCATCCATGTGAGTTTTTTCTCTTTCATCACTTAAAGGATCGGTTAGAAGATAATCCCCATCTCTAGGAATCATTCTAAAACCGAAAGCCCCTAGACCGCGGGGTGGGCGTTTACCGTTATATTTAAATCTCCGAGGGTCGTTTGCTCGCGTAGTTTGTAATTTGCCGTATTGACCTGCCGCAACGCTACGAACATAATAATCCAAGCCATTTGGATTATTCGCTATTACCTCCGTTGCTACCGCTGTCGCCACGTCATATATTTCAAATCCTTCAGAAAGGTTTCTCTCGATCAGCTCTTCCACAGTGCCTTTATCCGTATCATGCCCGACCGATTTCCAGTACTCATTCGAAGGAAGAAAGCTTTTTGGAGTGCCAAATTTATCAACGTTTGTACGCTGAAATTGCATACGTCTAAGCAATTCCTCTTTTGTGATTTCAAAATTATCCGGAACGATGCTTTCGCGGGGCAATAATAGAAGGCTACCCCTAGACGGAGAAGAAGAGTCGCCGAGAATATTTTTAGGTGTAAGGGCCGCGGCGGCTACGGCAGCAAAACTTTGTTTAAGGAAGCTTCGGCGATTCCTAGCAAGCCGGGCGCCGCTGGCGGCTCGCTTCAACTCATCTCTGAGGATGTCGGCGGTCTTCTTGAGTTCTGCTTTCTGGGAATCGGAGAGAATCTTGCTTTCCCAGAGAAGGGTGCTTAGAGCCTGACTCATGTTAGCCAAGTGTATAAGATACTCATTAGAAAGAGAACTATCGCTATAGCTAGAATGGGAGGCAGGGATATTGTAATTGATAGGGCTGGTAGGCTTCCCCGTATCGGGGTCAACACTAACTCCGGTTGTATAGCCAGTCACGGATCGGTACTTAGGATCGTATTCCAACCAATTGTCAGGATTAGTGTGTTGATTGACGCGTATCTTGCCCTCATTAGTGACGCCCACACTAATGTTAAGATCGAGGTCTTGAATATCTAGAGGCCCCTTGACTCCGAATTCTCCTTCTTGTTGGAGTCCCTCTACCAATCCATGTTCATTCATTTGGGCCAGTGGCGTGACGTTGGCAAAATCAATTCTTTCGAATTTAAAAGGGATGTCCCTGGCAGCTGGATTCTCCATGCTATCACCAAGATAGCGGCCTAACTCAAACCCAGCAATCTCGATGTCGGTTGTAAATTCAAACACGACTTGGAATTCTCCTTCGCGAGACTGCCTGTCAAAAAAATGTCGCAAAGCATAAAAGGCGGATCCGTTGTTTGTCCCTATATTAAGGCTAATTCCTCGATGCTCTTTTCTTTGATCATCATTCAGCGTCACAATCATCACTTGTCCCGCCTTTACCTTAAGCGGAGCCGGCAGCGGAACATTTATTCTAGAATCAGTCAGGCCTTTAATCGGGTCTACGATTACAGCTTCTCCGGGACCTTGAATGGATTTAAATACATTTTCCACACGGTAAGCGGCAACCCAATTTCCCCCGTAATTTCCAGTAATAATATTTTCATCCGCGTCTGCTTGGTCTTGACTGACCAGAATTGTGGGCTTTGGACCTTGATCCTGAAGCAAATAATAAGTGAAAGCGGCTCCTCCGAATCCCAACATCACGCCAATTCCTAGAGGAAGTAGTTGTTTGCGTAAAGAAGCAAGTCGGGCGGCCAGCGGTGCTTGTATGACTAACTCGGCCGTAGCTGTGCCAGCTTTTCCCGACAATGCGCTTGCAAGTCTGCTTTTTCTTCCCCTAAATTCGGTCTCAAATTTCCGTACATTTGCTGGCAACTGGTCCCTAAATGGGGTTAGTATAGGCCCGACAAAATCCTCGCGTCCGGCAGCCACGAAAGCCCTGCTTCCATCCACGCCCGCAACAGAAGCGCGGCCGTTAACAGTCTCGATGGTCTTAGAGGTAGGTCCCAGCGGCGACAAAAGCACCTTTTCATACTTGGCTTGATCGGTAGCCTGGGTGACAATCGGGGCGAGGACGACGTACGAATACCCTTTTTCTCTTAAAAGTTTTGAAAGATGCTGGGTGTGATAGCCGCCCGCGATGAGGGCCGCCATTTTCAAATTTCCATTCTCATTTTTAAATTTTTCAATGTTCTGCACAAACGCAAAATCGCGTTCATCCACCGCGCGGTAGAAAGCCTCAAGCGCTGTACGTCCCTCTTCGAGTGAATTTTCAAGCGGAATCAGGCTGTCGGCGATTCCATCCTCCACCAAAGCGCGATTTAAAAAAGCCTGCCATGAAATCGTCGGGAAGTCGGGGGTGTTTTCTAGAAATGATGCAAATTCATCGGACGTCATCTGAATGCGGTAGGCGGTTTCAAGAAGTTTTAAGTACCGGTCCACCGCGCGCAAAGTCTGCGATATTTTGCTTTCCAAGAGGCGGTTATAAATTACTTCTTCGAGTGCTGAGATCTCATCCAGAGTTTTTTCCATGCTCACAGCGGTAAAGGCTTCGAGGTATTCGGCATATTTGACAAAATTGGGAAACGAGACGAGGCTGACTCCGTGGTCCAGTGCCGCCTTTTTTACTTTTTGAATCAAAAGAGACTGGGCGGCGTTTTTTTCTTTGGGCTGGGCGGCAAGCTGTTGTGCTAGATTCCCCGAATCCTTATCCCCTATTTTTTCCATGATCGATGCGAGTTCTAGCCGCGCTAAATTAAAATCAATTTTCTTTTCCTGGTCCAGAAGACCGGCAAGGCGTGTGATTTGAGCATAGGATGAAAAATCAACACCATAGTCGCGCGCAAGCTCAATCAAAGC
Source organism: Candidatus Omnitrophota bacterium (assembly GCA_945877765.1). Classification (GTDB taxonomy): domain Bacteria; phylum Omnitrophota; class Gorgyraeia; order 2-02-FULL-51-18; family 2-02-FULL-51-18; genus CAMDWQ01. The sequence continues at coordinate 1,201 of CAMDWQ010000028.1, read as the reverse complement.
TTCGGTAGAGGGTGACTCTAAAGACTTTTTTTCATAGACTTGCAGGGCGTAGGGATAATTTCTCTTTTTTAGTTTATCAAGAGCAGTACGGCTTTTTCCAAGATAGAGTAAAATGGCTTCGCGTTTTTTGGCAAGCAGGGCGTAGGCTTTTAAGCCCTTGGCGTAAAGGGCAATGTCTTCCACGCCTGTCAGCTTCATCGGGATAGAGGAAGTCAGATTCAAATATTCTTCACCAGCGATTTCGGCTTCGCGTAGAAAGCTACCAGCCACGCGTTTCATGGTCGTGGCATCTGAAAGCTCGCGCAGGACACCCAGCGATACATCTCCTTCGCCGCCTTCGACAAATACATCTTTAAAATCATACTGCTTTATGAGCGCTTCAAGCGTCTTGGCAAGATTCTGCTGGCCTGATAAATTGGCATGTGCGTCCTGGAGTAGCAGGATAAGCGGCGCGGGAATACCATTGACGGCAGGCGCTTGGTAGGTTTCCTTATAGTGACAAAACTGGGAGGGTGTTTCCAAAAGCCTTGCATCTGCCAAAACCTGTGATTGCATGCTTGAGGGGGGGGGTACAGCAGGATTGCCAATACCACTCAAGGAGGCTGCTGTAGCGAAATCCGAACCGAGAAATGAAATGACAAGGCTTGAGCAAATCACGCGTGTGACCAACAATGTACGATGCTTGTTAAAAGGCTTCATGAACCCTCCAAATTAGTCTAATAAAAAACTAGTTGCGTCAATTCTACATGAGGAGGTGCTGATTTTCAAGAGAGCCGACAATAATAGTCTTATATTTATTTAAGTGTGCATAAACAAAAGTAAACTAGATTGGACTTCAATGCCGATTAAAAAAGTTAAGAAGACTGTAGCTATTGCCCTGTTTATCATCGTTTTTTATGGCAACGATCCCTTGATCGGATAGATGGGTCTCATCAGCCGTTAGTTCAAACGCCATAGTATCTGCATTAAGACCGACAAGAACATAGAGGAAAATCTTTAAATTCAGACGTCATAGGTGCTCTCCGGTGACCCGCCAAAGAGCGTTGGCGGGCCTGTCTCTGGCAGAAAAAAATGAATCGCGCCCGGCGAGAATCCGCGGGGAGGTGTTGTAGGTGTAGCGCCCTAGTCAAATTCATACCCCCAATCCCCCTGTATCCTAAATCCGCCCTGACCCAAGGGCGGCCCGGCGACCCAGCCGGGG
>CAMDWQ010000027.1 GCA_945877765.1 Candidatus Omnitrophota bacterium | reverse complement strand
AAGGTCCGACAAAAGAAATGAAAAAGCTACCAATAGAGATAGACTCTTTAGGGGTATAGAATGTCTCTTGAGGAAATTAGCGTTTTTATGCATAAGTTAACATCTATAGAAAAGATACGCTATTAATGGCTAAATTTCAAGTCTCGCCGTCAAGGTGTCAGATAAAATTGCCTCCCGGGAGGCTTGGGTTGGGGTTGGTCCCCCTGCCTCAAAAAAGTGTAAATTTAAAGTTGTACTTTAAATTTACGCGATCATAGGGTATACTTCTTCTATGGTAATTAAACGACAGCTAGAATCAGAATTAAAGTCATGCGCCAAGCAGTATCCTGTGGTGACGATCACAGGCCCCCGCCAGTCAGGGAAAACGACCTTGGCCCGCCGCACATTTGCGCATCATCGCTACGTGAATCTCGAAGAACCCGATACCCGGGAACTTGCCCAGGCGGATCCCCGAGCTTTTTTAGCCACAGTGGAAAAAGGGCTGATCCTCGATGAGATCCAGCGAGCTCCAGAACTCTTGTCTTATATTCAGAGTATGGTAGACCAAAAGAAAAAAAATGGCCGCTTCATCCTCACCGGTAGCCGAAATTTTGAGCTGATGCACTCCGTGACTCAGTCTCTGGCGGGACGCACAGCGATTTTAAATCTTTTGCCCTTGAGTATTCCCGAGCTTCAAAAAGCCAAGTACAATTATTCCGCCGATGAGTATCTTTTAAATGGTTTTTATCCGCGGGTTTACGCCGAAAAGCTCGAGCCCTACAAAGCGTATCGTAATTATTTTCAGACCTATATCGAACGGGACTTGCGATCTCTCATCAACGTCAAAGACTTAAGTACCTTCCAAAAATTTGTCAAACTATGTGCCGGCCGCGTGGGTCAGATCTTTAACGCCAGCGCGCTTTCATCCGAAGTGGGAGTATCCGTCCCTACGATCACTTCATGGCTTTCTATTCTACAAGAGTCCTACATTGTTTTTCTATTACAGCCCTATTTTTCCAACATCAAAAAAAGTCTGGTCCGCTCACCCAAACTCTATTTTTATGATGTGGGATTGGCCGCGTATCTTTTGGGAATAGAAAATCTGACGCAAATAAGCCGGGATCCCTTAAGAGGGTCGTTATTTGAAAATATGGTCGTCATGGACCTGGTCAAATACCGCTACAACCGAGGCTTGGACCACGGCCTTTATTTCTTTCGAGACGACAAACAGCACGAGGTGGATGTAATCAGAGTTTCCGCGACAGATCTCGTCGCCATCGAGATCAAATATTCGCAAACCTATCACGAGGACTTTCTGAACGGATTAAAATATTTCCGAAATGTTTTCCCGAAAAAAAAGATTTCCACAGCCGTCGTCTATACCGGACAAGAAACACTGTCAGGAGAAGAATTCTCCTTAATCAATTATCAAAATATGACTGGGATTTTTGAGGATAAGCGTTAAGCTGCCGCGCCGACGGCTTGGGTGATCATGGCAGCTAATTCGATCGCCTGGGATAGCCTGGCGCCGGTCAAATAGCGAATAAGAAGTTTGTCCCGATAAAGATTTAGATAGCCTGTTTCGGCTTCAGACAAAACTTTGATAGCGGTTGCTTTATTGCCACTCTCCTGTGTTAGCCACGCACCCTCATTAGCCATCGCATTGGAGAATAGTGGTCCAAATTTGTCATTTCCAAGCAGGCTTCCTCTTCCTTCTTTCGATATTCCCGCCAAAAAGTCGGACAGTAAAATTGCCCGGGGATAATCGGCCACCTCCACGTCTCCATTTTTGAGTTGGGCTTCAGGGGTAGGTAGGAAGGTTTTTCCCTGAATTTTATTCAGTAGGTCTTGACTCGGATATCCGATAAACGCCAAAACACCAATTCCATCTGGAATATCGTCAGGTGATTTCTGAAAATAAAGCGTATGGTTATTATGGAGCACAGGCTCAAGTGCCTTAAATAAGCTTTTGATTGCACTTCTCTCCTCTTCACTCATCTTTTCAGAATAGGGGATCACATCGATAATCTCTTTTTTATCAACTCCTGGGTTTGCGGCCCAAGCGGCTTGATAAAGGCGAATAACCCGCTGAATCTCTCTAAATGCAGTCATCAGTGACGTAGCCGAACCAATCGTTTCTTTCAACGTTTCGATGCGAGATCCACGGTTCTGCATTTCCTTGAGCAAGGTTCGCGCATCGGCAAGCTCTTCTGCCGTCAGAGCAAATTCCACTTCATCCAACTCACCGGACTCATCTTTAGCGGATAAAATAAGACTGGCGCCGCCTTGGACTTTCTCTTGGACTCTTAACACCTGTGCGATTTCTACAATGCCACCATCAACAACAACTTGCATGGGAATAGGCACCTCTTCCTTGGTAGTCAAAAGATGCGCTGCCAGGATATGCAATTTTTGTTTCTCGGACAGTTGGAGTCGAGATATCTGCCCGCTTTGCACAACGACATCAGGAAAACTGCCAGTATACAACGTTTTAAGAATGCTGTATTCAGCTGCTGTAGATGTGAAATCAATAGTTGGCTGCGCGAGCGCCCCCTCAGTGGGAGTCGCTATGACCGGCTGAACCTTTGTCGTCGCGCTTTCCACCGCAGGCGAGAAGGTAGAATTTTGAGCTTCCGCAAGACGGGCAGGAGCCACCGAACCCCCAGCATCCTCGGCAGAATTATTCTCCTCTTCAAGCCTTCTTATTTCATTAAGTAGCCTTTCGTAAACACCAGGATAGCCTTTATTGTTGTAGAAAAAATGCAGTATTTTTAGAATTTCAGTGATGATCGCCTTATTGACTTCCTTTTGTGGCACTTCTCCATTTTTATAGGAATTAACGATCACCTGGAGTCTCTCCTGCCCATCTCGATCCTCAAATTGAGGCACGACACCATCCGTGACGATCATCACTCCAAAAGAAATTTGAGTTCCAACTCTGTAGATTGTCTCTTCAAAAAAATTTAGGGATTTGTCGCGCGTAATACGCTCCTCTTCGTCAGGAGTCCTTTTCTGCATCTCTCCATTTTTATTATGTGAGAAATGGTAATATTCATGAACCAATGTTTTTGCGGCAATCATTTTCGCCAATGCCTCTTTTAGTCGCAGCCAAGCGATGGTACCCTTGTCTAGGGCAATCAATCCATCTCCACCAACCCCAGCCCCATGCAGTTCTTCTCCGAGACTTGGGGTAACCTGGAAATATTTCTTCCATTCTCCGCTTTCGAAGAAACCCAACACTTCCGGATCCCCTTCGCTTTCGCTAAGAATAAATTTCTGAACCACCTCATCCAGTAAAGCCTTTGTCTCATCATCGAGTGAGTCGTATTCAGTAAACTCTTCCTGCGCCGTCACCGACACTTGAGGCCATTCCACTTCAGCCTCCTTATCACTTTGGCGCCAGTAGGGGGCTAAATACATAGCTGCCGCCGCGGCAACAACAGCCATTGCGGCCTTGACGGGCTTCGATGCCAACCTCGCCCCGACGGGAGTGGCTGTCCCTAGCCGGGCCGCAAGCATCGCGCTTGGCACCGCTGATGAAGCGATTAACTTTTGATTTCCCGCAAGGCGTGCGCTTACAAATAGATCTACAGTTGAGGAAATAAAGTCTTGCATTTTTTTAGCTACTTTATTAAATTCTTCCTTACCATTCATCGTTGAATGAAGATGGCCAAAAAGAATCCTTTTATAATTGTCTGGATGCTGGGAATCTGCTACCACTCTCTCATAAAAATTATTCAAATGTTTTGGGATTGTCCTCCCACCATTCTTCAAAATCACCATTTTTTTCCATACAACTTCCACGTATTTAGGGGTTTTATAGAGACCAAGTAATTGATTAATTCTTTCTTCGGGGCTTTTCTGTCGGTTAAACCTTCGAAAAAATTTTTCCCAAAAGGGCTCATGGAAGGTACGCTTAGTATGAATTTCAACTATAAGATTCCGCATGTCACCTGCATCCAAATACGCCTGAAGGAAAGCGTTAAGTTTAGTGTCCTTAGCGGCACGCTTAGTCTTCTTAATAGTAAGCTTCGTAGCAACTGTATACCGAAGTAGCAAATTCGTAAGCTCTACTTTGAACTCCGTCCACTCTTTTTTGTTAAATGGGATAGGCTTCCGATTATCTGGCCCTTGGGCCTTCGGATCATCGGCTACTTGCAAAATTTTGTTTGTAGAGGTAACGGTCGCCAACCGCGCCCCGCCAGATTGCTCCATTTCATTAAAAAGACCCATGATTCTGTCACCCAGACGCGTGAGCGTAGAATCAGTCAGGCTCGGGTCAAGATTCGCTCTCTTTAGCGGTTTCCCACCCTTAACATAGACTCTTTGGAATTCAGGTAAATTTAGCCCTTTTTTCCCGCCGCTGTCCTTAAAGCGCTTGTACTCTGAAGCTAAGAAAAGGGCGTTCAGCCATGAAAACCCGCTAGGATTAGGTTGTGTCATCAACCGTAGATGTCTAACCAAATGGCCTAATATATCTTCTTCCACGATTTGTTCGGGTGGAAAATGGTGGAAAGTTTGTGCTTGCCCAATCACTATCAACACGGAGCCTTTTTTCGCCATCTGTTGAAGCTCCGGATTTCTTTCCATGGCTTGGTCAATACTCTTCTTTGCCCTACTGATTGATAGATTTCCCGATTTAACAAGACTCGCCAAAGATTCTTTATGGCGAATTGTTTCTACCGTTTCCCCTAAATAACCAATCGCCAAAGACAACTCCGCCTGATCCAACGCTTCTTGATTAATCTCTCCCGCTAGCGCTAATTTTTCTATTATTTCAAGATTTTCTAATCCCTCATTTCTTCCCGCCACTTGAATACGCTCAAGCTCTGACTCTACAGTGGCTGTTCTTTCCAAGGCTTGTAAATACACCTTTTGCATTGCCTGAGAATTAACCAGATCGTAGCCAAAAGCTTCGCGCTCTAGAATGGCGACGAGTAATAAAAAAAGATCCTGGGATTCCGTCTGCTTCAACACCTCTAGGAAATAACCAAGCGTCTGAGAGTTGATCGAAATTTGTCTACTGCTTAAGTTTTTGGACAATAAGGCAAAAGCGGCCGCTCGTCTTTCAGAAACACTCAACGCCGCGCGGTAGGTTCGAAGAATATCTGGTCTTGGGTAACCCTTCTTAATCATCCAGTCGAGCGTCATTTCCAACGATTGCTGGACATGATTAAATCCGGTCGCTTCATCCAGCACCGGTGGGTGTGTGTTGGGAAAATTTTTCCAGGGCTTATCTTCTTCAACAGCTTCGGAGCTAATCCACCCCCAATCCACCTGACTTAGTGCCCCCGCAAATGTCCCAACACCTACCGCCTTAGCCGCCTCACTCAAAAATAACCGCCTGCTTTTTCGACTACCAGCTTCACTTTTTTTTATTAGAGATGGTCCGTAGAGCGTGAAATAAACCAACTGCATTAACCATCCTGAAATAAAAGCTGTTTTGTAAAGAGATTGAATAAAGTAAGGCAAATCCAAATAAGACATAACGTGGGCCATACCATAGACAAAAGGCAAAGAAAGTGCTGTGATCACCACAGGTTTCCACTGATTGGGAGGAGCCATCGTTTTATACCAAGTCAGACTAGCGGCCAAACCAATCGCAAAAAAACCACCGATAGCCCCATGAAGCCAAAGAATCACAAGCATAGCGGCCAAACTAAAAGCAGCGGTACCGACAACAGAAGAGGAGATAAACAATAATACCGTCGATAGCTTGCTAGGCTCTCGGGGTGTTTCCTTTGCAGGTTTATTTTTCAAATTTATTATTATGCGATTTTTCTCGGCAAGTCGGGCTCCCTGACCAGGAGCTGCCTTGTATTTTTCGATCAGTTGCTCAATAGCCTCGAACTTCTCAGAGCTAAAAGCTTTGTTTTCTTTTTCGCGATAGTACTCTTTAGACCAAATCATATACAAAGCTTCATACGCGGCTTCATACGCGGAGGCCTTCTTGTAATTGGGTCCACCCGTTTTGTTTAAAATCCCCATCAATGCATCCGCCGCTACCACGGACTTGTCCGCCATGCCCAAAGCCTTAATGGCTTCGGGATAAAAATTTGATTCGTTGGCCCAAGAAACAACGAAGCTGACAGCTTTATCGGATCCGTTTTTAGCAAGCTGTTCCAATCCTTTGGAAAGGACGCGTGATCTATTGTCAATCCATGATCCATACGAAAATAGGTTAATCTTTTCTAACAGTTTTATTTGTTGATCAATGGCATCTGGAGCATTGATTCTATTGATTAATTCCAACGCGAGTCCAGTTGTCTCGAATCCCAGCTTCGCTGACTCGTATTGAAAGACGTGATCTGCTGTATTCTTCCTTCCATTAAAATCAATATATATTAAATTAATACGTGGAGAAAAAGTGGGATCAGCTCTAAAAAATTCTGCGGGGCTACCTCTCAAAAATTCTAAAAGAGCGGCCACGTACGGCTCTACCAATTTGGATTGAGATGGATTGCCCCCAGGTTTGTTTCCAGGATCAATCTGTTCCAATTTATTGAGGATAGCCTCAACATGTGACTCATCTGCAATATAATCATAAAAACCACCGTTGAGTACTTCCGGGTTTCCACTCCTCAGAAAAATCTCCACCATTGATTGGGCCACTTCCTTGCGGGTTGGGTTCTTAATCCATTCCATGTAGGGCATTGAATGATAGGCGAATTTGGCAACAGTGCGGAGAAGCATCCGCCCTTCACGGGAGCGGCGCAGCCTAGCATCTAATAAAATAGCTTTAATACCCCTCTCAAGATCGTCGGCCTTAAGCATTCTGAGCCTGGTATATACCTCGTTCGTCGTATATTCGGTGCTTTCGTACCTTCCGCTCGCGTAGATCAAAAATCGCAAAAGCAGATCTACATTTTCCGGCTGAGCCTCAGGAATTGCACTCAACAAATAATTTGGCGCTGGGCGACGATCCAAATGACGAGGATTAGATGGGTTGACAGTCCAATCCTGGAGGTCGTGTATCGAATTGATAGTCGTCCACACCGCTGCCCTCACGTCAGGATCGTCATCAAAAACCTGGGCCTTAAGAAGGCTACTTATCACTCCCGGATATTTTGCAAAGTCCGGAATGCCCTCGAGTAAACGAGCCGCATTTTCCCGAAATTCTGCAATAGGGTGGTTTCCTAGCACTTGAACCAATTCATCAACGGCAGGTTCCCCGAGCGCCTCAAATTGGCGTAGCCGCCGATCCAGAGATTGCTGTTTAACTTCGGTTAATATATCTCTATCCTTTACATTGAGAATCTCCCCTGCCAGAAGGACAACTAATCGGATATTAGCCTCCACTATTTCCGGCATGCCCTGTATACCCAAGACCGCTTTCGCCGCTTCTTCGCCTACACTCCGATCTGATATTCTTCTTGCATTGGTTGCGTCATCAAGGAGCGATACTAGTTTGGGTATGGCAGTGATCGCACGTGCGCCCTTATCTTTCAACAGACGAATAGCTATGATTCTTACATCTGGATCAGCATCATCCAATTGATCGATCAGTTCATTTACCTCTGGAATAGGCACGCCTTGCTTCGCCTCTGGCAGATCGCTTGTCTCCGAGGGAATAACTGCATTCAACCCATTAAGCAACGACAACGTGTCTTGATACAGTCCTCCAAATACCGTTTCACTATTTCCCTCATTTTGAGTCAGCTTAAGAAATCGTTCGACGTTTCGCTTTATTGACCTTTTAAGAGCTTCAAGTTCAAGCTCAAGCGCTCGATCAGAAGCTGATGCTCCGCTCGTACCGGCTTTACCAGAAAGATCTTCGATGATACTCAAAGCGGCAGCCAATACACGCTTCGCTTTGGCCAATTCAAAAGAAAGCTCTTCTACAAGTTCTTTTCTGACAACTTCCTGTGAATCACCTTGGATTATGTGCGGAATCCACGCTCCTTTCTCTCTGAGGGCGCTCACTAATTTGGCCGCGTCATCCGCTGTAAATATTTCGGAATGATTCTTGATTAGCTGATCCAAGACAAATAGCGCGGAAACCAGCTTCCGCCTGTCTCGGTTATCCGATGTGCGCTCTTGAACACTCGCCACAAGATCATAAATACGGTCCTTTAGGGCTTGGGCTTGTAGCTGACTGGTAAGAGTCGTTTCAAGCTCCCCCTCTTTCGGGGCCCTGCCGTGTTCAATAAAAAACGCTAATTCCGCAAATTCCTGATGCGTAACCTTTTCTATCTCAACGGCCAGATCGGTGTCGGTAGGAATCACTGTTGGTTTGGAAGGCGTCGGATGCATCCATTCGGTGTGGGCACGCCACAGATCCTCGGCCCTCTTCTGAGCTCTCGTTGCCATCTCATTGAAGGCGTCAAGAAGTGTCGGGGCCGCCGGAAGGAATTGATCGAAGTCTCCGTCAGTTCTTGGATCGCGAAATGCACTATCATGGAGGGCATCAAATGTTGGCTCCTCCATAAGACTGAATAACTGACCGCCTCGTCTTAATGCTTCGGCCTCAGCCGATGATCGATACGCATTCGGCATATAAGCAGTCGCATCGATCACTTTCCACTGCCCATTTAAAAACATCACATTCAAACCATGAGCTCCCAACTGGGCTTGCGTCACTCCTTGGTTTGCCTGAAGATTACCTAGCACCAAATAACCTTCCGCATAAAAAGATTTTAGATTAAATGTCTTTGCGACAATATCTGCAAATGCGGCAACAACGTCGCAATCACACATGACAATATGTCCGCGACCGGCCTCGCGGTTGGCATCCATGATTGCCCTAAAGTGACTCGACCACGTCGTGTTGTTCGCGGGCAGATAAACTTTGACCCATTGGGCATACCGAAAATATTGCCGAGTGACACGCCTCAAACTATCTTCAAATTTTTCGTTAATTTCATCCGGCATCATCGAGAGGTGAATTGGCATAGAGGCAATAAAATCGTAAGACAGTTCCTCGAATTCCCGTTGCTCGTGGTCCGTCAATTCGCGATCGGGTAGTTGAAAATCTCCTATACCCCCACCTTGGGCTCGAAACGCATCGAAGGAAATAGTCCAACGATTCTCGGGCCCATTACCTTTTATATCCACAAGCGCGGTGAGTTTTCCGGTGGCATCCAGCTTGTAATTGGAAGTTTCCCGAGGAAGCACAGCTGATCCCAAGACGTGTGGCACGTAAACCGTTTCACCCTGCTTCATAGGAGGAGCTTTATATTCTGCGTGAATTTTTTCGTTGGTTAAATTGGTGGGTGCAATAATTTTTAGATCGCCGGTCTGTTCAAATCGTCCCGCCACCATCTGGTCCATAAAACCACTCATGACCACAAAATCCCCTTGGCGAATATCACCCGTAAAAACCACAGAAGGAATCTCAGATTTTTTTGCGATGTGGAAAAGTGCCGCCTGATCCGTTTCCACGATGGGTTCTGGATTTTCTACGCTACTAGAATGAGAAAAGTTAAAAAATGAAATGATGCTCTGACGCAAGCTGCTTGATGAAGCTATCACCGCGATAAGCAACGTAAGAGTCGCCGCGCTTATTGCCAAACCCAGCCGTGTCCAGGAAAAACCAAAATATTTCTTTTGCGGTGAAGGAGTCTTCGCTGTGACAGAAGTTTTTCGCATCGGAACAGCTAATGTGGCAGATCCACTCTTAACGCGCGCAACATTAGCCAATGCCACTAAACCATTTGGCCTTTCTCGGTTTTTAGCATCATTGGCAGCCATAAGATGCAAAGTTAATATCCTAAGCAATGCATTCACAACCATATCACGGTCTTTCCATATAGGTTTGCTTGCTGGCCTCCTCATGCGTAAATTAAATTCATCAACAGGCGGTGGCTTCGGGTGATTCTGTTGATTATTTCTAATGTTTCTAAAATGGCCCTGGAGAGACCCATCGGCCAGCCTCGCCCCCGCCAGCACCGCTTTAAAAACAAGCAACTGCGGCTTGCCCTTAATTAACTTTTTTCCATTCCGGCGCGTACCGTTTCCGCTCCAATCCGTAAAAACATAACGCCCACTATTAGACTCTTCGGATTCTATTGATCTCCGAAAAAGCGATAATAAGAATCTTTTCCATAGGGGTAGCAGTCTAATTACATCTGCGGAGGTCAATAGAGTGATTTCAAAATGTCTCCTGGAAATACTCTGGTTCCAGCCGAAATCGCCCCCGCGACCAATAATCAGCGACTTACCCGGAAGCACTATAAAGGAACGTGCGGGCAGCAAACTATTGCTGTCTTTAGGCCTCTCAGTCAGCCAAAGGGGCTTACCATTCATATCCACAAATCGAATGCTGTTTCCAATTTTCTGGATCCTAAATGAGGTGCCATCAACTTCAAATACATCATCATCCATTTCAACAGCACTTGGATTCTGAGTCACCCATTTCAATGCGCTCCGAGAAAGTTGTATGGATATATAATTTAATGGATTGATGTGCGCCTTACGAAAACGCGGGTCTTTATAAAATTGAGCCAAAAGTCCGGCGGCGGAAGCGGCCATCTTGTCCGGGGTGATGTGTTGATCATGCTCCTCGTTATTAAATCTATTGATCAACTCCTCTCCCAAATTGGGCGTGTAATCTTGCAGCGGCTCACCGAGCCAGTTCAGCGATGGTTGGTTATCGGGCCCAGTGCTTATCAATAATCTAAATATCTTATGCTGACCTCCTATATGCTCCTCCGCCTGCTTCGTGCCAAAACCAGTTTCCGAAGCATTTCTATCCCGAACGAATTCTCTAGCCATATCAACCGCCCTTTTTCCCTGTGTCCCAAAAAGAAGGCCGGTCACAGCTGGGTCCTTAAGCGCCGCTGGATCAGTCATTTGGGACAAGTAGGCCACCAGCTCCGTCTCCCACGGCTCCATCTCATATAAAATCCCGGCTTTTCTATCAAAAAGGTAGTGCAATTCGTGACGGGCAATTGAGAGCGCATTTTCACTGTCTATTGTTTTCACAAAATTTCCGTCCACGATCACATATACCTGATTGGACCCCTCAGGAGAAAACCCTCCCACGCCTGTGGTAAAAAAGGGCTTCACGAATACGGCGCGCACACCTTCCAATAATTCCGGCAACTTCTCAAACCCCAATATATCCGGAGTCACAGGAAGGTATGCCTCAAGCTCTCCGATAAGAAACAGACCATACCCGGGTACATCGTGTTCTATATAAAAAGCGACGCCAAAGTGGTCAAAAAAGAGGCGTAGTCTTTCGGCTGATTCTGTAAAACGGTAATTCTTTTCCCAGGGCCGCATCACAATATCAAATGCCTCCAGCATGTCCTCATCCTTACCCGCCAGTAAAGCAAACTCTGTTCTTGCCTTGTCAATCTGGTCTTTGAAGCCCTCAATAGTGTCCCGAGAGTCGCTATAGGTATCCTTGTGGACAGCGCGTACAACTTCCGCCAGAGTATGCGCCACAACGGAAGCTTGCTGTCTGCTCGCGTCGGTCGCTTCAGAAAGAACGGGGAGGCTTGGAGGTGGCCCTCGGTACACCGTGGGGCGCGTGCCGGCCGTAGACGGTTGAATCTGTCCATGGGCCATAACGCCGTCACGAATATAAAGCTTGTCCCCGACAATCCACGCATTGCCATGCTGACGCGAGATACGGTTTTCAATGCGGCTTCTGTTAGGTGATTGTGCGATGAGCTCCGCAAGCGGCCCCTCATTACGCCCAAGTAAGATAGGGTTATCAGGATCACTTGTGGGCTGGAGTGTGACCTCAAAACTCTTGGGTTCGCCGCCCATCTCAAACTCAGTTGCCGGCGAACCAGCCAGACGGACCTTCCACTGCCCATCGTCGCGGCGGGAGAATATAAAATTGAGCCCGCCCAACAAAACCTCAAGGACCCCGTTAGACGATTCAGCGATATCAAACGAATAAACTTCGCCTGGAATAAACTCTCTCTGCATTTCGCCCTTGGCAGCCCCATGGAGCGTTGTTTTAAATTCTAACAGTCTTTGAGCGCGCTCTTGAGCGGCCTGTTCGTCTCGGAGGAGCGTAGCGGCAAGCTCTTCTGCAAGCCTTTCCTCCCGGCGAGCATTTCTTGCATCGACATTGACTTGGAGTGGGATCCAGCGGCCCACAGGAACACTGGTTTGTCCGATCTTGAGAGGCGCCCTATCATTACCTAAACGGGGCTTAAGATACAGCCACCACTGCCCATCGTCACCGGGCTTTAGATATAAGAAATCACGAGAAACCAGCCTAAAATCGCTTCCTGCAGCTGTAGATCCCTTAAGTTCGATATCGTTTTTGTTTTCGCGCCCAACTGTAGAATATTCCCACGGATTTGATTCCGATAGAGGTTGCCCATTAACGGTGATACCGTCTTCTTCCACTCCGAGCAAAATTTCGTAGGCACCGACCGTCAGTTTGTTGGGCATGGCGATAGGCTTGTAGGCCTGCGTTTTTGAAAACTCCGTCACCGCATTCCCATCTTTCTCGCTTTGGACAGCATAGGTATCTAGCGTACCGCTCAACGGCGTGATACTCACGTTACCTTCTTTACCCACGACTATGAAAAAATTTGGCGATAGATAGGGGTGCTCGAGTGTTAGGTAGTGTGGGCGCCATTCATCGTCCATCTCACTGTACGGCGAAACGTCTATCTTCCCATCACTATCTCGTATAATTTGAAGCTCAATCAGCGCCTTACGCTGTTTCGATTTAAGTCCACGTCCGGCATTTTTCTCTCCAGGCTTCAAGATATTCACGGTTTCTCCATCCGCCACACGAATCGTAAGCGTTTCTCCCTGAGCCACCTGGCCTGAGGGCGAACGTGGGCGTTCGACCAGAGCCACCGTGTTAAGAAATTGATTGAATAGAAATGGAAAATCTTCCTGAAGACTATTTTCAGCTACTTTTTTTTCGTCACCAGTCATTTGCTGATACGCGACCAACCTCAGTTCAAACTCTTCTGCGTTTTCCGCAAGCCGCGCGCCTACCGTCAATTGGGTTAGAGATTGCGAAGAACCCATTTTCACACCTCCAAGGTGTGAAAAAGCGCCTGCTGGCCGACTGGCAGACTTAAGTGCCCAGCGTAGTTTATTCTCATTTCGCTTAACAACTCTGGCCAATCGTGCAACCAAAGCAGGTTGAGTGGCTGCTTCTGTTAATTGATTGTATTCAACAGATCTAAAGACCACCGCCGCCATCCTCGCCCCCTCGTGCTTCTTGGCAAGGATAAGATCCACTTCGAGGGTGCTAGCCATTTTCTTCCTATCTTCCCCATGAATCACTTCGATGCGCTTGGTTTCTTTTTGAAGGGGCTCCAAGAGAAGTTTTTCGTATTTCTTTTGATTGGTTTCAGAGGTGACGATGGGGGTGAGTACCGCCCAGGAGTAGCCTTTGTCTTGGACTAGTTTCTTAAGATGTGGTGTGTGATAGCCTCCGGTGATGAGGACGGCTACTTTTTGCTTTTCATCTTCTAGGATTCTTTGGGTGTTTTGAATAAAAGCGTTGTCTCTTTTATCTACTGAGTCATAGAAGTCAGTAAGGGCTTCTTTTCCCTTTTCTAAGATATCTTTGTAGCTGATAAGGTCCTGGAAAAAGCCGAGGTCAGCGAGTTTTCGGTTGATGAAGGCAAGATACGCGACGGTTGCAAAGTCAGGTTCATTGGCTTGGAAGAAGTTAAATTCCTTGGTGGTCATCTGTATCTT
>CAMDWQ010000026.1 GCA_945877765.1 Candidatus Omnitrophota bacterium | reverse complement strand
GATATTTATAAAATCATAAAAAGCACGACAGATCTGATGAGCGCCGAGTTTGCCCGTCATCAAATCGAGATTGATCTAGCCATTGATCCCAATGACCGGTGTTTTGCCGATGGGTCTCAAATCAAGCAAGCAATCTTGAATATAGTCATCAATGCGATTGACGCGATGAAAGGCTGCCCCAAAAGAAATCTTCTGATTGCTACACGATCCGACACTGGCTTCCTCGAACTCTCAATCAAAGACACAGGCGTCGGTATCTCTGTGGAGAAAATTCCGCATCTTTTCGACCCCTTCTATACCGACAAAGAAAGCGGGACAGGTCTTGGGTTGGCGATTACGTATTCGATTATTCAGAAAAATTTTGGGAAGATTGAGGTGGAGAGTGTGATGGGAGAGGGAACGGTGTTTAAAATTTATTTACCAAGGAGAAACCGATCATGAATGATGCCCCAAAGAAATATGCCTATGGCTGGATCCCAGATGTGCCCGATAGCCGCGATCTTCTTTACAAGACGGTAAAACCAAGGAAACTGCGTGTTCCCAAGAAGACGGATCTTCGCGGGCTCTGCTCCAAAGTTGAAAATCAAGGCACTCTAGGAAGTTGTACCGCCAATGCGCTCGCCGGCAATATTGAGTTTTTGGATATGAAGGACGGTGACGAAAAATATACGGATGCCAGTCGGCTTTTTATTTACTACAACGAACGCGTGATTCTCCACACGGTATCCTCTGATTCGGGGGCGATGTTGAGAGACGGCATTAAGTCTCTGAATAAAGAGGGAGTCTGTTCAGAATCCAGCTGGCCTTACGAAATAAAAAAGTTCACACAAAGACCCCCGAAGCGTTGCTATGCCCAAGCGCAATCCCATCGGATCGAGAGCTATCGCAGACTCCTTAGCCTTGCGGACATGCTGAATTGCCTGGCCGAAGGATTTCCCTTTGTATTTGGATTTGCAGTCTATGAAAGCTTTGAAAGTGCGGTGACAGCTAGGACAGGCATCGTCAAGATGCCAAAGAAGGATGAAAAAATGCTGGGCGGCCATGCAGTGCTGGCTGTCGGTTTCAACCAGACAGAAAAACGTTTTCTTGTCCGCAACTCCTGGGGAGAGCGATGGGGGATGGGCGGGTATTGCACGATGCCTTTTAAGTATCTGGAAACCTTAGCTGATGATTTTTGGACGATTAGAAAATAGTCTCAAACCATGTCATCCCCGAATTTATTTATCGGGGATCATGTATTAGTTTGATTCCCGATTAAAACTTTCGGGAATGACGGGGGTGGGTGGTGTGTGATGGTGTGGGGCGACGAGTGGGAGCAACAGATGAAATTGTGTACCGACACCCACTTCACTTTCAGCCCAGATTTTTCCTCCATGGGCGTCGATGATTCCCTTGACGATAGAAAGTCCAAGCCCCGTGCCAAATTCTTTGGTGGTGTAGAACGGCTCAAAAATATGCGGTAATTGATTTTCCGGGATTCCACAGCCTGATTCTGAGACGGTCACAAGAAGACTTGAGCCTTGAGCGAAGGATGAGCTGATTGTCATCGTGCCATCACTTGGTGTCGCTTGAATTACACCGCCCTACAAAAAAACTAAGACCATTTGAAAGCAGAATCTCCTGCCATATTAAGCGCTAGTGGGACTGTTTTTTTAATTAATTTGATAATTTTTGATAAAATATATCAATAATATTGACAGATAGTAATAAAATACATTAAACTATGGGCATTTGAATAGGTCTATACAGTCTGTGACGCATACTTGTATCAGAAACAGGGTTTAATAATG
Source organism: Candidatus Omnitrophota bacterium (assembly GCA_945877765.1). GTDB lineage: Bacteria > Omnitrophota > Gorgyraeia > 2-02-FULL-51-18 > 2-02-FULL-51-18 > CAMDWQ01. The sequence goes on along the minus strand of CAMDWQ010000026.1, from coordinate 13,394 downwards.
GCTGGAAGATTGAGACAGCATACTGTAGGGGAAAATCAATGATCTTGATAAGTCTCAATGCATAGAATAATTAGCTCAATTTTAATAAAAGCTAAAAGTGACGCTGTTTTTTCAGTGTTACAAGATTTTTCTTTGTACCCCAGCTTTATGAGCTTTGTAAAGAAAGTTGAGATTTTAGAAAATCACGGCGGCCAGGAGATTATCACGTTATGGGAGATTGACATTGAAGGAGCCGATATAGTTTGGAAAGAAAGAGACCTGATTGATTCCAAAATTAAAGAGATATCGTTTTCAATGATATCTGGAGATTATGGAGCATATTTTGGAAAGTGGAAAGCTGAACGTGACGGGGCGAAAACCAGATTATCTTTGGATTTAACTGTAGACTGGGATATTCCGTCATTTGAACGCGTGATAGGCGATGTTCTTGAACAAAAAACAAAAAAAATGATTCGGGGTATGCTGGCAGCTCTTAAACTAAGAATTCAGAGTAAGCACAAGACTACCGCCTCCAAAGAGTCACCCTTGTTACAGGAAAAAATAAATACGGCAAAGAAATTTGCGTTTGTTATCCATCCTCTTGACGTGGGGCTGGTAAGCGTGGCTTTTGGCGAGCCCAACCTATTGAATAGAAAATATTCCTTAGTTAAAAAGGCATTCGAGTGGCTGCCATCCTTTCAATGCTCGAAGGTGTCAGGAGTCAAGTCTCTTACGGGACAAGAACTTGAAGGCGAACTAATATATTTTTCTCTACTACCTGATCAAATTTTATCCTTGGATGATCAAATTGTGCTTGATAAGGCTATAGCTGCTTGTAGAATCGCTGAAAAAAGAGGGGCGTCGATAATTGGCTTGGGGGCGTATGTTGCCCAAATAGGAAAAAAAGGATTGAGTATTTCTAAGTCGCTTACAGCAGCAGTAACCACGGGAACCCATTATACAATTTTTACAGCCATTGAAAGTGTTTTAGAATCGGCAACCAGGGTTGGAATCGATCTTAGGCGATCCAATATTTCAATTGTAGGAGCTACTGGAGCAATTGGAAGAATTTGTGCTGAGTTTTTTTCTGAAAAAGTTGAGCGTTTAATTATTGTTGGAAGGAATGAGGGACGGTTAAAAACATTAGCGGGTGATTTGAGGCAAAAATATTATTGTAATGTAATCTGCGAATCAGATGCAAAGAAGGCTATAGTTAATTCAGATATTTCTATTATGTGCACAACAACTCCAGAGGCGCTGGTTGATTTGCGAGATCTAAGGCCAGGCTCCCTACTTTGCGATATATCACGACCTCGGAATGTTTCTAATACAGATAAAATTATTCGCAAAGATGTTTTGGTGATAGACGGGGGTCTTATTCAGCCGCCCGGGGAAAATGTGAATTTTAATTTTTATTTTGGACTACCAAAAGGCCTGGCCTACGCATGCATGGCAGAAACAATGATATTGGCTTTAGAGGGTATTAATGAAAATTATTCTTTGGGCGGTGATGTGACGATAGAAAAGGTTAAGAAAATTGGCTTGCTTGCGAAAAAGCACGGATTCAGATTGGCAAAAATTATGAGTTTTGAAAATGAAGTTCCGGACGATGTTTTTACGCAAGTCTCGGCTGCGAGAGGCGCCAAAATTTTCTTATGAACATCTTCGTAGCGTCATCATGGATCGCATTTATATTTTCAATAGTAATAGCTTTTTTTGTTTCAAGAAACGCCCAAGACAAATCAAAAAAAAATGCATTTATCCCAATTGTAGTTTTTGCTGGCATATGGTGTCTTTTTCCTGCAGTTGCCGCATTGTGTAAATCCACAGAGCAGGCATTATTTTTTACAAAATTGGTTTATGTGGCTGCTATTTTTACTGGCCCAGCTTTTCTCGCGTTTGGGTTATCAATTGCTGAGATCCAAAAGAGAGTTTTTAAGGTAGATGTTTCAACTCTTTCTTATTTAGCGGGGGCAGTTATTTTTCTACCTCTCCTGGGAACTGATTTATTAATTACAGGTGTCTTACGTTTTAAACCATATTTTGCTTTAGCTGTTGGCCCGCTGTACCCCCTTTTTATAATTTTTTTCGCATTAACGTGTTCGTATTCTTTTTTTCAATTAGTATTTGTTTTTCGTAAGTCATCCGGTCCAAGAAGAAACCAAATCAAATATGTCTTTATGGCATATTTTTTGGCGTTTATAAGTGCTGTTATTCATTTTGGATCATCTTATAATTTTGTAGAGTTTTTTCCTCATGATTTTTTGGTGGTTGCTTGTATGCTCCTTGTTTCATACACAATAATTCGTCATCAACTTATGGAAATAGAAGTAATTATTAAGCGAACAGCTGTTTTCGCCGGTCTCTTTGCCTTCGTGTACGGCACATTTTTAACCGTCACTGTTCTTGGACAAGAATTTTTTAAAACTACCCTCGGTTGGAACCAATGGGTAGCATCGATCCCAACCGTTTTAATCATCACCTTCGCCCTACGCCCCCTAGATGTCTTCCTCACCAACATCACCGATAATTTTTTATTTCAAAAGAAGTATGATTATAAAGAACTCTTGAAGCTTTTTACTAATGAGATTTTGAGTGTGATTGATCTGCAGAAGTTGACGCAGGATACGGTGAATAGTTTGTCGAATATTATTAAGTTGGAGTCGGCGGCGGTGTTGGTGCATCATCGGGCGGCTAAGAATTATACGGTGGTGGCGTCGATGGGGGTGAAGGAGAAAGAGATTAGTTTTAAAGAGGATGCGCTTCTGATTACTTATATCAAAAAAGCCAATGGGCCGATTCAGGCGGATAAGAGTGTGGAGCAGATGGAGGCGGGGGAGTTGAAAGAGGCGTTTAAAAAATTGAATGCTCGGATTTGTTTGCCGCTGGAATTGCAGGATGAGTTGATTGGGGTGCTTTGCTTGGGGATGAAAAAATCAGGGGAAGAGTTTACCCAGGAAGATATTGACATCTTGATGGCGCTGGCGCGTACGGAGGCGATTGCGATATCCAATGCGCGGTTGTTCGAAGAGTTGTCCCGAACTCAAGCAGAGGCGGCGCAGCGGGAGAAGATGGCGGTGATTGGGACGCTGGCGGCGGGGATTAATCACGAGATTTGCAATCCTCTGGGGATTGTGCGCGGGCAGTGCGAGATGTTTCTTTTGAATGCGCGGGATGGTTTTTATAAAGCCAAAAACATGGAGGAAATGCTTAAAATTTCTTCGGAGATCATGCTGAAGGTCATCAAGGAAACGGACCGCGCGACGGGGATTACGAAAAAACTTTCTGGGTTTGCCAAGCCTTCGAAGCGGTCGGATTTTGAAGAAGTGGCGGTGGGGCATGAGCTGGAAGAAGTGCTGGGGCTTTTGGGGCATGACTTGGAGCTTAACAACATTGATATTCAGAGGGATTTCCCCGACAACTTTCCTCTGATCATGGGCGACAGAAAGCAGATTGGCGAAGTTTTGTTTAATTTGATCCGTAATGCGGCGCAGGCGATGGATAAAAAAGACGGCAAGATTATTGTCACGGGTTTTGGGGACAACGAAACGGCGGTGATTCGCATCGCGGACAATGGATCCGGTATCCCCAATGAGAAGCTGGAGAAAATTTTCCATCCTTTTTATACAACCAAAGTGCCCGGCAAGGGTACGGGGTTGGGGCTTTTTATTGTTAAGCAGGTCATTGAGCGCAACGGGGGGACAATCACCGTTGAAAGTGAGATGGGGATAGGGACGACGTTTACGCTTAGATTTAAGACGGCAGTGGCTTCCATCACCAGAAAATAACGCACCGACACGATTGTGAGCACACTTCCAATGGCAAAAATTTTAACAATTGACGACGAGAAGGAATTTACCGGGATCATCGACGGCTATTTTGGGATGAGGGGTTATGAGGTGTTTACGGCCAATGAAGGGGAGAGCGGGCTTAAGATTTTTAGGGCTCAGAGGCCGCAGATTTGCCTGATTGACTTAAAGATGCCGGGATTGCATGGGGATGAAGTGTTGAGGGAGATACTCCTGGAGGCGCCCAAGACCAAGTGCATCATGATCACCGCCTCTGAGGGAGAGGGAAAGACACGCGCCAAGCTGCTGGAGATGGGGGCGTATACTTGTTTTGACAAACCGCTGAGCTCTCTAAAAGACCTTGAGAGAAAGATACAAGAAGCGCTTGAAGCCAAGTAGTTTTTTATGAAGACTAAAATCATCGTGCGGGTTTTCATTGCGGCTGTGTTTCTCATCATGCTGATCCGCTATTACGACCGCGGGCCCAGCCGGCAATATTCGGATTTTCGCGTGTATCACACGACCGCCGTGAGATTTTTGAACGGGGAAAATATTTATGAGGCGGAGGATACGGCGAAGCTCACGCCTTTTAAATATTCACCCGGGTTTGCGGTCCTGATCAGCCCGCTGGGCTGGCTGCCGATCCATGCGGCGAGCCTGGTTTTTTTTACGGTTAATTTTATTTTGTTTGTTTTGCTTTTTGTCCTGTCAGGGAAATTTCTGTATTTGTTTTATGATCAAAAACTCACCGGTTGGAAAAAATTTCTTCTGTATGCGATACCGCTCTTGGCGGTTTTCCGTTTTGGGCTCTTGGTGCTGGATTCGGGGCAGGCCAATCTTTTGATGGCGGTTCCGGCGCTGGCGGGGCTCTATCAAATCCAAAAAAATAAAGAGTGGTCGGGCGGGGCGCTCTTGGCTTTTTCAGTCCTCATGAAGTACGTGACGTTTATTTTTGTGCCGTATCTTATCCTGCGAAAAAAATGGAAAGCGCTTTTATCGATGTTGGTATGGGCAGTGGTCTATTGTTTTTCACCGGCACTTTTTCACGGGTTTGGCAGGGCCACAAAATATCTTTTGGATTGGATGCCTTTTATTACCAAAACCTCCCTGGACCAGGGATCGTGGACAGATTACAAAAATCAGTCGGTGTATTCGTGGGTGGTGCGGTGGCTCTTGACGGATTCGCCGTATAAAGCCCTGCAGTATTCGTTCTCCGTTTTGAACTTTCATGACGCATTGCGGGTGGGGATTGGGGTCGTGTTGTGCTTGTATGCCTGGGCGCTTTATCCGGCGGCGCGGGGAAAAGACAGGCAGCCGCTCATGACTTATGCGGCGCTTTTTGCGGGTGTCGCGCTATTTAATCCCAACTGCTGGCCATTTAATTTTCTGGTGCTGTGCCTGCCGGTGATGGTGCTGACGCATCATCTAATTCAAAGCGGTTTTAGAGACCGGTGGACGTTTTTGTTTTGTGCCGTGTCCATTATTTTGCTCAATATCGGCTCTCAGTCGATTGCCAATGACGAACTTCAATACGCTTCCGAAGTACAGTCGTTCATGACGATAGGCGGGTTGATAATTTATTTTTTGGCCGTCAGATGCTCGGCAACTTCCAGGACGTGTTTAGAGGCAAAGGGTTTAGGAATATAATCCGAAGCGCCGTTTTTTAGAGCCTCCTGAGCGATCTCGACGCTCTGATAGCCGGTGACAATGACAACAGGCAGCTGCGGGCAATTTTTTTTGATTTGTTTTAACGTCTCCATGCCGTGAAGTTTTGGCATTTTGATATCCAGAAACATCATGTCGGCTCCGGCGGTTTTGGCCATTTCAATGCCCTCGAGCCCATTGTGGGCAAATTTAAGCTCGTAAAAATCTTCCAGAATCAATTTGAACGATTCCCGGATACCCTCTTCATCATCGCAGATTAAAATTACCGGCCGTTTGGCTTCATTGGGCATCGGGAAAGCTCCTTTTGGTTTAGAGGGAAGTGGGGGTGACGATGGAAAGAAGTTCACTCTCGGACTTGCTGATATTTTTGAATGAATGGGGAAGCGAGGCGTCGAAATAAAGGCTGTCGCCGGGATTGAGAACTCTTTCTTCGCTGCCAATTTTTACCTGCACACCGCCTTTTAAAAGGTAGACGAATCTTTCGCTGATCGCCGTATGCTCTTCGGTTTCCGTGGCGCCTTTGGGCTTGATTCGCAGGAGCACCGGCATCATTTTCTTTTGGAGAATACCGCTGGTGAGAAGCTCGGCAACGGCGCCGCTGGAATGGGAAAACGTCTCTACTTTCTGGCGCAGCGCCTTTTCCTTGACCGCTTCCAATTTTTGCGCGACCTCATCATACAATTGGGGGAGGCGCAGGCCGAGCGCCTGGGCGATACGCATGTGTGACTCCAGCGTGCCAACCATTTTTTCATTTTCCATGCGGCTTAGCGTGGCCATGTCGATGGTGGTTTTCTTGGCCATTTCGACAAGCGTCATTTTGCGCTGTTTTCTTAAAAATTTGATTCGCGAGCCTAAGCCTTTCATGCATTCCTCCGGTTGGTTGACTCTTACTCTAGCTTAATTTTGGGAATTTTTCAAATAGGATAAATTGCAGATAAATTGAAAAAAAATCAAATACTGTTTGACAAATTAAATTGGTTGGTGTAGTTTTATAAGATATGAAAAATCAATTCCTATTGAAATCAGTCTCCCTCATTTTGGTTTTGACTTTTTCCTTCTCCAACCTCCTCCACGCCGCCGACCCGCGGGATCTATTAAATGCCGCCAAAGCAGGCTTTGCCATGGAAGATCAGCGCCGGGCGGCATTGTTGGATCCCTTAGCTAATCGATTCAATGGTTCCAACCAAGGAGCCGTTGATAGAAACAACGACCTGCTGGACTTGGAAAAATTAAATTTTTCTCTGACGACTCAGAATGGGGACATTCTCAATTATGTAGGGGATAAGCTGACCCAGGTCAAGCGGCCCGATGGCACGCTCCTTCAAAATCTGAGCCTGGACGCCCAAGGCAAGATTCAAAATGCCGATCTTCGATTAGGCGATGGCTCTGTCCAAGTCTTTCAGGATGGAAAGGTAATTGGTTACCAGACCCCCGACGGCACTCAAGTTTTTTACTTGGATGGACAAATCCAAAAGACCATTTCTAAAACCAACATCGAAACCCTCTATTCCTATACCAAGGACGCCGCCGGAGCCCTTCTTGAAACCATTCTTGAAAACTCCCAAACCAAAACCATTTATGACGCCCAAGGCAAATTAAAGGAAGTGTATCAAAAAGGGACCTCCCAGCGGATGATCTACCAGGCGGGCATCCTCCAAAGCATCACCCTCGGGGACGGCTCTCAAGTCCTTTTCCAATCCCAAACCATCAACGATCAATCCAAAGTCACTTTTAAGTCTTATGTGGACGCAAGCGGCAACACCTATGTCAGCGATACGCAGTATCTCTTAAATGATAGTTCCACGCTAAAAGATATCGTATGGGATGTTGACGGCAAGGTCCTTAATGCCACACTCCAGAGTGTTGATGGCAACACGTACACCTTCGTGAATAAAGTCATTACCACCGTCAAGCTTCCCAATGCCTGGGTATTCTCATCCATCACCTGGGACGCCCAAGGCAAGCTAATGGACGGGATTCTTACTGATGCTGCCAAAAATCAGTGGACCTATCAAGCGGGGGCACTTGTATCAATCAAGCTTCTGGACGGATCTATTCTATCGAGCATCACCTGGGATGCCCAAAATAAGATAAAAACTGCTAATTTAATAGACGCGCAAAAAAAGGAATATACTTTTGCCAATAACCAGCTCTCACAGCCTGCCCATGTAGTGGCTCTGCAGCTTGACACCCAGTTTGGTCTTGTAGCCAGTAATAGCACCTACCAATTCAATTGGGCTGGTCAAAACGAAAAGTGGTTTAAGGCCAACAACAATACTTCGTACTATATTCTCCCCAATGGCAAAGTGTACCTATGGAATTCCTCTGCCGGTAAGAACCTATCAACCTCCACACTTGCAGTGACGTTAAATAGCAGTTACTGGGAAAATCCTGCGTTTCTCTGTAATGCCGCCGATCGGGCAACGGCTTTACAGCTTGACACTCAATACGGTCTTGTTCCCGGCAGTAGCACCTACCAATTCAACTGGGCGGGTCAGAATGAAAAGTGGTTTAAGGCCAATAACAATACCTGGTACTACATTCTCCCTATCGGCAAAGTGTATCTTTGGGATGCCAAAGCCGGTAAGAACCTGTCGACCTCGACGCTGAAAGCCACCCTCAACAGCCATTTTTGGGAGGACCCCACCAAGGTCAACCTTGCTTTTGACAGAGCTGCCCTAGAAACCAGCGCGCATAATCTTGACCGGCAGTACAGTCTCACCCCAAGCAGCAACACTTATTTTCTTAATTGGGCCAGCCAGCAGGAAAAATGGTTTAAGTCTAGTAGTAGCACCGCCCAGTATTTTATATTCCCCGACGGAAGCTTGTATCTATGGAATCAACCCGCCGGAAAAAACCTCGCTACCTCCACAAAGCTTGCCACCCTCAGCGCTGATTACTGGGCAAACCCGACACTTCTTTGTAGTGCTTACGACCGTACAGTCTCAGTAGTCGTCACAAGTGCCTACACAGCCAAGGTCATTGCTTTGGCTAGATTCCAATTTTCTATCACCAAAAAGACACTCAATGCCACCCAATTAAACACAGCCACTCTAGGAGCTTCTTTTTCATTTACTTCTATTTTATATAACGGTGATGGGAGTTTTGGTCAGATCATAGAAAAGGATGGGACTGAGCTTAATTTTACCAACAATCTTCTTACCACCGCCAAAGATTCAGAGGGAAAACTTATTAATTTTGATTTCACAGAAAGCGGCTTGGGAAATCTTCTGGGAGCGAGCATCGTCCAAAACGGGTTGATTTCAGCCTATGATGCGGGCGGCAACCTTGCTTCGGTGAAAGTGGGGGATATGACCATCCATTATAAGTCCGACAAAACCATTGATTTTATCGAGAAAGAAGATGGCACCCAAATCTATGACATTGTTTTTGATTCCAATGGAAAAATCAAAAACTCTAGGATTAACACCCCCGACGGCGACCAAAGATACTACGTCGATGGCCGCTTAAAAAAAGTCATCCGAGCAGACGAGTCAGAACTTGATTTTAATTTTGACCTAACTACCCTAAAAAACCTCCTCTCAAAGCTTGTGACAAGCGTAAAGATTATCTACAACTTTGCTTACACGCCGGATGCGATCAAAGCGACGATGGATACGTCCATTGTTCCCGCGACGGATCAAATTACCCTCATGGAGTACGACACTAACTTTAATCTAAAAAAAGCCATTCGTCACAATCAAGAGATCATCGAATACACCCAAGACCAAAAGATTCAGAAAATCACCCCTGTTAATGAAGTTTCCAAGGTATTTGGCTATTCCCAGGACGGCAGTTACACCGTGACCCAGGGCAATGTGCAAAGTTTCTACGACACCAGCAGCCATCTTCTTAAGACGATCATCTATCCCGATGCTCAAAACTCTCACAAGCTGGAAGTCATTTATCAATACGACAAAATCAGGCAAATCACAAAAGATGATGTCCTAACTTTCCAATACACGTATACATTTGATGAAAACAACCAGGAAATCACCCAAATCCAGGATCTGGGGGAGAAGACTCTAAAAATTTACAAAGACAGCTTGCTTCTGACTTCGCTCGATCAAGAAACTACCGTGCTCTCATCCTACTCCTACGTCATCCCGACCGAAGCGGAGGGATCTAAAGTCTCGCAAGTAATTGTCACACGCTTTGGAAGAACACTACACACCTATCAATACGCCTACAGCGGAGACAACACACTTGTCATCGACGAGGAGGGGATCTTAAGGACTTACAATCAAAACCAAAAGTTAATTTTTCTAGAGAAGAATAATGAAAAATTTGCGTATTCTTATTCGCCTGGGGCGGATGGGGTGGAGATTGTGCAAGAGAGTCTAATTCAAAAGACTCTTTCGGATGGGTCGGTGGTGTTTTATGATTCGGCCAATAATTCCAACATCTCTAGGATCCAAATGCCTGATGGCAGTGTCCTCAAGGATATTATTTTGGACAAAAATGGAAGCATACAGCAAGTAATGGCTACTCTTACTGATGGCACAAAAGAGGTGTTTGACTCACAAAGCATAACAGATGAAATTTTGACAGATGGCACCCATTTTTATTATGCCAACGGTCGGCTTAGCAAGATAGATTTTCCAGGTAGCTCCAAACTTTTTTATTCTTATGATTTGGATTCAAACGGAGCAATAACTGCCATCTGGGTGCAGTCCGGAAGTTTAAAGTATAAATATGATATTCAAGGCCGTCTGACTGGATTCTTTTACGCTGACGGCTATTATTATGCTTTTTCGGAGCAGACGGACACTTCGGGCACAACCTCTTATTTTCTCACAAGCAATGGTCAGAAATACCAGCTTCAGCCCAGCGACAGCAACAGTTTTACCGGTCAGGCATATCAACTAATTCAAAAAAATATAGATGGCTCTATTGCCAATGTCTCATCGCTGGCTCAAGATCCGACACAGCAGTTTTATGGCGACGGTCACGATGGAATAGTAGAAATATCTTCAAGCCTAAACCTTTCCAAAGATATGTATTATGATTCCCTCACGATTAATCTAGGAGCCACTCTTTATACCAACGGCTATAAAATTTTTGTCAAAAAGAATCTTATTAATAATGGAAAAATATCTGCTGATGGATTGGGAGCACATGGAGGGTCTGGTGGCAGCGTGATGTCTCCTCGAGGGAAACCTGGTGCTTCAGTTAACAATTCTTTGGGTGGTAGTGGTGGCAAGGGAGGGGATGGTGGAGATGGGGCACTTGGTGGAATTGGGTATAGCCGTTATGGTAAGGGATGGGATGGTGGTGCCGCGGGAACAGTCTCTCAGGCGGTTGGGAATATAGATCCTCAAAACATAGCCTCCCCTTGTGTAACCATTGCCGGTGGTGCTGGTGGTGGTGCTGGTGGCGCCGGAGGGCTAGAAGATTGGGGTGGTTTTGGTGGTGCCGGAGGTGCTGGCGGAGGCGTGGTAATTGTTTATGCCAAAAGTATTTTGAATGATGGAGTTATTTCGGCCAATGGTGCTGCTGGACGCCGTGGGCTGAATTCTACTCAAAATAGTGGTAATGGTGGGGGCGGTGGGGGTGGTGGTGCCGGTGGTGGTGGCGGAGCTGTTTATCTTGTTTCTAGTAATACCGGAATTGGTAGTGTAGAGGCAAATGGAGGCGCTGGCGGTGGAAGTGGCAACGCCGCGACAGTTACAAGTCAAAACGGAAATGCTGGCTCCGCGGGTTTACCCGGAGCTATTTTTAACTATCAGTTTATTAATATTAATGTTCATCTCGATTCGGCCAAGATAAAACTACCTTTCTTAAATTCGTTGCAAGCCCAAAAATCTTCACAAATGAGCGGCTGGTTGAGCGTGTTGAATTCATCTCTTCTTGCGCCGGATAAAATCATCACTCAGGAGTACGCCTCCTCCACAGGAATTTTAGAAACCCAAACCAAAGCGGACCACACCGTCACGCTGTTTAATGAGATCAACAAGCCCTCCCAAGTTTTAAATGACCTCGGAGAAACATTGATCACCTATAGCTACGATGGAGAGGGCAACATCAAATCCGTGAATTTGGTGAACGCTAGATCTACGCTTCCCGATGAGATTCTAAAAGCCCGCCAGACCATAGAAACGGAACGAGCCGTCTCTTTAAAAAGTTTAGCCCAACAAAAAAATTTGGCTACCAAGTCTATTGATGACCAAGTAAGCCCTCAGCGGCAACTGCTTCAATCTCAGCTTACCTCGCTCCAGAACCAATACAACGAGGTTTCCGGCGTCAAAGTTTCTGGCAAAAAAGCCAAGAATCAAAAAGGTGATGTTTTAAATCAAATCGGCCACGCCATGGACGATGTCCGCGGCGCCATTGCTTCTCTTGAATCACAAGCAGCTGATGCTTACGCTCAACTAGATACGCAGGTGAAGGCTCTTTCCGATCAAATCGAGACCGATTCACAAACTGCGTTTACCGCACTTTCCACACAAGAAACGGCTCTTAAAAAAGAAATCTTAAGACAGGAAGTTTCACCGGTGATTTATGACTATTACCGCAGGATTCTTGGCAGAGACCCTGCTTCCTCTGAATACAATTATTGGATTGAAAAAATTAATTATGCGATACCAGGAAAGACTCTGGATGGAGTAGATTTAACCACGGCTTTGAAAGATTACATTTTATCTCTACCTGAGCTCCAAGACCGTCAAAGGTACGTCCAGAATATTAAGAATAAAATCACTTCTGATATCAACGCCTACCTCGCTAAAACCGATGCCGGCAAACAAGTCTATATTCAAAATCTCGGCCTCACCCAATCCGAATTGATCCCTCTGATCAACTCTGATGCGCAGAAGGTATTAAACTGGCTCCAATCTCGAAGCCTGCACTTTGGCCAGTCCGCCTTTTTATCCCTGGAAAGTCTCCTGGATCAAAAGGGGATCAGCTACGCCCGCGAAGACATCGCTGAAAAGGCAATTCTCATTGATATTCTGACCGGTGTGATCTCACCGCTGGATGATGGAGATTTGGTTATCTCCGTGTTCGCCTTGAATAAAGTAGCTCAAAGCTACGGACTGTCTCTCTCGGGAGCCAATCTCACCTGGGAAGACCTCTTAAAAGTTTATCAAAGTAATCCCACCGCAAGAATCATCGCCCACATCAATGGAAATCATTACGTCATTATCACAGGCATGACGGATACATCAATCACTTATATCGATCCCGGAATCGGGGCGGACAAGCAAAACGAGAGTCTGATCGTTGCCAAAGAAGGCTTTTTAAAAGCCTGGAAAGGCAATGTTTCTGGTGAAGCAACCCTCATCGATTCTGCCAAAGAGCGTCAAGGGTCTCAAGTCCGGATTCTTTCGGCTTCTGAAAATCAGGCAATACGAGGGGCGTTTTGGGGGAGTCTGCTCAATTTATTTGCCTTTATAGTCTGGATCATTAATCCAGCTTTGGGCCTTCTCATTAATGGGCTTAGGCTCGCCGCTCTTGCGGCAAGTATTTTTGAGAAAGACTGGTTATCAGCCGCTACCTCGGTAGTTAGTCTTGGTTTTAGTGATTTTGGTAAGGCCCTAGGAAATATCTTTAAAGGTGCTACACAAACCTTAGGATCTGTAGGCCAGGCTTTGAACAATGTGGGTCAGATTTTCGGAACCGTGTTTCAGTCTGTTCAAGGTTTCTTTGCGAACGTGGGACAGTCATTGACCGGATTCTTCCAGGGCACTCTTCATTTTTCAGGAGTCGCTTTAAGGATCGCCGAATCAGCCGTTGCGGTGGGAGTTAACTACGGCGTATCACGCGGCCTTGAAGCTCTTGGAGTAAGTCCTCAGCTCGCCGGCTTTACAGGCACCCTGTTGGGCGTAATAGAAATGATAACGAATCCCGGCAGGGTGTTGTCGGGGTTGTGTTTTAGATTTTAGTTAAAGAATTTTCAGTAGTAGCTCTGTTCTTCATTCTGTGGATAAGATGAAGAGCCCCTCCTTCCCGAGATAACCTGCT
>CAMDWQ010000025.1 GCA_945877765.1 Candidatus Omnitrophota bacterium | reverse complement strand
TTAAGCCAAAATCTCCGAGATAACTCCGGCGCCGACAGTACGTCCGCCTTCACGAATGGCGAAGCGAAGTTCCTTCTCCATGGCGATAGGGGTGATGAGTTCGGCGGTGATGGTGACAGAGTCGCCGGGCATGACCATTTCGACGTCTTTGGGAAGGTTCATGATGCCGGTCACGTCGGTGGTTCTAAAATAAAACTGTGGTTTGTAGCCGTTAAAGAAGGCGGTGTGACGACCTCCCTCTTCTTTGGTCAGGATATATACTTCTCCCTTGAATTTCGTGTGGGGAGTGATGGATCCGGGCTTGGCTAGGACTTGTCCTCTTTCAAGATCGTTTTTATCGACACCTCTTAAGAGAAGGCCCACATTGTCTCCGGCTTGTCCGTCGTCTAGAAGCTTACGGAACATTTCAATGCCGGTGATGACGGTTTTCTTGGTGGGTTTGATACCGACCACTTCGACTTCGTCGCCGACTTTGCAGATACCTCTTTCAATACGGCCTGTACCGACGGTGCCGCGTCCCGTGATAGAGAATACGTCTTCGATAGGCATGAGGAAAGGCTTATCGGTTTCTCTTTTAGGGGTCGGGATGTAATCGTCGACAGCTTTCATTAGATCTAGGATGCACTGGGTCTTGGCGGGGTCGTTGACGTTGTTTAACGCTTCAAGGGCCGAACCTCTGACGACAGGAATCTTGTCTCCTGGGAACTGATACTTGGTTAAAAGCTCACGAACCTCTACTTCGACTAAGTCTAAAAGCTCGGCATCGTCTACGGCATCGCACTTATTAAGGAAGACAACGATGGCGGGGACTCCGACTTGACGGGCTAAAAGGATGTGTTCACGAGTCTGAGGCATGGGTCCATCAGCGGCAGAGACGACGAGAATGCCTCCATCCATCTGAGCGGCACCGGTAATCATGTTTTTGATGTAATCGGCGTGTCCCGGGCAGTCGACGTGAGCGTAATGCCTGTTTTCAGTAGAGTATTCCACGTGGGAGACGGCGATGGTGATTCCGCGTTCTCTTTCTTCGGGAGCATTGTCAATAGAGTCAAACGCACGGACTTGCGCTAAACCTTTTTTGGCCAAGACGCTGGTAATGGCAGCAGTAAGGGTGGTTTTGCCATGATCGACGTGACCGATGGTGCCGACGTTCACGTGAGGTTTACTGCGGTCAAATTTTTCTTTGGACATTGCTTTTCTCCCTGATCAAATTCTAATATTATCTATTTCTACGCTGCGCAATTGCTTCTTGTGTGTTATTGGCCTTAATAATCTTTTCCGCAATACTTTTAGGGACTTCAGAATAATAAGAGGGCTCCATCATAAACGTAGCGCGCCCCTGAGTCAAGCTGCGACTTGTCGTCGCGTAACCGAACATTTCGGACAGAGGGACAAAACCACGAATTGCCTTTACCATTCCTTTTTGAGTCATCGATTCAATCTTACACCGTCTGGAACTTAAATCCCCGATGATGTCTCCCATGTACTCTTCAGGAGTGACCACTTCAATGCTCATGATCGGCTCAAGAAGAACCGCATTTGCATTTCTCATGCCATCCTTAAACGCATGAATAGCAGCCATTTTGAATGCCAGTTCCGAAGAGTCAACCACGTGGAAAGATCCATCAATAAGGTCTACGTGAATATCGGTTACGGGGTAACCCGCGAGTGCGCCTGACTGGGCAGCTTCCATGACGCCAGCTTTAACCGGTGCCCAGTATTCACGAGGGACCGTTCCGCCGACAATCTTGCTTTCAAAGGTAACACCAGTACCAGGCTCTGTTGGCGTCATGTCAAAAACCACGTGCCCATACTGACCACGGCCGCCCGATTGCTGAATATGCTTACCCACAATTTCAACAGGCTTTGTAATTGTCTCTTTAAAGGCGACTTGAGGTTTTCCGACATTAGCTTCTACCTTAAATTCTCTTTTCATGCGATCCACAATAATTTCAAGATGCAGCTCACCCATTCCACTAATAATTGTTTCGCCGGTTTCCTGGTCATAATGAATACGTAGTGTTGGATCTTCTTCGCGGAGGCGGCCCAAAGCCATGCCCATTCTTTCTTGGTCGACCTTCGTCGCTGGCTCGATGGCCAAATCAATAACGGGCTCAGGAAATTGCATTCTTTCTAAAATGATGGGGGTTTTTTCTTCGCATACAGAATCACCGGTCTCAGTTTTTTTAAGCCCCACTACCGCGCCGATATCACCCGCGCAAATCTCGTCGACAATTTCTTGTTTGTTGGCATGCATCTTCACTAGCTTACCGACACGCTCTTTTTCATTTTTAGTGGAGTTGTAAACATAAGTGCCTGCCGTCAGAGTGCCCGAATAAACACGCACAAAAGTAAGTTTCCCGACAAATGGGTCTGTGGCAATCTTAAATGCCAATGCCGACAAAGGCTCTTTGGCATCCGCTTTATAAATAATTTCGGCGCCCGTTGTAGGATGAACGCCCGGCAAAGTAGGAACGTCTAGAGGTGACGGCAAATAATCGATGACGGCGTCTAGCATGAGCTGAACACCCTTATTCTTAAACGCTGTGCCGCAGATAATGGGGACAAATAAATTATTAACCGTTGTGCGGCGGATAAAAACTTTTAGCTCTTCATTCGAAATTTTTGTCCCGTTAATAAATTTCTCCATTAGCTCATCGTCAACTTCGGAAAGTTTTTCAACCAGGTCAGCACGGGCTTCATCCGCCTCGGCTTTAAACTCTTCAGGAATCGCAATCACTTCATACTGATTACCGAGATCTTCGGAATGATAAATTTTGGCATTCATTTCTACTAGGTCTATCTGTCCTCTAAATTTGTCCTCTGCTCCAATGGGGAGCTGGATAGGCGCGCAAGAAGGAGTAAGTCTCTCGCGAATCTGCTTTAATACTGACCTAAAGTCGGCTCCTGTGCGGTCCATTTTATTAACAAAACAAATCCTAGGAACTTTGTAACGATCCGCCTGGCGCCATACAGTCTCGGATTGAGGCTCGACGCCACCAACCGCACAAAATACCAGAACTGCACCGTCCAACACCTTAAGCGAGCGCTCGACCTCAATCGTGAAGTCCACGTGTCCCGGGGTATCGATTAGATTTAGACGGTACTCTTTCCAAAAACAAGTAGTGGCTGCAGAGGTGATTGTAATTCCACGCTCCTGCTCCTGCTCCATCCAGTCCATCGTGGCAGTGCCTTCGTGCACTTCACCCATGCGATGAACCTTACCAGTATAATAGAGCACACGTTCACTGGTTGTGGTTTTTCCCGCATCAATGTGCGCTGCGATACCGAAATTTCTTGTCTTTTCTAAAGGATATTTGTTTGCCATAAATAAAATCTCTTGTCTATGTATCTCTTGTTCTTAAGTTAAATTTACCAGCGGTAGTGGCTGAAAGCGCGATTTGCCTCAGCCATCTTATGGATTTCTTCTTTCTTTTTGACGGATGTTCCTTGGCCGTTAAAAGCATCCAAGATCTCATCAGCCAAGCGCTGCTCCATGGGCTTTCCTTTGCGGGAACGTGCGGCATTTCTCATCCAACGCATCGCCAGCTGAGCTCCACGGTCCCCGCGAACTTCCACAGGAATCTGATAGGTGGCTCCGCCAACACGTCTGGATTTAAGCTCTAACAGAGGACGTACATTATCAATTGCCTTTGTTAACACTTCGATCACATCCGCCTTTTGCGTCTTTTGCTGCAAAATATCTAATGAGCCATAAATAATACGCTCAGCATTCCACTTTTTTCCATCAATCATTAAAATATTGATAAATCGCGAAACCGATTTTTGGTTAAACTTAGGATCCGGATTAACTTCTCTTTTTTCTGCTCTTCTTCTTCTCATGACGCTTCCTAATTATTTCTTTGGTTTAGCCGCGACTGCATCAGCCTTCGGCATTTTGGCCCCGTACTTCGAGCGCGATATTCTGCGATCCTGTACACCGGCAGTATCTAGAGTGCCACGAACAATGTGATAGCGAACACCTGGCAAATCCTTCACGCGTCCACCGCGAACCGTCACAATGGAATGTTCCTGCAAGTTATGCCCCACACCAGGAATATAAGCCGTCACTTCGTAACCGTTGGTCAAGCGAACACGCGCCACTTTTCGAAGTGCTGAGTTAGGCTTTTTTGGCGTCTGTGTTTTAACCTGCAAGCAAACACCGCGTCTCTGGGGGGAACATGTTAACGCCGGAGACTTCGTTTTAACTTTTACTTTTTGACGGCCCAAGCGTATCAACTGACTAATTGTCGGCATACTAGGTGCTTTGATCCTCTGTGGTTAATATTTCATCCGCAAAAATATTTTCTACGGTTTTATTTTTCTTCGATTCTTCTTCGATGTGCCGAACAATTTCCACACGCCGCTGTCCTGCAAAACCAGTACCTGCTGGAATAAGGTGCCCCATAATAACGTTTTCTTTGAGCCCAAGCAAGTAATCTTTTCTGCCGGAAGCTGCCGCATCGGTAAGTACACGGGTCGTCTCTTGGAAGCTTGCCGCGGATATAAAGCTTTCCGTGGACAAGGAAGCGCGGGTGATGCCCAGAAGAATTGGCTCGGCCTTAGCGACCTGCTTTTTCTTTTTGGATATCCGTTCATTTTCTTCCTGCAGTTTGAAACGGTCAATCTGCATTCCTACCAAAAACTCCGTATCTCCGCCGTCCGTAATGCGCACTTTACGCAGCATTTGACGCACAATGACTTCGATATGCTTATCATTGATAGTGACGCCTTGCAAACGGTAAACTTCCTGTACTTCATTGACAAGGTATTCCTGCAATTTTCTTTCACCGCTGATCTTCAAAATATCCTGCGGCACAACCGGTCCATCAACCATTTGATCACCGGCGTATACAAAATCACCCTTGTACACATTAAGATGTTTTCCGTGCGGGATGAGATATTCTTTCTTCATCCCTGTTGAGCTCTTCACGATAACACGGCGATGACCCTTGCGCGATTCACCAAATTCAATGACACCGTCGATTTCTGAAATAATCGCGGGATCTTTCGGGCGGCGTGCTTCAAAAAGCTCTGCCACACGGGGAAGGCCTCCGGTGATATCCTTTGTCTTGGTAATTTTGCGAGGAGTCTTCGCAATCAAATTTCCGGCATGGACCTTCTCGCCGTCATCAATGACAATGTGTGCTCCGGACGGAATTGGATAGATCGCAAGCACTTCCTTCTTTGCGTCTAAAATCAAAATCTGCGGGTGGTGTTCTCCGCGATGCTCCATGATAACGCGCTCAATATTGCCAGTCGCAGTATCCAGCTGCTTATGCATTGTGATTTCTTCAATAATGTCTTCAAACTTTACTGTTCCTTCAACTTCGGTAAATATGGAAGAAGAGTAGGGATCCCAGTCAATAAACACCTGACCTTTTTGTACTTTTCCGCCATCCGCTGCTTTTAAGTAACCGCCGTGAGGAACCGCGTGACGTTCCAATTCGCGGCCTGAATCATCATGAATAGAAACCTGCCCATTGCGATTCAAAATG
This sequence comes from Candidatus Omnitrophota bacterium, assembly GCA_945877765.1. GTDB lineage: Bacteria > Omnitrophota > Gorgyraeia > 2-02-FULL-51-18 > 2-02-FULL-51-18 > CAMDWQ01. The sequence goes on along the minus strand of CAMDWQ010000025.1, from coordinate 10,229 downwards.
ACGAATGTTCCATTTTTGAGAAGGACAGTTTTGATTGCATGATATTTTATATTTCCCGAATTCTTTGCTTTGATGGAAGATTCCGCGACAGTCCGGCTAGCCGTACCACCAATATGGAAAGTTCTCATGGTCAGCTGTGTGCCCGGTTCACCAATGGACTGTGCAGCAATAATACCCACTGCCTCCCCAAGCTCAACCAAGCGCCCAGTGGCTAGATTGCGCCCATAACACTTGGCACAAACTCCGCGGCGCGACTCGCAAGTCAAAACGGAACGCATCTTGATTTTATCAATGCCAGCCTCTTCGATTAATTTCGAAGCTTCTTCAGTGATCTCCTGATTGGCTTCAACAAGGACGCTATCCGTAATCACGTCGACAATATTATCAAGCGCAACACGCCCGATGATTCTGTCGCGAAGCGGAATAACGATCTCATCGCCCTCGATAATGGCTTCAATAAAGATACCTTTGACCGTGCCGCAGTCTTCCTGATTGATAATCATATCTTGCGCCACGTCCACCAAACGGCGAGTCAGGTACCCAGAATCGGCTGTCTTCAAAGCGGTATCGGCAAGACCTTTTCTGGCACCGTGCGTAGAAATAAAATATTCCAACATGGTCAGCCCTTCGCGGAAATTCGCCTTGATCGGGCTTTCAATAATCTCGCCTGAAGGCTTGGCCATCAGACCTCTCATACCCGCCAGCTGACGAATCTGTTGCTTAGAACCTCTGGCTCCTGAGTCCGCCATCATGAAAATTGGATTAAACTGCTCGAGATCTGCAAACACAGCATCCGCTACTTCATCGGTTGCCTGCGTCCAGATATCAATAATGTTGTTGTAGCGCTCACCCTCGGTAATCACACCGCGGCGGTACTGTTCGTCAACCTTGGCAACTTTTTCCGTAGATTTTTCAAGAATCATCTGTTTTTTGACAGGAATTTTGAGATCATCCAGAGAAATAGAAATACCCGCTAACGTCGCCATTTCAAAACCGGTATCTTTCAAATCATCCAAAAGCTTAATCGTGCGATGATGGCCCGCCACTTTGTAGGAATTGGCAATCACTTGATTGAGTTTTGATTTGGTTAAAGAGAAATTAAAAAAAGGCACGCTCTCCGGCAACAGTTGATTGAAAATTACGCGGCCGACAGTCGTCTCTTCGATTTTGCCCTTTACCCGGACTTTGATTTTGGCGTGAATGTGCGCCTCTTTGTCCGAATAAGCCGTGATCACTTCTTCGGGGCTTGAGAAAATAATCCCTTCGCCCTTAGCGCCCGGCTTCTCCTTTGACATGTAATAACTGCCCAAAACGACGTCTTGGCTAGGTGTTGCAATCGGCCGGCCATCGGCGGGAGAGAAAATATTATTAATGGATAAAAGAAGGATACGGCATTCGATTTGCGCTTCTAAAGACAGTGGCACGTGAACAGCCATCTGATCTCCATCGAAGTCGGCGTTAAACGCCGCGCAAACAAGCGGATGAATACGAATTGCCTTCCCCTCAACCAAAACCGGCTCAAAAGCTTGAATTCCCAAACGGTGCAGTGTCGGGGCTCTGTTTAGCATGACCGGGTGATTTTTAATTACTTCTTCGAGAATATCCCAAACTTCCAAGCGCTCTTTTTCCACCATGCGCTTAGCGCTTTTGATGGTGTGAACAAAACCACGCTCTCTTAATTTTTTAATAATAAAGGGCTCAAAAAGCTCAAGTGCCATTTTCTTGGGAAGGCCGCACTGATGGAGCTTTAACTCAGGACCCACAACAATGACTGACCGGCCCGAATAGTCCACGCGTTTTCCCAGCAAATTCTGACGAAAACGACCCTGCTTACCCTTCAGCATGTCGCTTAAGCTCTTCAATGGACGGTTTCCCGAACCCAATACAGGCCGGCCATGACGTCCATTGTCAAACAACGCGTCAACGGCTTCCTGAAGCATACGCTTTTCATTACGCACAATCACTTCCGGCGCGCGCAGCTCTAAAAGTTTTTTCAAACGGTTGTTGCGGTTAATCACGCGGCGATAAAGATCATTTAAATCACTCGTCGCGAAACGGCCGCCATCCAGCGGAACCAGCGGACGAAGATCGGGCGGGATTACCGGAACCACCTCAAGAATCATCCAGTCAATTTCATTTCCTGATTTTTGGAAAGCTTCGACAATGCGAAGGTTTTTAATGATCTTCTTTTGAGTTGCTTCAGCTTTGGCCACTTTAAGCTCCGCGTGAAGCCTGGTACCAAGCTTATCCAAATTCACCTGCTTGAGCAGGTCACGAATCGCTTCCGCGCCCATTTTAGCGACAAATTTATGGCCATAATTATCGACCATCATTTGATATTTTTCTTCCGTCAAAAGATCGCCTTTTTTTAGCGGTGTATCGCCGCTTTCAATAACGACATATTCCTCGTAATAAATAATACGTTCGAGTTCGCGAAGATTAAGTTCCAACAAAGCCCCTAAACGCGAAGGAACTGCTTTATAAAACCAAATATGCGAAACGGGGGTTGCTAAATCGATGTGCCCCATGCGTTCACGACGAACCTTGGAAAGAGTTACTTCGACGCCGCAGCGATCGCAGACAATGCCTTTATGCTTAATTCTTTTGTATTTTCCACAATTACATTCCCAGTCTCTAGTAGGTCCGAAAATCTTTTCACAGAAAAGGCCATCTTTTTCGGGTTTGAAGGTACGGTAGTTAATGGTTTCAGGTTTTTTAACTTCGCCCTTAGACCACCCGCGAATTACTTCGGGGGAAGCAATTTTGATCGAAATAAAATCAAAATTCGGCGCGACGTACTCACTGGTCGTATTATTGTAGGCTTTATTCACTTTTCACCTCTTTGTCGTCTTCGGATTTTCTCTCCGTGCGAATGTCTAGCGCGAGCGCCTGCAGTTCCTTCACCAAAACATTGAACGACTCCGGTGTATCGGCCTGCAAAGCATTCTCCCCTTTCACAATCGACTCATACATCCTTGTTCGGCCCTGAACGTCATCGCTCTTGACCGTCAAAAGTTCCTGCAGTGTGTAAGCGGCGCCATAAGCTTCTAGTGCCCAGACTTCCATCTCTCCGAACCTCTGGCCGCCAAATTGCGCTTTACCACCCAGTGGCTGCTGGGTCACCAGCGAATAAGGCCCGATGGAGCGGGCGTGAATTTTATCGTCCACCAAATGGGCTAGCTTGAGCATGTAGATGTAACCGACGGTCACTTCCTGGTCAAATCTTTCCCCTGTGCGCCCATCACGCAAAACAACCTTGCCGGTTTCTGGGATACCTGCTTTTTTCATGTACTGCTTAATTTCAGTTTCGCTGGCGCCGTCAAAAACAGGCGTTGCGATGGTCATGCCGAGCTTCTTGACAGCCCATCCTAGATGAGTCTCAAGGATTTGACCGACGTTCATACGCGAAGGAACACCCAGGGGATTCAAAACGATATCCACCGGCGTGCCATCTTCAAGAAATGGCATGTCTTCCTCGTGCATGATTTTGGCAACAATACCCTTGTTTCCATGGCGTCCGGCCATTTTGTCTCCGACGGAGATTTTGCGCTTGTGCGCTACAAGAACTTTCACTCGTTTGAGCACTCCAGGCGGAAGCTCATCACCACGCTTCACGCGGTCAATTTCACGGTCTTCTTCGTAACGAAGCTCATCAATCTGATCATCCATTAAGCGCGCAACCCGCTTGATCTGATCTTCTGCCTCGTCATCTTCTTCCAACTTGATGTTTTCGATGTCCGCTTGTAAAAGCTTTGAAGCATCGGACTTCTTAACTGTTTTTCCGCGTCCAATCAAGATCGCTCCGGTTTCAAGATCAACAAGGCTAACAGCCAATGTTTTACCTTCAAGAAGACCGATTAGTTTTGCGCTCTTGTCTTTTTCAATGGATCCAATTTGCTCGGAATACTGCGCCTTGATTACCTCAATTTCCTTGGCTTCCTTGGCACGGACTTCCTTCGTTTTTGATTCCTGACCCTTGCGGGCAAATATCTTTGTTTCAATAATAATACCCTCAACACCAGGAGGAACTGTCAGTGATGCGTCACGCACATCACCGGCTTTTTCACCAAAAATGGCTCGCAAAAGCTTCTCTTCAGGCGAAAGCTCTGTTTCTGACTTGGGGGTTACTTTACCCACGAGAATATCGCCGGGACCAACTTCCGCACCGATACGAATAATACCGTCATCACCCAAATCCTTGAGTGCCTCTTCACCTACGTTGGGGATATCACGCGTAATTTCTTCTTTGCCCAGGCGTGTATCACGAGACTCAATTTCAAATTCTTCGATGTGAACAGAGGTATAAACATCTTCACGTACAAATTTCTCGCTCAACAAAATAGCGTCCTCGAAATTGTACCCGCGCCATGGCATGAAAGCCACCAGCACATTACGACCGAGCGCTAATTCGCCGTCTTTGGTGGCAGCGCCGTCAGCAATGACCTGACCCGCTTTAATTTTGTCACCCAACTCCACAATCGGACGCTGGTTGACGCAAGTGCTGGCATTGGAACGCATAAACTTCTTTAAAGGGTACTTCGTTCCGCTGACAATGATTTCATCAGCTTGAAGCGACGTCACTTTGCCCTCTTCCTTGGCAACGACAACGGCACCAGAATCTTTAGCGGTACGGTACTCAAGACCCGTCCCAACCAAAGGAGCTTCCGTGATAAGCAAAGGAACTGCTTGGCGCTGCATGTTGGAGCCCATGAGTGCACGGTTGGCATCGTCATGCTCTAAGAAGGGGATTAAGCCCGCGGCGATGCTGACCAACTGCTTGGGCGAAATATCCATATAATGAATTTCTTTGGGGCTACTAAAAGGAAAATCACCCTTATGGCGACAAGAAACCTTGCTATCGGAAAAATGCCCGTTTTTGTCGACCTTTGCATTCGCCTGAGCAATGATGTATTGATCTTCAAGATCAGCAGACAAATACTCAATCTTTTCTGTCACACGGCCATTTTCAACCTTGCGATAGGGCGTTTCAATAAAACCAAATTCATTGATGCGCGCATGGGTTGACAAAGACGCGATCAGTCCGATGTTTGGACCTTCCGGTGTTTCGATCGGGCAGATGCGGCCGTAGTGAGAGTGGTGGACGTCACGCACTTCAAAGCCTGCGCGCTCACGTGAAAGACCCCCGGGTCCGAGGGCTGAAAGACGGCGCTTGTGCGTCATTTCGGCCAGAGGATTGGTCTGATCCATAAATTGAGACAGCTGACTGCGCCCAAAGAAGTCGCGGATCACGCTGGAAATTAGTTTCGAGTTGATGAGGTTATGCGGCATCATATTTTGAAGGTCGTAAATCCCCATACGCTCTTTGGCGGAGCGCTCTAAACGTGCCAAACCGATGCGGAACTGTGCCTGCAAAAGCTCGCTTACCGTACGCACACGGCGATTACCCAAATGATCAATATCGTCTGTATCGCCATCACCATTTTTAATGGCGATCAAGCGCTTGACGACTGCCACCAAGGTATCGCGAGTCAAAAGACGGTTTTCTAAACTGTCCTTTACGCCCAATTTACGGTTAATCACGAAACGGCCTACCCCACCCAAATCATAACGTTTTGTGTCAAAGAAAATGCGATCTACCATGGTCTTTGCGCTGTCAATGGTGGGTGGATCTCCGGGGCGAAGTTTGCGATAAATATCAATGTAAGCATCATTGGCGGACTTGGTGTGGTCTTTTTTAAGCGTCGCCACAATTTCCGGTGACTGCGTACGAGTAATGAGAATCGATTTTACGCCCGCACTTATAATTTTGGCGATTAATTCACGTGTCACCTCAGCTCCGTGCTCGGCAATCAGAGACTTGGTTTCCGGATCAAGCACATCGTGAGCCAGCATGTGTCCAATAAGATTTTTAGGGTTGTAGCGGTTGAGCGCTTCGATTTTCTCAACACCGCAAAACGCCTTGATAATCGCCTCATCCGTGTCGCAACCGAAAATACGCAAAAGGGAGGTGGCAAGTAACTTTTTTTTACGATCGATGTACGCATACAACGTCTCGTTGATATCAAATTCAAATTCAAGCCAAACACCGCGGTGAGGAATCAGGCGGGCCGAATGAAGAATTTTACCGTTGGGATGGAGATTCTTTTCAAAAGAAACTCCCGGAGAACGGTGCAGCTGGCTGACGATGACACGCTCGTCACCATTGATAATGAAAGTGCCTGTTTCCGTCATGATGGGCATATCACCCATGAATATTTCTTGCTCTTTAGTCTCTTTTTCGCTCTTTAAACGAATCTTGATTTTTAGGGGGACCGAATACGTCATCCCTTTCTTCTGGCATTCATCAAGGGTGTATTTGGATTTGCCAAAGCTGTAGGATACATACTCCAGTTTTAAATTTCCGTCATAGCTCTCAATGGGAAATACCTCGGTGAGAACTTCCTCGAGGCCGATATTCTTTCGTTTCGATTTTGCCACACCCAGCTGTAAAAAATCCTGGAAAGACTTGGTCTGAATATCGACCAAATGAGGCATTTCGCATATTTCGGGTATCTTACCGAAGCTGTAACGCTTGCTGTATTTTTCCATTGGCTGTGGATTCCCCGCTTTATCGACCCATTAAAAGTGACTATAAACTAGAAAATACAACACCTCTCAAGGTTTAAAATAAACCTCGAGAAGCGTTTAATTAAATCTGCTTATTTAAGTTCGACTGTCGCCCCTGCGGCTTCGAGAGTCTTCTTGATTGCTTCTGCGTCCTTAACCGGCACATTTTCTTTCACCGCTTTGGGAGCTGCATCAACGAGGTCTTTGGCTTCTTTCAATCCAAGATTGGTCACTGCACGGATTTCCTTAATGACGCCAATTTTGTTCGCACCAGCACTCTTAAGCATGATAGTGACCGATGTTTTTTCCTCAGCAACAGCGGCGGCACCAGCACCTGCGCCAGGAGCTGCAACGGCAACAGCGGCGGCGGCTGAAACGCCAAACTTCTCTTCCAATACCTTCACGAGGTTCGCTAATTCGAGCACGCTCATGGTTTCGATGGAGCTAATAATCTCCTGCATCTTAGGTGTTGCTTCAACGGCTTGTGTCATCTTCATATCCTCACTTTGTAATGGGCTCTTGAAAAGCCTCTTTTTTTGTTAAGAACCCTTCGGCAAGCCTAAGGGTCGATTTTTTAAAATCAATTGCCCTTCTGCTTGGCAATAGCATCTAAAACGGTTACCATCTTTCTTAAGGTACCCGCAAGAACTTGTACAAATCCGGAAATTGGCGCCTGAATACCACCCACCACTCGCGCCAAAAGCACTTCTCTGGAAGGCAGGCTAGCAAGCGCTTTAATTTGATCCGAGCTTACCATCTGCCCGTTCAAGTAACCGGTTTGAATTTTAAACGCCGTATTTTCCTTGGCGAAATCAACCAAAATTTTGCACGGACCAATGGGGTCGCCGGCTGTAAACGTAATTCCACAAGCGCCGGTAAAACTTCCCGCAATTTCCTTCAAGTTTGCTTTTTCAAAAGCCTTTTTCCCTAAGCGGTTTTTAACCACTAGATACTTTGCGTTAGATTTACGCAATTTTGCCCTAAGCTTATCCATGCTGCTTGCCGACACCGTCGAGTGCTGGGTCACAAAAAAGATAGGCTGTGATTTAAGCTCTTTCTCAACCTGCTTGATAATCAAATCTTTTGATACGCGGCTAAATCCAGTTGCTTTCATTTTTTCCTCTAAAGTTAATCGCTGACTTCAGTTTCTTTAAGAAATTTGCTGATATCCAATTTAATACCGGGTCCCATCGTGCTAGAAAGGTGCGCGCTTTTAACAAACGTCCCTTTTACCGATCGCGGACGAGACTTTACGAGAGCCTCAATCAAAACAGTTCCGTTTTCAACAAGCTTTTCTTCGCTAAAAGATAGTTTACCAATCGACGTGCTGACATTGGCCTGCTTGTCCATCTTAAATTCGACACGACCAGCTTTGACTTCATTGACCGCCTTGGCAGGGTTATCCGTCACCGTACCGGCCTTGGGAGACGGCATTAAACCACGAGGACCTAAAACTTTTCCGAGCTTGCCAACTTCCTTCATCATGCCGGGAGTTGCAATCGCCACGTCAAAAGCCGTCCAACCACCCAAAACTTTTGCCACTAAATCATCACCGCCGACAACATCCGCTCCGGCCGCTTTCGCTGCATTGGCGCTTTCATCTTTTGAAAACACAATCACGCGCAATGTTTTTCCTTGTCCGTGAGGCAGCACGGTCGTTCCGCGTACCGCTTGGTCATTGGCCGTTAAGTCAACGCCCAACTTACACTGCAGGTCAATCGACTGATCAAATTTTGTCTTTGGGCTTTCTTTTAAAACCTTGATGGCTTCTTTGAGGGTGTAAACCTTCCCTTTTTCAACCATTTTTACGAGCTCTTTGTTTCTCTTGGTCATTGTTGCTGCCATGATTATGCCTCGACCTCAATTCCCATGCTTTGAGCAGTGCCTTTCAAAATCCGGATAGCCCCTGCCATGTCTTTGCAATTTAAATCTTTCATTTTTTCGTCCGCAATTTCTTTGAGCTGCGCATTGGTCACTTTGCCAACTTTCACACGATTAGGTTCACCCGATGCTTTGGCAACGCCACACGCACGCTTCAAGAGAATCGTGCTCGGTGGGCTCTTAATAATAAAATCAAACGTTCTATCTTCATACACCGTAATGATCGCCGGCAGTGTCAAACCTTCTTTTCCGCGCGTGCGCTCGTTAAACTGCTTACAAAAATCCATGATATTGACGCCATGCTGACCAAGCGCCGGACCAACGGGAGGCGCCGGGTTTGCCTGACCTGCGGGGCAGTACAGCTTAATCGTTGTTTTTACTTTTTTTGCCATATCGATTCCTATTCTGTCATTCCCGAAAGTTCTTATCGGGAATCAAACTTGGACACGATCCCCGATTAAAGATTTCGGGGATGACACTGTTAAACCTTCTCTACCTGCCAATACTCAAGCTCCACTGGTGTTGTGCGGCCAAAAATCGCCACAAGCACTTTGAGCTTACCTTTATTGGGATTAACTTCTTCAATCGTACCGTTAAAATTAACAAAGGGCCCTTCTTTGACCCGCACGCTTTCGCCCTTTTCAAAAATTATTTTAGGCGTTGGCTTTTCTTTCTTGTCTTCGGCCTGCTTAATGATTCCCGCGACTTCTGCTTCCTTTAAAGGAAGGGGCTTTCTGCCTGATCCGATAAAACCGCTGACGCCCGGAGTGTTTTTGACCAGGTACCAAGTATCATCGGTCATTTCCATCTCAATGAGCACATAACCAGGAAAGAATTTACGGGTTGTAATCTTTTTCTTGCCTGCCTTCACTTCCGAAACTTTTTCCGTAGGGATCAAAACCTGCGTGATTCTGTCCTGCATGTTGTTCTGCAGTGCGCGGCTCTGAAGCGTGGTCTTAACGGTATCTTCGCGTCCTGTCTGCGTATGGATCACGTACCACTGCTTAGTCATCACTTTTTCCGTCATCTTAAAATCAATTTCAATGAATTGGCCAGAATAAAATCCGTGATACCCACAAACGTGGAAAGTATCAGCATGGTCATTAAAACCACCGCCGTTGATCCCATCAGTTCTTCGCGTGTTGGCCAAGTCACTTTTTGCATTTCGGCCTTCACTTCGCGAAAAAAATTTACAATTTTGTTCATGCTTCCTTAACCCTATCAGCCCTTCTCTAATTGCAGGCCAGGAGGGACTCGAACCCCCAACAAGCGGTTTTGGAGACCGCCGCTCTACCAATTGGAGCTACTGGCCTAAAACCTTTGCTATGTTTATAAAATAACAAAAAAAAGAAGAAAACATCCCCTCTCGGAATTTAAAATTCCGTAAGAGGTGCTATTTATTTCTGTTCTTTATGTACCGTATGTTTTCGGCAAAACGGGCAATACTTCTTGAGCTCAATACGCTCAGGATGAAGTTTTTTATTTTTATTCGACGTGTAATTACGACGCTTGCATAGCGTACATCCAAACTCTATAAACTCTCTCACAAATTCTCCAAAAATTTTCTATGGCGTCAGAAATAAATATCGGGGTATTGTATGAAATACCCCGATAGATAGCAAGTACTTTTTTTTAAGCCAAAATCTCCGAGATAACTCCGGCGCCGACAGTACGTCCGCCTTCACGAATGGCGAAGCGAAGTTCCTTCTCCATGGCGATAGGGGTGATGAGTTCGGCGGTGATGGTGACAGAGTCGCCGGGCATGACCATTTCGACGTCTT
>CAMDWQ010000024.1 GCA_945877765.1 Candidatus Omnitrophota bacterium | reverse complement strand
GGGCATCTACAAGTTTCATAGAAGGTCCGCGCGGCTTTGGGGTTTATTTGTAAGTTGTTTTATTTGGGGAGATTATGAGAGTTGGGATCTCGAGCCAGGAGTTTGAAAAAAATGAGGTGTTTGAGTTCATCTGATTTTTGGTTTTGATTGGTGGCTCACTGAAGCTTTAAAAAGTTTGGGACTCTGGATATTTAAAAATTCTATGAATTAAAATTTAATCAGAAAATATTCTACGCGCACTGGACACATGCAGTCTGAGGTTTGGGGGTACGGTTCTATGTTTTAAGGCTTCATACGTGACTTGTCTAAAAGGTTGTGTGGTAGAATCACAGTTATTGTTGAGAGTTCATCCGAGGAGTTCGATGCGGTATAGGTCTCTACACGGCTTTTTTCCTTGGTCGGAAACAGAAGTTTAGCTATAATAACCAACTTGTGCTGATAGGTTGAGCCGTTGCATGGCGATCTGTTGAAAGTTTAAAAAACTTTTTTTCTCGAGTTAGTGAGCTCAGCTTAAATTATTTCGCGTTTTTAGCGCCGATAGTTCAGTTGGTAGAGGTCGCCAAGCCTCTGCTTGGCGACACTTCGCGGCGGCATTGATAGCCGCCTTGTCGCAGCTGATTGTGAATGTGCAGGAGCGGCGGTTGTAGTGTAAGATATTTTTTCGCGCCGATAGCTCAGTTGGTAGAGCAGCTGACTCTTAATCAGCGGGTCGTAGGTTCAATCCCTACTCGGCGCACACAATTTTTTATTTTCGACAAGTAGAGATTTGACAGGAAGCGGAAGTAAAGTTTTTAAGGGCGGATGGCGAAACTGGCAGACGCGTCAGCCTTAGGAGCTGATGGGGTAACCCTTGGAGGTTCGAGTCCTCTTCCGCCCACGGTTTTTTTGTTCTTTTCAAAGATTTTAATGCGGGAGTAACTCAGCGGCTAGAGTGCCACCTTGCCAAGGTGGACGTCGAGGGTTCGAATCCCTTCTCCCGCTCCATTTTTTTAAAAAAGAAAGAAGCCTATGAAAATCGTTGAATTCCTGAGTGAAAAAGCAGTCACGGCGAATATTAAGTCCACCACCAAAGAAGGCGTGTTGCGCGAATTAGTGGATGTGTTGTGCCGCGCGGAAGGCCTGCGCAATAAAGAAGACCTTATTCAGGTGCTGATTAACCGTGAAAATCTTGGCAGTACCGGCATTGGCCAGGGCGTCGGCATTCCCCATGCAAAGAGCAACGTGGTCAAAAAACTTGTTGCGGCTTTTGGGTTGTGTCCTCAAGGCGTCAATTTTGAGGCATTGGACGGAGAACCTGTTTACATCTTTTTTCTCTTGGTAGCGCCCGAAGAATCCGCGGGTCCGCACTTAAAAGGTCTTGCGCGTATTTCCCGTCTACTAAAGGATAAATATTTTAGAGAATCTCTCAAGGCTTTGACGGACGAGAAAGCCATCCTGAAATTGATTCGTGAGGAAGATGCTAAAAAGCCCTAAAGCTTTTTTATCTTTACCAGGCCTTCTCCCAAACAGTTTTAATCGTACATCCCCAACAAATTTAGTTTTAAAAAGGGTTTGAGTTATGGGTCTTTTTAAGTGGCTTTATCCAGGAATGCGAATCAAGCGCTGGGTGACTTTATGTTGCTTTGGCGTGATTCTCTGCTCTATCGGATTTGTGTTGGCGCTCATGCAAATTCAGCGCACCAGCGGAAGCCTGATCGTGCTTTTGGGATTTGTAATTATCGCGATCAGCATACGGAAAATTATTAAGTCTGTGGTTACGGTGTTGCTGCCTCAGCGTGAAAATGAGCTAGTCAACATCATGTACCAGAAGCGGTATCTTGAGCGCGGGCCGCGCATCACCGTGATTGGCGGCGGCTCGGGTCTGGCGGTTCTTTTGCATGGTTTGAAAGAATTTACTTCCAATATTACGGCAGTGGTGACGGTTGCCGATGACGGAGGTTCTTCAGGACGGTTAAGGAGTCAGTTCAATATCCCGCCTCCCGGCGATATTCGCAATTGTCTGGTGGCGTTGGCAGACGCTGAGCCGCTAATGAGCGAACTTTTTCAGTTTCGGTTCAAAGAATCAGGTGAATTTGAGGGGCACAATTTCGGCAATCTTTTTATTTTGGCGATGCTAAAAGTGACGGGTGATTTTGAGAAGGCGATTCGTGAGTCCTCGAAGATTTTAGCAATCCGAGGCCGAGTCGTTCCTTCAACATTAAAAAAATCGACGCTGGTGGCCCAGCACGCGGATGGTACTCAGACGATCGGGGAGAGCAATATCTCCATGACCGCCAGTAAGATTGAGCGTCTGTATCTTCAACCGGAGGGGTCTCACGCGACGGAGGACGCCATTTTTGCCGTAGAAAATGCGGACGCTATCGTGATTGGTCCCGGCAGTCTTTATACCAGCATCCTGCCAAATCTTTTAATTGAGGATCTTTCGGCGGCGATTGCGCGTGCCCGAGCGCCTAAAATTTATATCTGTAATGTCATGACGCAGACGCATGAGACGGACGGATTCAGCGCTTTTGATCACGTCAACACGATTGCGGAACATTCGCATCCAGATGTCTTAAGCCATGTCATTGTCAATGCCGGTCAGATACCGCCAAATATTTTAGTGAAATATTCCAAGGGCGGATCGATTCCGGTGAAGCCAGATACCGAGCGTATTCGCGCGCTCGGCTACCGCGTGGTAGAGGACAATATTATCAATGCGGCGGATATTGTGCGTCACAACCCAAGACGTGTTTCCAAATTAATTTTAGAAATCATCAACACCGAGAAAAAAAGAAACGTGAATGATAAGAAAAGACGCAAAGCACGTTTGCTTGAGGCTGTCTAAAGCATGCTGATCAAAAAAAATATTAAAATTACCAATCCTCAAGGCCTGCATGCCAGGCCAGCGTCTGCTTTTGTCAAAATCGCCAATAAATATGAATCGGAAGTGGTGGTTCGCAAGGGCCAGGAAATGGTAAGCGGAAAATCGATCATGAGTCTGATGACACTGGCTGCCAATCACGGTTCTTTTCTTGAGATTGAAGTGAACGGGCCCGATGCGGAAGAGGCCATGAAAGAATTGGAAGCGTTTTTAACTCATGATGGTGAGGAGGGCGACTTAAGATGAAATTACTAAACGGAATTGCAGCGTCACCCGGAATTGTCATTGGCAAGGCGCTTGTCCTCGACAGTGAGGACATTTCTATTCAACAAAAGACAATCAAAGAGTCGTCTATTCCTAAAGAAATTACGCGCCTTCAGGACGCCTTGACGATGACGCGTGCCGAAATCATGGGTATCCGCGATAAGATTTCACATGAGATTGGCCAGGAGCACGGCGATATTTTTAACGCTCACCTGATGGTGCTTGAGGACCGAGTCATCATCGAAGAGGTAATGGAGCGAATCAAGAAAGAGAAGTTTTCCGCCGAGTATATTTTTTCTCAGGTTCTTAAGAAATATATTCAGTCCTTTTTGAAGATTGACGATGAGTATCTTCGTGAGAGAGTGAGTGACATTAGTGATGTTGGCCGCCGCGTGATCCGTCATCTCGTCGGAGACCAAAGGAGTTCTCTGACGGACCTGAAAGAAAAAGTGATTGTCGTCGCTTACGATCTTTCTCCCAGCGACACCGCCGTGATGAACCGCAAAAACGTGATCGGTTTTGCCACGGATATCGGGGGACGCACCTCTCATACAGCCATTATGGCTAAGTCCTTAGAAATCCCCGCGGTGGTGGGTCTTGAAAAAGCGACGCATACCATTAAGACAGGGGATTTGATTATTTTGGATGGAAGTGCCGGCACCATCATTCTAAACCCGGGCGCTGCCGAGCTGAGTAAATATCGTCAGGAACAGCTGCGTTATTCGGATTTTAACAAGGGTTTAAAGCGATTTAAAGATTTGCCCTGTATTACCAAGGATGGCCGTCGTCTGGAGTTGGCGGCTAATATCGAGCTTCCCTCGGAGACGGATTCCGTCCTTTCTCACGGCGCGGATGGCATTGGACTTTATCGCAGTGAATTTTTGTACATGAACCGTGTGGGGCTTCCCAGCGAAGAAGACCAGTACCAGGCTTACAAGACAGTCGTGTTGGCCATGGCTCCCAAACCGGTAATTGTCCGTACATTTGATTTGGGCGGAGATAAATTTTTGTCACACTTGGAGATGCCGCATGAAATGAATCCCTTCCTGGGCTGGCGCGCGATTCGTTTTTGTCTGGCGACACCCGATATTTTTAAAGTGCAGCTGCGTGCCATTTTGCGCGCCAGCGCCCACGGCAAACTTCGTCTGATGTACCCCATGATTTCCGGCGTCGGCGAAGTGCGCCAGGCCAACAAACTTTTAGAAGAAGCGCGAAACGAGTTGCGGGCCAAGCGGATTCATTTTGACCCCAAAATGGAAATAGGCGCGATGATTGAGATTCCATCCGCGGCTTTGACATGCGACATCTTGGCGTCCGAGGTAGATTTTTTCAGTATCGGCACCAATGATCTGATCCAGTATGCGCTGGCGGTCGACCGTATCAATGAAAAAATTGCCTATCTCTATGAGCCTGCGCATCCGGCGGTGCTAAGACTTCTTAAAATGATTATCGACACAGGGCACTCCAAAAAAATATGGGTAGGTATTTGCGGCGAGATGTCCGGCGACCCGCTATTGACTCCCGTTTTGGTGGGCTTGGGCATCGATGAGATTTCAACTTCTCCCGTGATGGTGCCGGAGATTAAGAAAATTGTACGCTCGATGACATTTACCGAGGCCGAAGACATTGCCAAGCACGCGCTGACATTCAATACCGGCGACGAGGTGATTCATTTTCTCAAAACGAAGTACCAGCAGGGCCTTCGTCTATCAGCGGGAAAAAAATGAAAGCCGTTGTTTTAGCCGCGGGCTACGCGACACGTTTATATCCTCTCACCGAAAACAAGCCCAAGTGCCTCCTCGAAGTGGATGGCGTGACTATTTTGGACCGTCTTCTCGAGCAGTTGAATGCAATAGACTCTCTGGAGGAAATCGTATTAGTTACCAATGCGCGTTTTTTTGAGCAATTAAATTCCTGGAAAAAATATGGACGCTCACGTGTGCCGCTTACAATTTTAAATGACCAGACGACGTCCAACGATAACCGTTTGGGGGCTGTGGGAGATTTGGATTTGGCGGTTCGCCAGGCGAATATCACAGCGGATATTTTATTGTTGGCCAGTGATAATTTATTTGAGCAGAGTCTTTCGAGTTTTGTTGATTTTGCGCAGTCCAAAAAAGAAAGTGTTGCCATCGCTGTTTATGATTTGGGAGATCCCGCGAAGGCTTCCAAAAAATTTGGCGTGATTGAAGCGGCACCGTCAGGGGAAGTGCTTGGTTTCGAAGAAAAACCTGAAAAACCAAAATCCAGTCTTATCGGCATGGGCGTCTATTATTTTCCGGCCAAAACACTGCCGCTCGTCCGCCAATACTTGGCCACCAAGGACGCTGGCGATGCTCCTGGTTTTTATGTCCGCTGGCTTCTGGGAAGTCTCAAAATTTTCAGTTTTCTGTTTAAAGGGTTGTGGTATGATATCGGCGATTTAAAATCACTTGAAGAGGCAAATCGGATTTTTAAAACTCAAAAATAAAGGCAGGCTCATGAGCAAAGAATCTTATCTTTTTACTTCCGAAAGCGTTACTGAAGGCCATCCAGACAAAGTTGCTGACCAAATTTCAGATGCTATTTTAGACGCTATTCTCGAAAAAGACCCGATGGGCCGTGTTGCCTGCGAGACCCTGGTAACGACAGGCGTTGCGTTTGTGGCCGGAGAAATCACCACTTCTTGTTATGTGGATATCCCTAAGATTGTTCGTAAGACGATCCAAGGAATTGGATACGACAACCCCGCGTTTGGATTTGATTTTAATACTTGTGCTGTGATTACCTCGATTCAAGGCCAATCGCCTGATATTGCGATGGGCGTTGATACTGGCGGTGCCGGTGATCAGGGGATGATGTTTGGTTTTGCTTCCAACGAGACGCCCGAATTGATGCCGCTTGCGATTTCTTTGGCGCACCGCTTGACGCAGCGGATGGCTGAGGTTCGTAAGAAGGGCATCGTTTCCTACCTGCGGCCCGATGGAAAATCTCAGGTGACCATTGAATATGAAAATGGAAAACCCAAACGATGCGATGCTATCGTGGTGAGCGTGCATCATTTACCAAAAACCAACATGACCCGGCTGGCGGCTGACATGAAAAAATTGGTGATCGAAAAAGTGATCCCCGCCAAATACATCGACAAGAATACAAAATTTTATATCAACCCGACAGGCCGTTTTGAAGTGGGCGGGCCTCAGGCGGATACCGGACTTACTGGCCGTAAAATTATCGCGGACACGTACGGCGGCTATGGATCGCATGGCGGCGGTGCTTTTTCCGGCAAGGACCCAACAAAGGTGGACCGCTCCGCTTCCTATATGGCGCGGTATATTGCCAAAAACATTGTAGCGGCCGGATTAGCGGACAAATGTGAAGTCCAATTGGCTTATGCCATCGGTGTCGCCGAACCAGTTTCGGTGATGGTGGATGCGCTGGCTACAGGCAAAGTATCGGAAGAGGCGCTATGCCGAGCGGTCAGGAAAAATTTTGACCTCACCCCCAAAGGAATTATCAAGCAACTCGATCTCAGACGCCCTATTTATAGGAAGACAGCGGCTTATGGGCATTTTGGACGCAACGAAAAAGAATTTACCTGGGAAAAACTAGACAAGGTCGCTGACCTCAAGAAAGGATTTTAAGCTCATGAGTTCCGTACGCTCCGATATCGCTGACATCAAATTAGCTCCCAAAGGGAAACTTCGCATTGAATGGGCAGGAAATAGCATGCCCGTGTTGGACTTGATCCGCCGGCGCTTCGAAAAAGAAAAACCGTTCAAAGGCCTTCGCGTTTCAGCCTGCCTGCATGTGACGTGCGAAACCGCCAACCTCGCGATCACGCTGAAAGCCGGCGGTGCGGACGTAGCGCTTGTGGCCTCCAATCCTTTAAGCACTCAGGATGATGTAGCCGCCTCTCTGGTGAAGGATAGCGGGATCAAGGTATTGGCGATCAAGGGCGAGAATCACAAGAGCTATTATTCCCATATTTATGCCGCACTCCAACACGAGCCCCATTTGACGATGGATGACGGCGCTGATGTTGTTTCCGCCATTCACAAGCAGCCTGAAAAATTCATGAAAAATATTATTGGCGGCACCGAAGAAACGACGACCGGTGTCATCCGTTTGCGCAGTCTAGAAGCGCAAAGAAAGCTTTTGTATCCGATTGTGGCGGTTAATGACGCGGACACCAAACATTTTTTTGACAATCGCTATGGCACTGGACAATCGACGCTGGATGGCGTTATTCGCGCCACCAATGTATTGATTGCAGGCTCTACGGTTGTTGTTGCCGGTTACGGATGGTGCGGACGCGGTGTTGCTATGCGGGCCAAAGGCCTTGGCGCTAATGTCATTGTGACAGAAATCGATCCGTTGCGGGCTTTGGAAGCGGTGATGGACGGCTATCAGGTCATGCCAATGAAAGAGGCTGTCAAGCAAGCCGATATTTATGTGACTGTCACCGGCAATAAGAGTGTCCTGCGAAAAGAGCATTTTCTCGCGATGAAGGACCGCGCCATCGTTTCCAATTCGGGTCATTTTGACGTGGAAATTGATGTTGCCGAGCTTCGCAAAATGGCTAAAAAAGTCCGCCCGATGCGGGATTTTGTTCAAGAATATACGCTTTCCAATAATAAGAGAATTTATCTTCTAGCCGAGGGCCGCCTGGTGAACCTTGGAGCCGCAGAAGGTCATCCGGCGATGGTGATGGACATGAGTTTTGCTAATCAGGCTTTAGCCAGCGAGTGGGTGGTGCGTCATCATAAGTCTCTTGAGAAAAAAGTTTACCGTGTCCCCATGGACATTGATAAAGAAATCGCCCGTATCAAGCTTCTATCAATGAATGTGGACATCGACAAGCTTTCCAAAGAGCAGGAGAAATATCTTGCCGCTTGGGAGGTTGGAACGTAGCTCGGTGTCATCCCCGAAATTTTTTATCGGGGATCAAGTCTAGGTTTGATTCCCGATTAAAGCATTCGGGAATGACAATTTAAGAAGTATTTTTAATCAGGTAGATTCCGATAACCGCGAAGAATAAATTTCCAAACCACGCGGCGAACATCGGCGGCAAGTAGTTGCCTTTTCCTAGCGCTAAACAGGTGGAAGCGATTCCGTAATAAAGAAGTACCAGCGTGAAGCTCAAGCCGATTCCCATCGCCGTCCCGCTGCGTCCCGTCCTCATTGCCAGCGGCGCCCCAATCAACATGACAATGAAGCAGACAAATGGGAAAGCGATCTTATAGTGCAGGTCCACCGATAATTTTTGCACCAATTTACGGCTATTTCCACCCAGCTTCTGGATGTACCCAGTCAGCTCTTTAGAATTCATGAACTGCACCTGGGAGCCTTGATGCAAAAAATCTTCCGGTTTTTGATCCAGAGGAAATAAAAGCTCCTGTGAGAATACGGGATTACCCACCACTTCACCCCGGCGGTTCATGCGGTACTCAATCGCGTCATAGAAAACCCAGCGGCCCTTTTCATAGGCCGCTTTTTTAGCTTTGATTTGTGTCTGAAAATTTTCCCGCATGTCATTTTGAAAAATGACGACATCATGCATTGTTTTAGATTCGATTTCATACTCTCGCGCGTAAATCATGCAATTATTTTTTCCATAAAGAGTCACTTTGCTCAAGGAACGCTGCTCAAAATTGGCGCCCCCTTTTTTAATCAGCCCCTCCATGATCGAGGTGGATGCCAAAGAAGACTGCGGCACGACGAGCTCATCCACCAACAACACGCCAAAGCTAATCAGGATTCCCATAAAAAAGTAGGGGAGTAGGATGTGAAACGCGCTGATTCCGCAGGCTTTGAGCGCGATAATTTCATTGTGGCGGCTCAGACTGCCGATCACAAAGAGCACTGCCGCCAGGCACGCGATAGGGATCACCTGCACAAGAATCGTTGGAATGAAATAAGCATAGTAAGTAAGAATAATTTTTAGTGACACACTGTGCTTTAGAAACTCATCCAAATTGCTGAATACATCGATGATAATAAAAAGTACCAGAAATACAGCCAGGCAGTAAATCAAGGCATTGGCAAAACTGCGGATGAGGTAGCGGTCGAGGATGCGCATGGTCAGGTTCTGGTGATTTTTCTCAGCAGCAAGAGCCCTGCGCCGCCGACGATAAGGTTAGCAAATTGCAGCGCTAGAAGCGGGTGCACCAACCCCTTTTGAGCCAGCGCCTTCCCGGCAATTAAAATTAACCAATAAAGCGTCATTAAAAATAAACTGATGCCAAAGCTGACGGATTTGTTGCTTCGCCGAGACGTAATGCCAAGCGGAATCCCAATCAGAAGAAACGCGATGCTTGAAAAGGCGAGTGCGATTTTGTTGTGAATTTCAGTAGCCAATGGGTAAGTAGCGCGGATGCCTTCATGACCCAAGTTGTCGATCTCCGTCTGCAGCTCACGAATGGACATATCTTTTGGTTTTTTACCGAGCTTTTCATCTTTGCTGGACTCAGAAACATTGAGCGGAAAATCGTACGTTTTAAAATTGATTGTATAAAACTTCGCCGGATCTTTGGGGTCGGGTTCGTCGCTGGTACCCTGGATAAGGCGCAGTTTGACGATACCCTGCTCAGGGATCGAGATGAGTTCGCCTTTTTGCGCGGAGATCGTGCGCGTCGGCTTTCCTTCTTGCGGTTGATAAATCCGAATGCCTTTAAGTTTATTTTTATCAATTTCGTAAATAAAAATTACAAAATTTTTAAATTTTTTAATGAATGTCCCTTCCTCGAGCGCCGCGCCTGGATTTTCAAGGCCAATACGCATCAAAAGCTGGCGGTAGCGGTAGTGCGTCACCGAGGCAATCTGGTCCGAGAGGATAAACGTGCAAAGCGACAGAATGAAAACGACAAAAAAAAGCGGCTTGGCTATTTTTAAAAGACTTAAGCCGCTAGCGCGCATCGCGATGATTTCATTGTCGTAGGAAAGTTTGCCAAACATGGAAAGTGTCGCCACTAATACGGACATTGGCACGATAAATGTCAGGATAAACGGCAGTGAATACCACAAAAGCTTAAGAACTAAAAATACATCGACCGATTTATTAAAAATAAAATCAGCCATCTGCACAAGCCCGCGGCCCAAAAGAAAAAGGAATATAAATGAAGAAATGGAGAGAAGGAAAGGGGAAAAAAATTCACCCACGATATGATTTCTTAAGACTCTCACTTCTAGAGTCCTCGCGCCACAGCCAAGACCGTCACCGAACGGGCGCCAGCTGTTTTTAGGGTTTTCGAACACTCGGAAGCCGTAAATCCCGTCGTTAAAATATCATCCACAAGGAGAAGATTTTTTTCAAAGTACGGCTGGGAATTTTTGATGGCGAAAGAACCGGATATGTTTTCAGCTCTTTGGTTTTTGTTGAGAAGGGACTGCGCATGTTTCAATTTTTTTCTTCCGACAAAAGCACTCAGGTCGGGACGCTGTATTTTTTTGGAGACCAAACGAGATAGGAGCAGCGACTGGTTAAAGCCGCGTTCATTTTCTTTTCTGGCTTCCATAGGCACGCTAAGGACGGCGTCAAAATCGGAAGAATGAAGGTGATTGGAAATAAATTCGGTAAGCAGTTCAGAAAGAAAAGTTTTCAGAAATTTTCTGCCTTTAAATTTATAGGACTGGAGCAACTCCTGCATTTTACCCTCATAGTAGGCGGCGGCGTAGACATGGTCAAAATAAAACCCCGTATCACGGCACTGGCCGCAACGGGAATTTTTGTAGATCGCGGATCTGCCGCAATTGGGGCAGAAGGGCGGTGCGATCTTGCGAATCGACCCTAAACAACGAAGGCAGACTCCGCGGACGTCTTGCGCCGGTAAAATCTCAAGGCAAGTCTCACAGATTTTGGGGAAAACCAGACAGGAAATGGTCTCAAGAGCAGTTTTGAGCATGACGATAATATAGCATGCTACAATACTTTCCGTGAAAAGGAATCCTAGGCGAGCCAACGCGCTCAAAAATCTGTCCCAAATGTTAGCTGTTTTGCACGAACAGGTCAAGCAGTGGAAGCAGCCCATCGTGGGAACGTTTGCCGTGGGCAAGAATGCTCCTTTCAAGGTCTTGGTTTCCACCGTATTAAGCCTGCGGACCAAAGACAAAACCACCGAAGAAGCCAGTCATCGCCTTTTTGAAGCGGCTGACACGCCTTATGCCATGCTCAAACTCACTACCCATCAAATTGAAAAACTCGTATTCCCTGTGGGATTCTATCGTACCAAAGCGCGTAATATTCTGGGCATTTGCAAGGTTCTGATTGAAAAATTTGACGGTGCGGTGCCATCCGATCTGGAGACCCTTTTGACTTTTAAAGGGGTCGGAAGAAAGACGGCAAACTTAGTTGTCACAGTAGGTTACGGTAAACCGGGAATTTGTGTTGATACCCATGTCCACCGCATTTCCAATCGTTGGGGCCTGGTCAAAACTAAAATGCCTGATGAGACAGAGGAAGTCTTGCGGGAGATTCTCCCCACCCGTTTTTGGATTGAGTACAATGATCTTTTGGTGTGTTTTGGTCAAAATCTTTGCCAACCAGTCTCGCCGTTTTGCAGCCGCTGCCCATTGCGTGAACTTTGTCCCAGGATTGGAGTTACGACAAGTCGATGAGTGGCCCAAGCCAATGAATGTGCGCAAAAATTTTACTTGTAAACAAACGTTCGTTCGTTTATAGTATTGCCAGGAGAAGAGGACACGATGCCCAAACCACCGATTGATGTTGCCAGCGCTCTACGCAAGATTCGCGAATTTTTCCAAACGCGGCACCGCGCACCCAGTTTTGAGGAGATACGGAACCTTTTTAACTACCGTTCCAAGGCGTCGGCGCATTTTCTTGTGAATCAGCTGATTGAGAAAAGCTTCCTGCGCAAGGATTCCAGAGGGAGGATTTTGTGGGATTCTCTGGCGGGGATCAAACTCTTGGGCAGTGTGCAGGCGGGGCTTCCTAGCGCGGAAGAAGAGGTGATGGCCGACACCATGAATCTAGAAGATTTTTTGGTCAAAAATCCTCAAGATACTTTCCTTTTGAGAGTGAGCGGCGACTCCATGATAGACGCCGGAATTCATGAGGGGGATTTTGTGATGATCGAAAGAGGCCGCGAGCCCCGAAATCATGACATTATTGTTGCCGAGGTAGACGGGGAATGGACGTTAAAGTACTACGAAAAAGAGGGGGCCAGTGTGAGACTTGTCGCCGCCAATAAAAAATACGCACCAATTATTCCCAAAACAGAACTTAAAACAGGAGGTGTCCTTGTCGCAGTTATTCGCAAGTATTAATCGATTTCAGTTAGAATGGGGTTTAGGAATACGACGGATAGAGGGTTGGGCTTGGCCCAGGTTTAGTTTTCGTTTAGAGCCCTTTAGAGACTGCCAGAGGTTTTTGCGATACCCCGAACCCCAAGACGGGGCAGGGTATCGGGTACTGCGCGTGTGGGTAATTTTGGCGTTGAAACTAAATCATGCTTGGTGTAAGCTTTGGTAGGGAAGAGTTTAACATGACATCAAAAATCCAACCGCCAATTCGATTGAAATACGATATTGAAAAGTTTGTTGCGTGCCTTTCATTTTTAGCAGCAAACATTAAAAATCTCGACAAATTGAAGGCGGCGAAGATGCTTTATTACGTTGATAAGTATCACCTGATACGGCATGGTCGTCCTATTCTTGGCGATGTTTATTATCGATTAGACTATGGGCCCATTCCATCAAAGTCGTTGGATGTTATGAATGAGGCTATTTCCCCGGTCAAATTTCGTGATTTGCCGCAAGAAAACTTAGAATTGTTAGGCAGATACATTAGGGTGAATGAAGCGAAAAGACACCCTATTTTTGAAACAAAACGAGAGCACGAATTTGATGTTTTGTCTGAAAGCGAAAAAGAGGCTTTGCAGGAAACGGTCAAAAAGTATGGACGCCATTCTGGAGGCGATCTCATAAGGCTCACGCACAATGAAGCTTCTTGGCTGAAATCGGAGAAAAACGGAGAGATTGATTATCGCTTATTCTTTGATGATGCAAAAGATGCTAATCGCGAAGCTTTTGACTATTTAGAATCGTTACAGGAGCAAATGGATTTAGTTTTCTCATTATCTGCATCCGCTTAAGCTAGTGAATGGAAATCCCGCCCGATACAAGTCATAGAATTTTTGAGATAGAGTTCAAGCGCGGGGCAGTTCTCTCAACTGTCATGCGGTTTCGAGAGGGCTCGCCTAAGAAGAAATATCTGATAGTCCTGAATAACCAGCCCTCTGATTCGGAAAGCCTGCTTTTTCTGACAACATCTAAGATAGAATTTTTTCAAAAACACCCGCAAGTTAGCGATCAGATTAAAATAGAAGCAAATGCGTCAGCTATTTTCTCCCTGCCTACTATTATTGATTGTCGGCAGGTTTATTCTATCCTCAGAGCAGAGCTTAAGACAAAATTCAGGAACGGTATTTTAAGTTTTGAGGGCGTGCTTTCTGCGGAAATCATGACCAAAATAGATCAAGTGGTGGCGGAGTCAAGATTGATTTCTCCACGTGATAGAATTTTAATACTTGGCTGGCAGTAAAATATTAGCAGACGCGCCTAAGGTGGGGACTGTACAAACCTAAGGCTTACACAGTCACCCACCTCTAGGGCATGTTTACGCTTTGACTTCGCCCGACACTGTTTGCTAGCTTTCCACAATCTCAGTGCCTTCGGCAGTGATATTAAGCGTAACATCCCCTGTTGCACGGCTTCCTTCTAGGTTGACGAACCGGACATTTTCACTTGGTTGGGTATAATCTTGAAGTGCTTCCTCATCAGCATTTGCTTCTTGAGAGATCATCATCGAGGACGAAAAAGCAAACACCAACGCTATTGCAAGTGCGAACCTATTTCTCAGATGTACCATCTTAGCCTCCTTTGTGTTGTTTAATCTACTACTCTTACCCACTCTAGTTTGACGGGAAGGTTATAGTGTCGTACTGCTCCATACACGGTTTGACCCACAGGTCCCGTTCTTGTAAGTTCTTCGTCATAGTGAATTCGTAGTATCGAACTACTATCGCCAGTCACTGAACCTTCTGTGTAATTATCCCAACCGAAGCGCTTACATACTATCCCGCCGTAAATATTACCTTTTTCGGGAGGCAGCACTTGGGCGTTGGCTGCTGTGACAAGCATTGGCATATGCCCTCCATCAGCCTGAGTGGTGTCATAGAGGTTTCTAAGATCAATCAAGGGGCAGTCAATTGCGCCAACCACTTGAAAATTTTGGGCTTCTGTCGAATCATTGCTGTGGTTGATAGAAGAATTTATCGATACAGCCCCAGCGGTGGCATGTATTTTAAAAACGACGTCTTTTGCGATGTTGATGGTCGCGCCGGGGGATATAACGAAAGCGGGATCTGTAACCGTAAGTACCCCAGGACTGACTTCCGTGACAGTGCTCACGGCATCAACACGTATAACCAGATTTCCAACAATGTTGACGGTGGCACCGGGTTCTATAACAACTGATTTCTGATTATCCACGTATGTTGCAGTCGCGTAACGATATCCGCCTCTATAACTTGGGTCACCCCACGTCACGGTCTGACCACTTTTTACTACAAGCTTCCCGCCGTGTCGACCATGACCGCTAAGTCTAGGGCTATAAAAATTGAGATAAGGCGCAAAATCGACGTTGGATTTAGTATCCGTGTCCCCCGAAACACTTGCGCTCTCATGCATAGAAACCGTCGATGCGGTGCCACTGCTTATCTTGCCATTAATCATTGCATCACGAGTAAGCACAACGGCCGGGTCGGCGGTGCTGTTGGTTGCAACATCTCCATTAGTGGAGGCATTGTAGTCGGGACTCAGCGAATCATTGTTGTAAACTCCCAAGGAGCTGTCGTAGCTGTCTGTTACAACATTATTTTGGAGCTTTATCGACTCCTGGGCAAGAATAGCGTGGGTATAGAGGGAATGTTTCATCCTTGCAGAGGCTCTCATGTTGACTGTGGTAGCAGAGCCGGACCCTCCTGACACTGTTGCGCTTGAATCAATTATAACCCTATCCACTTGCAAGTATGAAGCTGATCGAGTGTAGGAAACGTGCACTTGGTTAGAACCCACCGTCTGGTTGGAGGTGTCATTGATGTTGCCGACTTTATCAAAGGTCGTTGCTCTACTCACTCCGTCATAGTGGGGTGTCCAGCCGGGCACACTTCTGTACATAGTACCCATTTGGTTGTTGCTCATCCACATCGTTTCTTCAATTCCTGCCTCAGCTAGTGCCCGAGCCTGCTGTTGCCGATGAAAGGCATTGAAGATACGAGCTTGTCCGCCAAGCAAATCCAGGTAGGAGAGCATTC
The DNA here is from genome assembly GCA_945877765.1 of Candidatus Omnitrophota bacterium. Lineage (GTDB taxonomy): Bacteria > Omnitrophota > Gorgyraeia > 2-02-FULL-51-18 > 2-02-FULL-51-18 > CAMDWQ01. The sequence continues at coordinate 1,461 of CAMDWQ010000024.1, read as the reverse complement.
CCCCGAAAAGCACCATGGAAAAAATAGTGACGGTGATGAAGATAAAACCTTTTTGATTTTTCATTGCATTCTCCCGTTAAAGCGTATTGTTTCTAAGCATAAAGTCCGAACCCACCGTACTGCTTTGAATGATCCCATGCGCGTTTCCCTGGGTCGTGACTTGAATGTGAATATTTTTTACCCACGGCAAATCGTTTGCCGCGATAGTCCCTAAATTAGCGCCATCACCGGAAAATAGAATAGCGTTCACTTGTTTCCCTGCTACGGCGCCGGCGATATTATTGCCGCCGTTACGACTGCTCCCGTTATTTACAGCCAGAATTCGAAGAAGTATCGAGGCGTCACTCCCATCAATGGTGTAGGTGACATAGTCAAATAGGCTTGTGATATCCAGGGGGATGCCGTTGGCATCGATGCTTGGGAGTTTTAAGATTAGGCAGGTGTTTCCGGAGACATTTCCCGCATAAGATGGAACCACCGCGATTGCTTCTTGGGCGTCATTGGCTATACGCCCGATGATGTTTTTGGCTGAAGTGTTGATGTCAAAATGAGTCTTGCTTCTAGACATACCGGTATTCATTACACTAAAAACTGCAAAAAATGAGATGGCAATGATAGCCGTAATAGCTATGACCTGCATGAGCTCTACCAATGTAAAACCTTTTTGACTTCCCCCCAACCCCAGTAGTCTCATTTTGCGTTCAGTCCTTTCCGCGATATCAATGTGGTAATACTCGAAGACATCGGCCGGCCTCCATCTGCGGTCCAGCTAACAGTGGCTGTAACTTTCCTGATATCCGTAGAATTAAAATCATTAGCAATGGCAAGGGTACCGGACCCACCCGGTAAAGAAGTCACTTGGGTATTGGTAAAGGTGTTACCAAGCGCTAATACGGTATCAAAGTCTGTGCTTCTTAAGGTTTCAACCTGTTGCATCAGGGCACTGCTGGCTAATAGACGAGCGTGATTGTTCTTGGCAATCGTCGTCCCAACATTCATCGAGGTAGCAATGGAGGCAATCACCATCGCCCCAATCGCTGAGGCCGCCATTGTTTCCACTAGCGTATGACCCTTTTGATTCATCATGCCCAAGACCCCCTTAAAATCAACCCTGTTTACTTGCTTACCGAAACTACACAGTACCTATTAAAAATTACAAGGGCTTACAATTAAGCATAATTAGACTGTAAAAGTTGCTAATAATTAGCAATAATTTCAAAAGATGCCCCCACGCACCCCCATGTCATCCCCGAGATCCCTTATGGGGATCATATATAGGTTTGATTCCCGATTGAAGTCTTCGGGAATGACGTGTTGGGCGTAATAGAAATGATAACGAATCCCGGCAGGGTGTTGTCGGGGTTGTGTTTTAGATTTTAGTTAAAGAATTTTCAGTAGTAGCTCTGTTCTTCATTCTGTGGATAAGATGAAGAGCCCCTCCTTCCCGAGATAACCTGCTTT
>CAMDWQ010000023.1 GCA_945877765.1 Candidatus Omnitrophota bacterium | reverse complement strand
TCTTTCTCATGGGGCGTATTCTCCTCTGGTTTTGGGTGTCTTCTAACACCCTGGTTGTTTTTTCTTTCTACCAGAAGAATACGCTTCTTTTTATTTCAATACCAAGAAATTCCTAGATTCCCAGCCCACAACATTCGAGTATATCTCGGAAGACGATCGAGAAATGCTTAGTCTCCTTTCAGAGTTTAGTTTGATCATTCCTAGGGAAAGTTTTGCTGTAGGGCACGATGATCAGAGTGGCGATATCGGTGATTTCGATAGCATGTTAGCCGCTTACAAAGTCATTCAGCCGACCATTGATGAGGAAAGAATAAGAGTTTTTTATGAGAATTATAAAAGCCCGAAGGATATTGGATTGCTGAGTTTTGATCTATTGGTGGATGATAGCGAATTAATTAAAGCATGGTCGCTAGAATTAAAAGATGAGGGAGACAATATTACGCGTCCTCCCCTTGGCGCGTTTGCCGTCTACCGTGTGCAAGCGTTCGCTGAGCGGGATCATACAAAAATGCAGGGAGCAACGGTAGAAGTGTTTGTTGACCTTGAGAAGGGAGTGTTTGCAGAACACATTCTATGGAAGCTCGGAATTTTTAATGCCGCCCGGTTGGCGGAAAGTTCTTCGCTATCCGCCGATCTTACGGTGGGTGAAGAGGCTCTCCGAGCAGTGATGCCGGCTGGTGATAGTCCATTCGCAGTTGCAGCGAGGAGCGTAACGGGTTTTTCGGGAGAGACTCAATCTTTAGACGGTCGATTTAGCAGCCCTTCAACTCGAGCTCTTGCTCCGAGCACGGATAACGATCGAAATATTTCTAGCAAGTTAGACAGTCCCGAAAGAGCGATCTTGGGGCTCATCATAGAAGGAAGGCTCTTGGGGAGGGATGATGTGGCTATGCTGATCGCTGGTAGGAGTGTCGATTTAAAATTAGAAAGGGATACCATTTTAATCAAGGACGCATCGGGCGCGCTACTGACGACCTATGTGATAACAGACGCAGATAGACAGGCGGCCAAGGCGATGACGTCAGCTAACGCCGAAGAAAATCAAGCGGTGATGACGACGCTTCGGCAAAACAACGCGGCGTTTGCCGCCTTGCGGTATGCCGAAAGTGCCAGGGCTCCTGAGTCCGCTTTAGTTGGTGCGGTAATTAGAGTCCCGGCAGGATTTGATGCAATGAATGGGGATGAGCAGGCTCTTAATCTATCGCTTCTGGTGACGGCTCTGTCAAGGTTTGGGGACATTGCGGCACGCAACGGTGCGTACTTCCGTATTTTTGGGGCATCGAAAGCTCTTGAGGCAAGATTGAAGGCTAATGCGCAAGTAGCCCGTCTTATCCGCATGAATGCCGTCTCATTTGAGCGTCTCAAAGATGCATCGGGCCAGTTGGCGCAAGAAACGGTATTAACCGGGACCGATCGTCTTGCCGATCTGGCGGACGAAATGGATCTTAAAAGCCCACCCGCTTATTTACCAGCCCAGTTTTTTAAAGCAGGTGAATACGCTAACTTTGACGCCATCATACCAATTGTGTTGGCCGCCGTTATCGGGGAAAACCAGGCGACTGATTCTCTTGTCAGAGCGTATGCTGCGCAACTTCCAGCGAATGCTGTCACAGACCCGGGAGATTTGAAAGTATCCATCCAGGCATTTTTGGATGGAAAAATTGACCAGCAGACGCTAGAAAGAGCCGTACACTACTCGCTCAGGGCACTCACACAAATACTCAAAGATGCATTGAGTCTTCAGCGTCGCGTGCGATCCATACAAAGCGCGGCTTAAGACTTTTCGAGTCGATCCAAACCGCAGTGGGATACGAGCCCTCAGCGGTTTTTTTTGGACCAATTGTGGGAAAATCCCACTTGAATTCAAGCCCCGGATGCGGTATCCTTTTATCTGGAGAGGTGACCCATGAAAGCTGTACAAAAGAGCATAGCCATTCACGAAGACTTTTTACCGATAGACTTTAAAACGCTCGACTCTAAATTCCGCATCATGCTGGGTGACAAGATAGCCAAACTCATCTCGGGAAAGATGAAGGTTGACACGTTTCAGGTGATGGTTGGTAGAGACGGCGACGTGCTTTTGCGTCCTACCACGCATGTCCCAAGTCGCGAGGCATGGTTGTATAAAAATCCATCCGCGCTGGCAGCAGTCAAAAGGGGGCTTGCCGCCGCCAAAGATAAAAAGTCCGAAAAGGTTTCAAATCTCGAAGAATTTTTTAACAGTCTTTAAACGATGTTTGACCTAGTCTTTACAGAGCCCGCTCGGGAGACGCTCAAAAAATTAAAGCATTGCCGGGATCTGGAAAAAAGATACAAAGCAGTCAAGAAGGCGCTTCGTTTTTTAAGCGAGAATCCTAAGCATCCGGGACTACAAACACACAAGTTCTTTTCACTGCACGGGTCCGGCGGTGAGGATATTTTTGAGGCGTACGCTGAACAGAATACGCCTGCCGCCTATCGAATTTTCTTCTTTTATGGTCCTGAAAAAAAAGAGATCACCATTTTTGCGATAACGGCGCATCCTTAAATTTTTTAACAAAACTTTTAAATATTATGTAAAATTTAAAGCACGGGAGGGGGAGATATGATAAAAGTTACAGCTCGGAAGTTCATTCGTGGTTTATCGGGGTATATTAAAGCGGTTGAAAGCGGGGAAAGGGTCGTAATTTTTGATCGGAATACACCGATTGCGGATCTTGTATCCCATAATAAAAATCTAAAAGTTCCTGATGTGGATAAGAAGTTACGTGCAAAGCTCAATGTGGGACATAAGGATGCTCAAAAACTCAAAGGACGTTTTGTTGGGAAGGCTTAGTTTGAAGTCAACGCCCCCAACAACCCACCAATTTTCTTTCCAATCTTATCCGGCGCGACGGCGCTGACTTTATCGTATTGCGGTTTTTTTAAGGTGCCTGAGACTCTGTACTCCGAGATAAGTCCCGCCGCTTGATTGACAACCATTGGGACCAGGCCGCCGGCGTCTTCGGCGCCGAGGAAGACGGCGCTGGTGTATTCGATGTTCATGAGAAAATCAAGCTCCTGATTGAAGCTGACCGATCCGCGCAGGCCCAGATGGACGGTTTCACTCTCCAGTGCTAAATCTTGGGTGTTTATTTTTTTATCGCGGATTTGAAACGCTGCTCCCATACTGCGGAAAGTGACTAGATCCAAACCCTCGACCCTGACCAGGGGAAGCGTGCCCATGGCTTTAAACTGTGCCGTTTCCCAGAGGTAGCCATTTTTAATACTGATGGAGCCGCTACCAGTATAACTGGTCTGATTTTTGAGGGTTCCGCGTAGCGATGCTTGCAGTAGCAGGTTTCCAGCCAATTTTTTATTTTCAAGAGGCAGTTCTGATGCCAAGCGAGTCAGATTTAAGTCGTTTAGATAAAAATCAGTATCAAACGGTGTGCCGCTATCCGCCAAGCGGAAAGACCCTTTAAGACCAAACATGCCGCCGTAGGCGCTAGCGGTTAAGTGGCTGATGGAAAGATCCCCATTTTTAAATTCACCCTCGGCCAGTAGATTCTCCAGATGAATTTTCTGCGGAAGATCAATGGCGGGACTTTGAGCATTGAAGCTAATTTGCGAACGGGCAACTTGATTCCAAGCGCCGCGGAAAGCAAACGAGCTATCAAGGGTGCCCACCACGCCTTTTAACCATGAAATTTTAGCTGCCATGACCGCCACTTCCAATCGCGCTTTTCCTGTGATGTCCAGCGTCGGTTGATTCAGAAAATAGAGCCATCCTTTGAAGTTGGCATGAATACCGGGAAGTTGGGCGGACGCATTTTCAATGGCCACAGCCCCGTCTTTGAGCCGGTAGCGGCTTTTAAGCGACAGGTGATCGGAGCGTAACGTCATGTCGCCGGCTATGGCAGGATCTTTGGGGATCGTGATCGACGCGCGGTAACTTTGCTTTTCATAATCAAAACTCGCCGATGAAATCTTAAGACCCTGGCTTCCCGAAATCAGATCGCAGGAGAGATTGGTCAGGCTAAATTTACCCGCGGGGCCTAGGACGGAGGCTTGACGTAGCGAGAGCGCGTGTTCGGTGGATAGCGCCGGTATGTTTTTTAGCGAGCCGTGAAGTGTCGTCAGGGTTTGGCATTTGCCCTGGATGTCCAGGCCCGCCAAAAACTTTTTTTGTTCCTGCGGAATCAGCGCAAGAATTTGATCTGGGTTGGCGCGGGTGCGAATCTCACCGTCCAGAATCAGGTCTTTGAAGGAGCGTATGGTGCCCTTACCTTCAAAGGGAAGTTCTTTGTATTTTCCCTCAAGGGATTCGATGGTCAGAAGGTCGGGGCGAAAAAGAATATTTCCGCCAACATGATCTAGGCGGATAATTTTGGGCGAAAGATTCAGAATGGTGACATCCTCCAAGCGAATACTTCCGGCATAACGCTCCACGTGCTTGGTGTCAAAATTAAACAGCCCTTTAGCGTTAATCGCCATACTGCCCAGGTAAGAGGCGCTTCGCATGGTGACCTTTGCCTGACTGGCATCGGCGCGCGCATGAAATAGCACTTTTTCCTCACCGACACTTTTAAGCTCAGTAATCAATTGGACGCGGCCGTCCTCCAGGGCAAGAAAGTGACCCCGTTGATACTCTTTCAACCACTGAGGAATTTTTCCCCATTGGGTGTCCAGATTAAAGTGATAGTCCGCTGTTTTTAAATCCCACGTTCCCGTCAAATTCACCGAAGCGTAGGAAGTCTTGCCCAGCCGCAAAGAGCCGTCAAAATAGAGAAGGGGCGGTTGGTGAAAAGCCATGCGTACATTGATTTCCCGGAGAGTCTCAAGGAGGGGCGAATCTTCTGATTTTCGAAGAGTAAGAGTCCCGTTAGAAATCTGAATTTGCTCAATCGAGACATTTTCAGGAAGAAAATAATCAGGACCCTCCGACAGGTCTTGCAAACGTATTTTGCGGGCATCCCCAGTGGTGGGGACGGTAATTTGACCAGAAAGCTCTGTCTTGATCTCTTTGGGAGGCGCTTTTTTTTGGCGAGGCTCCAGCACCAGATCCACCACAGGCGAATCCAGATAAATAGAGGCAACCACAATCTTTTTCTCTCTCAAAAAAGGGATGATTTTGACATCGATTCCATAGCGTGCGGCCGAAAACAGCGGCGTGCCATTCTGCTCGCGGACGCGGACGTTATAAAAAATAAAGCCATGAAATGGAAAATAGAGCGCTTTATCAAATTGGACTTTTTTCCCCGATAGGGAATCGATTTGCTTGATCGCGTAAAGCCGTGCGTTTCCTGGAAGGATACCGAAGTGGACATAGACGGCGCTTAAGATAGCGACGACCAACCCCGCGATAACGATTTTTCTTAAAAATTTTTTGCGCGAATTCATAGGAGTCATTATATAATGCTTTCCATGAAATCCAAACATACGCGTGGCGTGTACCCAGGCACTTTTGACCCGGTGACTTATGGGCACATCGATCTGATTGAGCGGGCGCTGACTATTTTTGATGAAGTGGTTGTGGCGGTGGCGCATCAGAGCCCTGACAAAGCACCTCTTTTTACAGTCGATGAGCGCGTGGCTCTGCTTCGAAAGGCAACCCGCGGCATGGGCAAACGGGTGACGGTGGAAGATTTTGACGGTCTGGTGGTGGATTATGCGCGCCAGAAGAAAGCCAATGCGATGATTCGCGGTGTGCGCATGATTTCTGATTTTGAATATGAATTTCAAATGGCGCTGACCAACCGTAAAATCGCCAACGACATCCAGACTATTTTTTTGATGCCGCATGAATCGTATGTCTATATTTCAAGCCGCTTGGTAAAACAATTGGCGGTCTTGGGGGGCGACATTAGCTCGTTTGTACCCAAATTTGTACTCGAAGCCACCCGCGAAAAATACAAAAAGATCAAATAACGATGAAAATCCCTGTCAGCCGGCTAAAAAACGATCAACTTGAAGTCTTTGAAGGCGAGTGCAAGCCTGAGGATCTGGATATCGATATTGGGATCATGCACTTTCCTGAACCTATCAAGCTGCAGGCGGAAGTCTCTAAGTCGGATGAGGATTTGACGGTGCAGGTACACTTGGAGGGCGAGAGGGTTTTTACGTGCTCACTCTGTCTGGAAGAATTTAATAATGTATTTGAAAAAGACTTCACCCTTCATTATGATATCAAGGGTCTTGATTCGGTCACGTTGGATTCGGAGGTCCGGGATGAGCTGCTTTTGGACCATCCGATCCGTATTTTGTGCAAGCCCGATTGCAAGGGGCTATGCCTGTCTTGCGGAGCTAATCTGAACGAAGGCTCTTGTGGCTGCGAGAAAGAGGTATGAAGCTTTGCCAAAAAAGTCTATAATCTGTAACCTAAAAGTGAGGAATTAATGCCTAATCCAAAAAGAAGACACTCGAATACGCGCACACGCAAGCGCCGGACGCATGACGTCATGACGGTCATGCAGATGGCAGGTTGCAAGCAATGCGGACATCCCATTGCGTCGCACCGCGTTTGCTCCAAGTGCGGTTACTACAAAGGCCGCCAAGTAATCCAAGTGAAGGCTAAGGAAAAGAAAAAGAAGGGATGAGAATTGCTCTCGACGGCATGGGGGGCGATCACGCCCCTCGTGAAGTGGTGGCTGGCGCAATTTTGGCGGCCCGCGAGTACGATTCCCGGATTACCATCGTCGGGGATCAGAATCTAATCCATTCGGAACTTGAGAAGCATAAAAACGTTCCGAAGAATATCTCGGTGCATCACGCCGGCAGTTTTATCCGTATGGATGAATCGGCTGCCGTCTCAATCCGGAAGAAAAAAGACTCCTCCATTTCTATTTGTGCGGATCTTGTCAAAGAGGGGCAGGCGGATGCGATTGTCACCGCCGGTCATACCGGCGCTGCCGTGGTGGCAACGACGCTCAAATTACGTCTCTTGGAGGGGATTGAGCGCCCGGGAATCGGTATCCTGTTTCCCACCATGAAGACACCAACGCTTCTTTTGGACGCTGGAGCCAACATTGACACCAAGCCCATGCATCTTTACCAGTACGCGATGATGGGGGACGTCTACTTCCGCTATATTCTAAAGAAAAATCGCCCCTCCATCGGCATCCTCAACATCGGCGAGGAAGAAACGAAGGGGACGGACACCATCAAGGAAGCTCACCAACTTTTAAGCAAAAGCAATTTGCATTTCATTGGCAACGTTGAAGGGCGTGACATTTTTAACGGCTCGGTTGATATTGTTGTCTGCGATGGCTTTGTGGGGAACGTGGTTCTTAAAGTCTCAGAATCCATCGCCGATGTCATTGGTAAGATGCTCAAGCAGGAGCTGAAACGCAACGCTCTGACGATGCTGGGAGCCTTTCTGGCCAAACCCGCGTTTGACGCGCTCAAAAAGGAAATCGATTTTTCCGAATATGGAGGCGCGCCGTTATTGGGTGTCGCCGGTAACTGTATCATCAGCCACGGCTCTTCCAACGCCCGCGCCATCAAAAACGCCATCCGCGTCGCCGGCGAATTTGTTAAATATGAAATCAATCAACATATTATTGAAGCGATTCGAAATTCTAATTAGAAATAACCGTCACTGTCACCCACCGTCATCCCCGAAATCTTTTATCGGGGATCATGTGTAGGTTTGATTCCCGATTAAAACTTTCGGGAATGACATTGGGAATGACGTTGGGAATGACATTGAGGACACAAATGACATTGAGCGAGGTATTTTAATGCGCGTCGGAATTACAGGTCTTGGATTTTATGTACCAGAGAAAATCCTAACCAATCAAGATTTAGAAAAAATGGTCGACACAACGGATGAGTGGATCCGCACGCGCACCGGTATCTCCGAAAGAAGAATTGCCGAAAAAGGGGTGGGGACGAGCGATCTTGCGGCCAAAGCAGCCTTAAGCGCGTTAAAAAATGCGGGCATTGACGCCACAGCCATTGATCTGGTCATCGCGGCAACCTCGACCCCCGACATGCCGCTTCCCTCCACCGCCTGTATTTTACAGCATAAAATTGGCGCTAAAAATGCCGCGGCTTTTGATCTGGCAGCCGCTTGTGCCGGTTTCGTCTATGGCCTGGTGACGGCTGAGCAATTTGTCCGCTCGGGGATGTATCAAAACGTGCTGGTGCTCGGCGCGGACCTTATTTCTTCCTATATAGACTGGACTGACCGATCCACTTGTATTCTTTTTGGCGATGGGGCGGCGGCGGCGGTTGTTTCCCAGGTAAAGAGCGGCGGTTTTTTATCAAGCTCTATAGGCTCGGACGGGCAGTATGCGGAGCTTTTGACGATTACTTGTGGAGGCTCTAAAAATCCAGCGACACCCGACACGGTAAAAACGAAAGGCCATTATCTTCAGATGAGCGGCGGGGAAGTGTTTAAACTTGCCGTGCGCGGCATGTCCGATTCGGTTGAAAAGGCACTCGCAAAAGCCAATGTGAAACCCGAAGAAATTGTCTGCTTTGTGCCTCACCAAGCCAACCTGCGCATCATCGATGCGGTAGCGGAACGGCTTCATCTGCCCAAAGAGAAAATTTTTATTAATCTTCAAAAGTATGGCAATACATCGGCGGCTTCCTGCGCGATTGCCCTTTGTGAGGCGCTGTCTCAAGGTAAATTTAAAAAAGGCGATAAGATTGTCTTGGCGACATTCGGCAGTGGCCTTGTCTGGGGGGCTATGGTGATCGAATGGTAGATGTCGCGTTTTTGTTTCCCGGGCAGGGATCTCAGTTTACAGGCATGGGGAAAGATTTGTACCAGTCTTATCCGGCCGCTAAAAAGGTTTATGATCGCGCTGCGGAGCTCTTGGATTTTGATATTTTAGCCACTTGCTTTGAGGGGCCCCCGGAGAAACTTACCCAGACTCGCTTTAGTCAGCCGGCAATTTTTGTGACCAGTATCGCAGCGCTCGAAGTGTTGAGACAGCACCCCAAGATGAATGAATTTAATCCGCGGTTTGCGGCAGGCCTAAGTCTAGGCGAAGCCACGGCGCTTTGTGCGGCGGGGGCGATTTCATTTGATGAGGGCGTGCGTTTTGTGAGGAATCGGGGCCAGTTTATGGATGACGCCGCGACGGAGCGCCCGGGATTAATGGCGGCTGTTTTGGGGGCCGAGCTTTCTTTGGTCGAAAATGTCTGCAAGGCGACTGGCGCGGAGGTGGGCAATCTTAATGCCCCGGGGCAGATTGTCATCTCCGGTTTTAGAAAAAATGTGGAAGAGGCGATTGAAAAGCTAAAAGAAGCGGGCGCGCGCAAGGTCATCCCGCTGGATGTCAGCGGTGGTTTTCATTCTAGTTGCATGGATTCCGCCTGCAAAAAAATTGAAGTGGCTCTGCAGAGCATCCATATCCAAGCACCAAAAATAGGGGTCGTTAGCAACTTGACGGCCAATGTCGAGGCGGAGCCTGTCAAAATTAAACAAAATCTTGTTTTGCAGATGAATCACCGCACCCTTTGGGAGGATTCCATGCGGTATATTATTTCGCAGGGCGTAAGGACTTTTGTGGAATTTGCCCCCGGGAAAGTGCTCAAGGGGCTTATGAAAAAAATTGATCCCGCCATCGAAGTGATTTCAATAGGAACTCTGGAGGATTTTCATGCCATCGACCACCCCTAAAAGACTCGAAGACAAAGTAGCCATCGTCACGGGCGCCAGTCGTGGAATTGGCCGGGAAATCGCTCTTTTGTTTGCCCGTGAAGGCGCAAAATTGACGATTACCGCGCGCAGCCAGGAGCAATTACAAGCTCTTTCGGATGAAATTAAAGCGCTGGGTTGTGCCGAACCTTTTTTATGCCCGCTCGATGTAAAAGACAGCGAAAAAGTAGACGAATTAGTGGACAAAACTCTTGACAAATATGGACGCATTGATATACTCGTCAACAATGCTGGCGTGACCCGCGACGGGCTTTTATTGCGCATGTCCGATGCGGATTGGGACGATGTACTGGATACAAACCTGAAGGGTACTTTCTTTTGTATGCGGTCTGTCGCCAAACCCATGATGCGTCAGCGTTCGGGACGGATTATTAATATGGCGTCTGTGATCGGGTTGATAGGGAACGCCGGTCAGGCCAATTATGCAGCGAGTAAGGCTGGCATTATTGCGCTAACGAAGTCCGCCGCGAAAGAATTGGGTTCCCGAAATATTTTAATCAATGCCATCGCGCCAGGCTTTATTGACACCGAGATGACGCAGGTGTTGGGCGATGAAATAAAGAAGTCAATTTTGAAATCGATTCCCGTCGGGGTCCTTGGGAAGCCGATGGATATCGCCAAAGCAGCTTTGTTTTTGGCGTCAGACGAAAGCAGTTTTATCACAGGTCAGGTCATCACGGTTGACGGTGGCATGGTAATGTAATCAGGAGGAATGAATTCAATGGCCGATGTCGCACAGAAGGTTAAACAAATCATTGCCGAGCAGCTCGGAGTCAAGATCGAGGAAGTCACCGAAACAGCATCCTTTGTGGATGATTTGGGTGCAGATTCTCTTGATACTGTAGAGCTTGTCATGGCGCTTGAAGAAGAGTTCGGAATTGAAATTCCGGATGAAGATGCCGAGAAGATGACATCCGTGGGCGAAGCCGTCCGCTATATCGACGAAAAGGCCACGAAGTCCTCGAAGTAATTCCTACCTAAAATTTTATGCCCTATCCACGTGTGGTGGTTACCGGGCTGGGGGCGTTAACCCCAGTCGGTAACAACGCCAATGATTTTTGGAATGCGATTATTCAGGGCCAAAGCGGCGTTGAAACCATCAAGGTATTCGACCCCGCACGCTTTCCTTGTAAAATCGCGGCTGAAGTCAAGAACTACGACCCCAAATTAACCATCCCCTTAAAAGAATCCCGGCGCATGGAAAGATTTTCGCAATTTGCCGTAACGGCGGCCGGCGAGGCGATCAAAGATTCTGGTATCGATGCGACCAAGCAGGATCCCCACGAAATTGGTGTTTTGATTGGCTCTGGGATTGGAAGCTTGCGCATCGTTGAGGAAACTCAAACGATTTATCTTGAGAAAGGCCCCGATAAATTCACCCCCTTCATGATCCCCCTTTTGATTATCAATATGGCGGCAGGGTGGGTTTCCATTCTTCATGGATTTAAAGGCCCTAATCTTGCGGTGGTGACCGCCTGCGCCTCAGGCACGCACGCGATTGGGGAGGCATTTCGGATGATTCAGCACGGCTCTGCCAAAGTCATGGTGGCTGGTGGCACGGAAAGCTGTATCACGCCTCTGGGGATCGGCGGATTTTGCGCTCTCAAAGCACTCTCGACGCGTAATGATGATCCCAAAACGGCCTCAAGGCCTTTTGACAAAGATCGTGACGGTTTTGTGATGGGCGAGGGTGCGGGGATTGTCGTTCTCGAGGAGTTAGACCATGCCAAGGCACGCGGCGCTAAAATTTATGCGGAAGTGGCAGGTTATGCGCTAAATGGTGATGCGTATCACATGACTGCGCCCAATCCTGACGGAGACGGGGCCACACGTTGCATGCAACTGGCTTTGAAAGACGCGCGGATGAATCCCGATCAAATTGATTATATCAATGCGCATGGCACTTCGACTGACATGAATGACCGGATTGAAACGCTCGCCATTAAAAAGGCTTTTGGAGATCATGCCAAGAAACTGGCGGTCAACTCAACCAAGTCGATGACAGGCCATACGCTTGGCGCCGCCGGTGGAATTGAATTTGTCGCCGCTTGTCTTTCCATTAAAAATCAAATGCTTCATCCGACGATTAACCAGATTACGCTGGACCCGGATTGTGATTTAGACTACGTACCAAACAAAGCCCGTGAGGCAAAAATCGACGCATGCCTTTCCAATTCCTTGGGTTTTGGCGGGCACAACACATCCATTATTATTAAAAAATTTAAGGGTTAGAGCGGAGGCATCATGGCGGGACTTTTAGAAGGAAAAAAAGGGCTTATTTTAGGCGTTGCTAACAAAAGAAGCATTGCTTGGTCCATCGCGCAAAGCGCTTCACGTGAGGGGGCCCAGTTAGCTTTTACGTATCAAGGCGACCGGCTCAAGGAAAACGTGGAAGAGCTTGCGAGTACTTTGCCGGGCTCCATTGTCCTTCCTTGCGACGCCATGCAGGATGACCAAGTGGAAAGTGTTTTTAAAAAATTGGATGAGACATGGGGCGGGTTGGATTTTATGGCCCACTGCATTGCCTATGCTAAGGCCGAGGATCTTGCGGCTGATTATTTGCAAACCAAAAAAGATGGTTTTGATACGGCGCTTGGTGTCAGCGCCTATTCCCTGACCGCCCTTTCGCAGCGAGCAGTGCCTCTGATGGAAAAAAGGGGTGGTGGCAGTATTTTGACATTGACGTACTTAGGCGGCCAACGCGTCTCACCGCGTTACAATGTGATGGGTGTAGCGAAGGCGGCACTCGAACAGAGCGTTAAGTACCTTGCCTACGATCTAGGACCCAAAAATATCCGAGTGAACGCCATTTCTGCAGGACCTATCAACACTTTAGCCGCTCGCGGTATTGCTGGATTTCAGGAAATGCTAAAAATTAACCGTGAAAAATCCCCCCTAAGGCGTAATACAGAGCCCGAAGAAGTGGGCGACACCGCGGCATTTCTTTTTAGTTCTTGGAGCCGAGGCATTACCGGCGAGATTATTTTTGTCGATGGCGGCTATAACATTCTAGCCGTTTAAACTGCTTTAGATTTTTCCAAAAAAGATCGTGGCGATCGCCAGATAAACGCTGGTGCTGGCAAAATCCGCAAGAAAAGTAATCAGGGGGCCCGTGGCGGTGGCGGGATCAATATTTGCCCTCTCAAAAAGAAAGGGCTCCAAAACTCCAAGTATTGCCGCTACGATAATTGATGCAAACATTCCCGAGCCGACAACCAGAGAGAAATACCAACCAAACTGATTTCCATAGATCAGGTGGGCAACCAAGCCTGCGCCGACTCCATAAAGCGAGCCCAAGAGCAAGCCCACTGAAATTTCTTTCATAATGACTTGTTTGGCGCCGAGGCTTTTGACTTCACCGGTGGCCATTCCGCGAACGACGGAGGTGGCTGTCTGAGAACCGACATTTCCTCCCATGGCGGCAATCAGCGGCATGAAGCTGGCAAGGCCAATGACTTTGGCAATAGTGCCTTCATGGCTTTTAATCACCCATCCGACGGCAAAATAACCAATGCAAGAGATGATAAGCCATGGGATGCGGCTTTTGGTGATGTGTAGCATCGATTTGGAGAGAAGCCCCGCGCGCGTTCCCGCCATTTTCGCGAAATCTTCTTCAGTTTCCTGTTGAATGACTTTAAGAATGTCTCGAAACAAAATAATTCCGATTGGTTTTTGGTCTGCGCCAACGACGGGGACAGACTCTAGTTTATATTTTCTGAAAAGATTAGCCGCTTCTTCCTGATCGGTTTCGGGGGAAAGCTCGTGGCTCTCGGTTGACATGAGAACGCTTACCCCCATTTCGCGAGGAGCTACGATGAGGTCTTTTAAAAAAACATGCCCCACCAGATGGTCATTTTCGTCGCTAACATAAATCGTATCCAGATACAAATCATCGGAGTGCCTTAGTCGTGTGTTGACGCGAATATGCTCGATCGCGCGGTCCGTGGTCCAGCGATGATTGATAGTGATAAAGCGGCAACGCATGAGGCTGCCCACAGAATCTTTGGGGAAGGTCAGCTGATGCGCCAGCTGAACATTTTCTTTTTTCATGAGCTCTGTAAATTTATTCATGAGACGCGGGTTTAGCTGCCGGACAAATCGAGAGGCTGTCGCGGGATCCAGAGAGGATAGAAGTGCCTGCGTTCCCTCATCATGCAAATGGTTGATCAGGATTTTTTGTTCTTCCAATTCCAATTCTTCAAAAATTTGCGATTGGAGACGGCGGGGAAGCACTCTAAAAATAACAGCTTGCTCGTGAGGCTTGAGCGCATCCCAGCCGTCAGCAATATCAACAGGGTCCAGCTCTTTTAAAGAAGCTAGGATTGCTTTGAAGTTGTGGCTCTTAAGAAGTTCTTTAAGTTCTGGTGCAATGAGTGAAAAAGCTTGAAGACGCATTTTGCCTATTCTAATAGGGAATGAGAGAAAGTTCAATGGAATATGCGCTTTGTACGCGTGTTTTGTGCGCAGCTATCCGTGAAGTCTTTTTTGGCTGGCGTTTATTTTGCCCCTCCGAGGCAAAATAAACTCGATAGATAAGGGCTTGCTCGTCCCCATCTATTACGATGGGGACACCATGGCCGCTCGCCTTATCTACGCAGCCAAAAAAGACTTCACGGATAGCTGGGGTATCAAGGGTATCCCGGCACACCCCACCCCAATGTCATCCCCGAAATTATTTATCGGGGATCATACGCTGGTTTGATTCCCGATTAAAGATTTCGGGAATGACATAAAATCCTCTTCCATTTTGACCCTATATATTGTATATTCCTCTTATTAGCATACAAGCAGAGGTTGTGAGATTAACAGGATTTAACTAATTTTAACAAGGGGTTACCTTGTATTTCAAAAGACTTGAGCTGGTTGGCTTTAAATCATTTGCCGAGAAAACAACAATCGATTTTGAAGCGGGGGTCACGGCAATTGTCGGTCCCAATGGTTGCGGTAAATCCAACATCTCTGATTCGATTCGCTGGGTGCTGGGCGAACAAAGCGCTAAGTCCTTGCGCGGGTCAAGTATGGAAGACGTCATTTTTAACGGCAGCTCCATCAAAGAGCCTCTCAATTTTGCCGAAGTCTCGCTGACCCTTTCTAACGAATCCCGCATCCTTCCCATTGAATACGATGAAGTAACTATTTCGCGCCGTCTTTACCGCTCGGGTGAAAGCGAATACCTTTTGAATAAAAATAATGTGCGCCTGCGTGATATTCATGAGCTTTTGATGGGGACGGGCATCGGCACCGAAAGCTACTCCATCATTGAGCAGGGGAAAATGGATTTGATTTTAAATTCAAGGCCGGATGAGCGGCGCGCTATATTTGAGGAAGCGGCCGGGATTACCAAATTTAAATCGCAAAAAAAAGAAGCGTTGAGAAAACTTGAACAGACCGATCAAAATCTTTTGCGTGTCAATGACATCATCCAAGAGGTGAAGCGTCAGATTGGCTCGATTGAACGGCAGGCGCGCAAGGCCGAGGCGTACAAGATCGAGTTTGAAAAGCTTAAAAATCTTGAGCTTTCGATTGCCTACAGGGAATTTTCCATTTTTGAGAGCGAGCGTCAGGAAAAAGCGCGGCAAGTTGAAGAGCTGACGTTTGGCGAGGCCGAGAGCGGTGCGCGTGCGGAAGAATTGGACCGTATTTATAGCGATAAAAAAATTGATTTAGACCGCGTCGATGAGGCGCTCAAGGTAAATGTTTCCCGCGAGATGCTCACGGCAGGCGAAATGCGTAAAAATCAGGACCGCATTCTGCTGAATCGTGAACGCATGGGAGAGCTCGTGGAGCGCCGGGATAATTTGCTGCGCCAAATTGAGAGCGCGCGCAAACGGGTCGAAGAGTTTATGGCCGAATTTGTTTCGCTGACCGCGCAATTCGATGAAGCAGCTAAGGAAGAGGCCCAAGGCCTTTTGTTTTTGGGTTCCGTAGAGTCTGAGTTTCGCGCGATTGATGACTTTTCCAAATCAGCAGAGTCTGATTCGCTCTCACTGCGTCAAAAGCAGGAAGAGACAGCGGTCAAGAAATCAGAGGTTCAATCAGAGCTGGCCCGCGTACGCGCTGAAATGTCATCCCTTGAGAACCGTTTAAACCGCTTACGCGAAGAAGAATCTTATCATCGCGGGCAGACGGAAACGATGCAGGGAGAATTTTCTAGGGCCTTGGCGCAGGTCGAGGCGGATGATTCCGCGCTGCAGGAAAAAAATCGTCAGATTGAAGATCGCCGCGCGCAGTCCCAAGCGCTTGAAAATGAGATTAAATCCGCGGAAGCCTCCTTGGATAGCGCCGCGCTGGAGCAATCCGCCGCGCAGTCAAAACTTGATTTTTTGAACGATCTTAAAAACCGCCACGAAGGATTTTGGGGCGGCGTCAAAGCGCTCTTGGCAGAAAAAGAGGCTGGCTCTGCCGCGTCAGGCGGAATGCTCGGGCTTTTAGCGGATCTGGTGAAGGTCGAGCACGGTTTTGAATTTGCCGTCGAAGCGGCGCTGGGCTCCTATCTACAAGCGGTTATTTTTGAAAATGATGAAAATGTGATTGCTGCAACACAGTTTTTACGCGCACAGAAAAAGGGGCGCGCGCTTTTAGTCAGCCTAGAATTTAATGCCCATCTATCACAGCAAGAGCCTGGGATCCTAGAAGGTGCGGAGGGTATTCTACGTTACGTTTCCGCCGAAGGATCTATCTCGGGTCTGCTGGGAAAATTACTGGCTGGTATCTATGTGGTGCCTGATATCCGCGAAGCGTTTGCCCTGGCCAAGACCAATCCCGGCATTGTGTGTGTCACTAAATCCGGCGAGCGGATCGAAGGCCAGATTGTGGCTGCCGGATCCAATCGCGAAGATGAGAATTTTACGCTGGTGGGCCGCGAATCAAGAATTCGTGAGTGCGCCGAGAGTCTTGGCGCCTCGGAAGCGCTGACCGTCTCGATGCGGCAGCAGCTTGAGAGCTTGCTTGGAAACCGAATTGTGGTTGAGGAAGCGGTTAAATCGCTATCCGATGAAATTTTAAAAATTCGCATGGAATTGGGTGAAAGAAAAAGTCAGCTGCGTCACATGGAGGAATCCAAACGGCGCGTTGAAGAGAACCTCGGAAAAGTTTTGAGCGAGCTGGAAGGACTTCTTGCGGAAGAGAAATCCTATGCCCAGGGAGCGCTGTCACTTGAAAATAGTTTTAATGCTGCTTTGGCGGACGAAAAATTGGCCTCTGAGAGGCTGGTCGAGATTGCGGAGAGCTTGCGCCAGAAAACCGCCGAACGTGAACGGCTCTTGGTGGCGCTGGCCGAGACGCGCGCGCGTCAGAGTGCCTATGCCTCACGCCGGGAAAAAATTGAAAAAGATAAAGCCTGGGTTTTGGATTCAAAAAAGAACCAGGAAGATTTGGCCGCGTCTTATGATAAAGAAGCCGCTGATGCCAGCCAGAAAAAAGAATCCTTGGAAGCGGATAATTCTACCTTAGATGCGGAGCTGGCGCGTTTCACTTTAGAGAGAGATGAAATTCTTCGCCAGATGGAATCTTTGCGTCTAGAGCGCGAGGATGCATCGCTTGAACTTCAGACGGTTGACTCCGAGCGTCAGAGCAATCAACGCGCGCTTGAAGAGACGCGCCGCAAACTTCATGAAGTCCAGATGGAGAGCGCGCAAGTCGGGTTTGCGATAGACCGCTTAAAAGAAAGAATATTTAACACTTACCAGATTGACCTTTTAGTGCAAGGGGAGATGGCTCAAACACAGGCTGAAGCTCAGGCGGCGATCGAGGGTAATGGCACTCCCTTGAGTATCGAAGAAGCGAGAATCGAAATTCAAAAACAGCGCGAGAAGCTCAATAAAATGGGGCCTGTAAATCTTGTCGCGATTGATGAGCACACCGAAATGAAGGCGCGCTTTGAATTTTTGACTCAGCAGGAGCAGGACCTGATCAAGGCCAAGGAAGATTTGCACAAAGCGATTTTAAAGATCAACCGCACCACGCGAGAACTTTTCACCGAGACCTTTGCGAAGGTTCAGCAACACTTTACGGAGTATTTCAAGCTTTTATTCCACGGCGGCATGGCGGAGTTGATTCTTTTGGACCAGGAAGATGTGCTCGAGAGTGGAATTGAGATTGTGGCACGTCCTCCGGGCAAAAAACTTCAAACGATCAGTTTGCTTTCTGGCGGCGAAAAAGCGCTGACAGCCACGGCGTTGATGTTTGCGCTGTTTAAAGTGAAGCCGAGCCCGTTTTGCATCTTGGATGAAATCGACGCCCCTCTAGACGAAACCAATGTTGAGCGGTTTTGCACGGTACTTAAAGAGTTTATCGTTGGCTCGCAATTTATTCTGATTACTCACAATAAGCGCACGATGAATCTTGCTGATGCAATGTACGGAATCACCATGGCGCAGACAGGTGTCAGCCGTGTGGTTTCGGTCAAATTCAACGATAGAAAAATCCCACAAACTTCTTCAGTTAATGGCAACGGAAGTGCAGAGGCAACTTTAGTTTCTTCCAGCTAAGCCGCCCCTGCCCGGCTCACAATAAATGAAACCTGGCTTAAAAAATATTTAGGGTGTTCTTGGAGCTATTGAAATATCAACGCCGTCTAAGACCATCTTTAAACCAACGCCCCCTGGCCCCCTCTTTGAATTAAAGAGGGGGGAGCGTGCTCCATCTCTTTCATTACCAAAGGCAGACATGAGCACTTATACCCCCTCTTTACTAAAGAGGGGGCTAGGGGGCGTTGGTCAAAGTAAAAAGGTATGATTCCCGATTAAAACATTCGGGAATGACATTTGAATTTACGGTATAATATTCCCCTAATGAGCACACCAAAATCACCAGATTCTCAATATATTCAGACGATGTTTGACCAGCTCTCAGGCCGGTATGATCTTTTTAATCGCCTGACG
>CAMDWQ010000022.1 GCA_945877765.1 Candidatus Omnitrophota bacterium | reverse complement strand
GCATTCTTTCTCATGGGGCGTATTCTCCTCTGGTTTTGGGTGCTTTCCGGCACCCTGGGTTTTTTCTTCTACCAGAAGAATACGCTTCTTTTTATTTCAATGCCAAGAAATTCCTAGATTCCCAGCCCACAACATTCGAGTATATCTCGACCGTCGCGGCATTCGCGGGTGGGGCACGCCTTTCCAAAGACGACTTTAAAGTAGTGGACGTGATGAGGGAGTTGTTAAACAGATTGCCCGCCCAAGGACCGAGTGCTTCCGAAATACCCCTTGTGTCTGAGCGTCCTCGTGTTGAGGTGATTGCTGCTGAAGATCTTGAGGGTAAGGCGCAAGCCTTTGTCGACGCCGTTCAGCAAAAAGGAGAATATTTTAATTTTTTATCTGTCCGTGGCCCCGACGGACAAATCACGGTCTATATAGCCAATTCCCCTGGCCGCTCGAGCGAACCTATCAACCGTAGTAGTGTCTGGAAGCAGAGAAAGGAATTAACTCGATACATTTTCAGTTCGGACAATATACTACCCGGATTACCTTCGGACGCCTCGTCCAAGGAAGCTTTTCTTTTAAACATCGTCACAGAAGCCAACAAGAGAAAGCTAGGGCCGGGGGCAAGCGAAGAAGATGTTTTGCGCAAGTTTTTTTTGAATACCCAAGCAGCCTTCGACAGTCAGGTTTCGTCTTTTGTCGATGGGTCTGACAGCTATGACGTTAATTTATACGATGTCAATTCGGAGGATTATGAACATGTGCGTCATTTTGGGTGGTTCTATCAAAAAGAAATCGAGGAATTGAAAAGGCTTTTGCGGGAGCGGCCCGGCAATTTGACCGTTCTGGATCTGGGGGCTGGCTATGGGCACTTCATTTTTACTGTTTTTCATTTTCTTTCGCCCGAAGAAAAGCGGCGCGTACATTTTATAGGCGTGGATCATAAACTAAAGGATATTCGCTTTGCGATGGAAGCAATGGATGAAGGCCTTTATCCGGGCTTGAATGTCTCCTGGAGCACAGCAGACGTGAACGCGACGGATTTTGTAGAAAATATTTTGTCTCTCAGCGAAGGGCGGCCCGCTGACCTGACGGTTGTCAATCATGTGCTCGAACATCTTGATGCCAAACCCGTGGAGGATTACATTCTTGACTGGCTAAAATTTTCGGAGGGTGCCCTCGCCATCACTCTTCCTTTGGATGACAGCCTGGATTCAACGGTTTCCTCACATACGAACGAATTTACGGAAGAGGGTTTGCGGACTTTGGCAGTGCAAATCGAAGAAAAATCTTTGGGAGCTGTGAATGCCGATGTCGGCGCAAGCCGCGGTGGAATGCTTGTTTTCCGTAGCAAAAAGGAAAGCGAGGTGATCCAAGAAGCCATCCGCATATTTGGTTTGGATACCGTCTCGGATATCCGCGGCGTTTATACGTCGGTTTGGGGGCGGGATACCTATCGCTGGAGTGGCCAGCCCATTCAAGGATCCCAGATTTCGCCTGAGGAAATTTTGAGTACGCTTGTCTCAATTGCTTCGGAAGGAGAAACCAGTCTTGATGTCGCATCCGGTTTGGCTGAAGCACTTCGTTATAGTAAAGGTGTCACCGACACGCGAAATTTTATGAAACCTGTCGATGTATCGATGATCCGCGAAATCGCTGGCAGATGGAAGGAAAACAAAGAAAAAATCGCACAGACAGCCGAGCGGTTGCCGACATTCGCGCGGCTTTGGGCCGAATGGAGAACGTATCTGGATTTTCTCGCGAATGCTCAGGCCATCACCGGACGGAATGATGTTGATTCTTTCGAGGGTCTTTCTCGTGAACTCGCCGAAGCAACGAGAAGAGGCAGATCGCGCCGGGAAGCCGAAGTTGTTTTAAACGAAAAGGCACAGCAGGCCCATCGTGAATACGAAATGGCGGATCTTATTGGTTTGGGAAATGTTCATCATCTCATGCGTGTTGATGTTGGGGAAATTCAGAAAATTTTAAAGGATGGTGATTGGAATAGGCTTTTAGGGATGGCGGTGACGGCCGGACTGCATGGCGAGGGAAAATTTTACCAATCATTGAAAATTCATTTAACGAAGCTGGCGCCGGTTGAGACACAGGAAGCATTCTGGAGCCTCGTTGAAATTTATACACGGGCGCTTGAATCCGGCTACCGTGAAGGCAGGCTTTTGGATCAGGTGGACCTGCAAACACTGGCCGAGCGCACACGCGATTTCCAGTCTTCTGTGCCGCTGATCGAAGTACCCGCAGACTTCGATTTCGACCGCTGGGCGCTTGTCGAGCGTCAGGGAAAATTGCGTGAAGTCGAGGCTCATTTAGAATCAGCGGAGCAGGCTTATGCGCAAAGAGCGGCTGTAGAAACCCGAGAGCAACCCGCTGATTTATACCGGAACGCGATGCTGTCGTTTCTCGATGCTATGGAGGGCGGGGAAAACCCTGACCCGGAGCTTTTGTCTGTCTTTAGAAACAACCTAGTTGCGGCGAGAGACGCTTCCGACCGCCGTCATGAGCACGATTACTTTTACTGGACCGTTTCGGGCGAGCGCCCCGATCAGATGAGATCGCGCGGGCTTCATCCACGTTACAAGTTGTATCAGGCGGAAGCGTATGCCGAAAGAATGTATGTGGCGGGAGAATTGGCTCTTCGCGATCTTGGCGAGGGACGGATTGCAGCCTCCACTCTCCACGAAACCTATGAACGTTATTTTTATTTCGACGAAAGGGCTTTGTACGCGCAGGAGTGGATAGTAGACTTCGGGCCACGCCGGGCCGGTGTTTTCGGTCATCCTACACCCTCTACAATTTTTGAAAACGAACGAATATCATCTGAAGATCGATGGGTTGCCGGGGCACAAAAGCGTCTCTTGGAGCTGGGTGCGGACCAAAGGTTCTGGGGGACAATAAGCACGGGCTACACGGAAAAGCTGCGCCATCTTTTGGCGGCAGACGATGACTCGGAAATTTTAAGAAACAAGCTAGACGCTCTGCTTTTAGCGGGAGACGCCGAGGGTTTTATGCGAGCGGTTCGTCAGAGCAATCCTTATGATTCGAAAGGCCTGCTTCCGGCGGATGGCTTACCGGTCACGACGGGCGTTCACATTCACAATGTAGACCCCAAGGTTTTTTTTGAAACATTCGTTCATATGCGGGAGGTGGATTGGCCCTCCGATTCCTCGTGGCGGATTATAGGCACAACGACGACTCGTAGGGAAACGGCCGAAAAAGAAAGGACTCAGGCGCTGGAGCTTGGGCTCTCCCGTTTCGGCATTACCAACCGTCAGCTTTTGAAGGCCGGCAATCAAAACCGCATCATTCCCAACACCCCTCGCTGGGAGGGAGAGGAATCTTTTTATTTCACGCTCGATGACGATTATGTGCCGTCGCCGCTTGCTTTGAATCACCTGGTTCCAATTTTACTTGAAAATCCACGAGCCGCATTTGCTCAGGGGCCACTTTTTTTCCGGGCCTCCGTCGAACCCGGGCATTCCATCGGCCGCTGGCTGGACGCTGTTCAAATGCAGTCGTACACTGATCTCACCATCGGAGCCTTTACCGACCTTACCTTTTCTGACTCATCGTCCGGCCTAGCGGAGAATCGCGCTTCCGTCTCTTTACCCACCGGCACTGTTACGCTTTACAGAACGACGGAAGGCAAAAATGCGCTGGCTGCTATCGGTGGTTTTCCCGCCGATCCGACAAGTGTGATGGCTGGTGAGGATTACGCCTTGGGCGCTTACATTGAACTTATGAGGGCTAAGCCGGAAAATTTTGCCGAAGTCAACGGAGAATGGGACGGCGGTATTTTTGTTCGGAAAACCATCGCTCTTGGTGACGGGGTCGATTATTATCCTGGCGGTACGCGCCAAAAAGAGCGTTGGACCCTCTCAGGCATGCAGATCGGATTATGTATTTGGCTACCTCATCTATTCGCTGGAGATAGTTTTTTAGGCCGCTTTCACTGGAAGACCGCGTTGGTAATGTCCAATATTTTTTCCGGTTTGGGAATCCTCGCTTTTATAGGCACGTTCACGATTGTCGTTTTTCCTCTCGTGGCGTTCACACCTTTTGCGGTTTATTTCAGTAGTATTTGGATGCTGGCGGCTGCTTCCATGTTATGGGTTGCGGGACTCTTATATTATGGAGCCCAGTTTCAGAAGAACACGCCTCTTGAGTCCTTCGGCTTGGCGGTCATGGCCTATTATGGGACTTATTCGAGCTATGTCAAAGGCGCGGTAAGAGCTTTATGGTCGCCCGCGGGCGAGAACCAAACCTGGTATGCGCACAAGGGGCGGCAGACATCCGCTAGCATCCCTGTTTTTTACGCTGCCTTTGGTTTGCTTCATGTCGCGTCCGCCGCGGTCGGCATGATTCAGGGTGCACCGATTTTCACGCTGAATCTACTTTCGGCAGCCGCTTTTTTTTATCTGGGACGTTTTATGGAAACACAGGCGTCCGGACAACGGGAAAGGGTGGAAAGAATTGCTCGCGATGTGCGTGACACCTGGTGGAAGAAAATGGACCGGGAAGCGGTCCGTTCGGGAAATCTCGGTATGCCGGTGGAAAACAAACACGCCCGGATTCTTTGGATGGCCTGGACGGGGGCAGCCGGCTTCGGTCTTTATTCGCTCTTTGCGAATTTGGCAAATGTGATGGTTGAGCTCCCTTCTTACGGGATTGCCGTCGCGGCCGTATTTGCTGCAGCCGCTTCGAGCTATGTAGTCAACTACGTTATAGCGCTATGGGTTTTCGTGCGAAGCATCGAAGCTATCGCGTTATTGCCCAAGCATATGCCGAAAGCAACACCCGAAGTTCTTGCAAAACAGATCGAATCCTTTGCGTCTCCCACACACTCCGGAGCAAGGCTCGGCGCCGCACGCACTGTGACGGTTTTTCTGGTAGCGTTGACCGCCTTGATTTTTGCCGCCAAAAAGAGCGCCGAGGAAGCACTCGATCATCTGCCAAAGATCATGAGTTTTATGAGCTGGTCTGACCATAAGGAAACAGACACACTCCTCACGAATTTGGGCAACGAAGACTCACAAGTGGTTAACGACGCCATGGTCAAGTTGATTTTCAAAAACAAACTGCCGGAAGTGGCAAAGTTCATCAGCGAATCAGGACTCTACTGGCTTCATCCTGATCGTCTAACGCGGATGCGGGCAAATGCAGTTCTTACACTGGGTTTAAGCGGCGACATGAGCCAGCTTTCGATCTTGGACGATCTTTTAAGAAACGATCCGGATGAAGCGGTGCGAAGAGCGGCTGCTGAGGCAATGGCTTGGCTCGATGTGCAAAGCGTCAATTCGGATGTTGATCGACGATTGGAAGACGCCAAAGGAAGTAAGGAAAACGTCGGACATCCAGCCGTTATCAATTCCATCGATAAAGCGCAGAATTTTATAAGTGAATGGAGAAAACTTGCCAGGGATGAGATGAGCAAGCTTGAGATTTTGACGCCGGACGGCCCCTTTAGTATCAGCCGCCAGGGATCGATCACGCAGGTTAAAAAGGGCTCTAATTACTGGACTTTTAAACTCCAACCTTCTAATGGCGAAGGGCTTACTCTCAATTCCACCCAGACTTACGTTCGCTGGAATGAATCCGAAGTGACGCTGAGTAGTTCTCTTGCTGAGTGGGAAGAGCTCATCGCGGGAAACAATTCTCCGCTTAGAGAGCTCAGGCCCATCGCATCGGGTGATGATTCTAGCGAAGCCAAGGTTGCATTCCGCTTCCTTTGGCATTTGTTTGCCCAGCAGCTTGAGCAGGTCCACCAGTTCCAGCTGAATCCTGAAGAGCACAACAGAGGCTCTGATCTGAACCGTGCCTCTTACGGAGATCCCGCACACTCCGGAGCAAGGCTTACATCCTCCAAACCTCCAAGCGAATTGGCCCCTGTTCGTCTTAAAGTAATTTATCGTACGCACGATTCTCAAGCCTTGCTTAGCGCGGGAGAAATCGGTGACATTGATCAGGCAACCAAAGCCGTATTAGCAAAAGCACTTTTGAGAAATAATGATTTAAATCAGCCGACGGCGGTTCAAATAGGTGTGGTGAGTCAAACAGCAGGCGCAAGAATGGCAATTTTGACCGGTAATTTGATCAAGGGCAGAGAAAGCGGCCAAAGAAGTGCGGTTATCAAACTTTACGCTTCTGAGGATGATGGATCTGTGACTGCGCAGCCTTTTTCAACGTTCCCATTACCAGAAAGTGTTTTTGAAGAAGCCGGAAGAAATCATTATGAAAGCAAGATGACACCGGTTAAGCATCTGGAAAGCTCAGGAGACCTTGAGCATTTTGTTTTGATGAAGAGAGCTTTCAAGTTATATGCAGCTCTTAGCGAGGCCTATGGTGAAAACGAAAACAAAATTGTGCTGGCTGTTCCGGGAAAGGATTTGATTCCGCAGGAAAGAGAATATATTGAACGCGTTTTTAATTCATTTCAATCCCAGTCCAAGGCTCAGGTAAGACTGGTGTTGACTGCGGCTGAAATTTTTGGAGAGGATCGAAATATTATTCTGGAGAACGGAGAAGCGGAGGCTGTGGGGGAAGACGAGCAGATTTTTGTTGTTGGTGATCCCTCAGAAATCGAAACTCATTGGGATGCAATGGTCCGAAACGGAGCCGGAATTATTCCAGTACGCGTAAGCCGGTTCAATGCCAGTTCCCAAACACTCGAAATGTCTCCCCATCTTCTGGCTTGGATGCTTTCATCTCTTTTGGGAGGCACCAAAGATATTACCAGGCTTATAGGCGATGAACGCTTTCAAAGTCTTGTGCGTTTGGCTTATGGCTATAAATTTTATGATTTGAACTTGAATGATCCAAAGACGTTGCGCGAAACGGCTCTGGCGATGAAAAAGGCCTCTCCGGACAAGGATTATTTCCGTATCGCTTTGCCGCATCTATCTCCCATCAAATTTCAACAGATGTTTGCCGCCGCCCGTCTGGCCATCAAGGCCGCGGGCACAGCCGCCTAAGCCGAGAGCTCAAAATTTTTCCCCGGCTCAGGAATGGGCTTCAGGGCGTCTATTATTATGCTATAATGAAATTAATGGGGGCGACAGGTATCGATCTAGCAATGGATCTAGGAGTCGCATGCAGAGGTTGTCGGGAGGCCTCTTTAAACACCTGGCACAAATCAAACGCTAACAGAACAATCATGGTACCGTTCGCGGTACCTATGCGTTTACCGCTAGCCGCCTAAAATCGGCTACCGTTCACCTGTCTTCGCCTGTGAGGCGGGATGAACGACGACAGCAGGCTGGTTCTTGGTGCGTGTTCCTGGCGCCAGGGACGAGAACGACAGGGGACTTACCTTCGGATATTGTGCTGACTCAAGCTCTAGAGGGGAAATCAAAATATCAGCTAAGCATGTAGTAGACTCGAGACTTCGAGGTTAGAGACGCGGGTTCAATTCCCGCCGCCTCCACATTTAATCTCGCAAACCGCAGGGAAAATTTTATTCGTTTGTTTACCAAAGGCGGATCGTAGTGGTTTCTAAGCAAAAAAAAAGTGAAGTGTTGGTTTGGCTTGATCTTGAAATGACGGGGCTAGATCCAAAGAAGTGCACCATTCTGGAAATTGCCGCGATTGTTACGGATAATCAGCTAAATATTATTGCTGAGAGCCCTTCGATTCCTATTAAACACAGCGAGAAAGTGCTGGAGGGTATGGAGTCGTGGAGCCGTTTTCATCATAAGAAATCGGGGTTGACGGCGGAATGCCGAGCATCAAAAATTAATCTTAAAAAAGCCGAGCAATTAATTCTTGATTTTGTAAAATCTTACTGCGGGCTGCGCCAATCGCCGCTCTGCGGGAATACCATCTGGCAGGACCGCCGTTTTTTGGTGAAGTACATGCCCAAGCTTGAAGCGCATCTTCATTACCGTGTGGTGGATGTAAGTTCCATCAAGGAGCTCGTCAGACGTTGGTATCCTGAAGATTTTAAAATGCCCCGCGAAAAGAAACAGACTCACCGCGTGCTTGACGATATTCGCGAGTCGATTGAAGAGCTAAAATATTATCGGAAAAAAGTTTTTTCCGCCTGAGGCGGACCAGCCTCTGGCTGGCATATAGATACGAGGAGTTTCAGCGGTGATATATCCGGTTTCAACTGAAAAAAACCTCGCTTTACAATCCAAAATAGAGAAATTGGGATTAAAAGATTCTGATTTTTGCGAAAGCTTTATCCGCTCGGGGGGCGCCGGAGGGCAGAACGTCAATAAGGTTTCTTCCTGCGTTGTTTTAAAGCATGCTCCTACCGGGCTCATGGTTAAATGCCAGCAGGAGCGTTCGCAGGCACTCAACCGTTATCTCGCCAAAAGAATGCTGGTGGATAAGATAGAGGAAAAAATTTTAGGGATTCAGAGCCAGCGGCGCGGGGAGATGGAAAAAATCAGGCGCCAGAAGCGGCGTCGTTCGCGCCGCGCGAAAGAGAAAATGCTGGATAACAAAAAAATTCATTCGGAAAAAAAAGCATTTCGCCGCCGCCCGCAAGACAATTTCTAATTATTTTTTGCCAGCTGTTCCATGAAACCCGCACCTTTGTTGGCGGCCACATTGTCCGGGTTGATGCTTAACGCGTTTCTGAACGCATCGCTTGCCCTTACCGGATCGCCCAAAATAAGATAGGCGTAGCCCAAGTTCGCGTAAGCCTGGTCATCATCCGGGTTTTGAAGAGCCATGTTTTCATAAAACGGGGCGATTTCATTGATATTTTGGGGATCAATGCTCACCGCATTATGAAACGCCCTTTCTGCTTTTTGATACTGACCCGTCAAAAGGTAGGTGTGGCCCATGATGATATACGCTTCGTCGTCATCTGGATTTTTAAGAATGATCTGTTCGTACAGTGCCAGAGCCTCTTTGTAATTTTGATTTGAGACACATTCCAGCGCCCGCTCATGCATTTGCCAGGCGGACTCTGTCAGGCCGGAAGTTCTTCGAGGGTCATTTTTTTGGCCGATCGTTTGAAGCAATTCCTCAGCCGCTTGGGATTGTTTTCTCTTTTCAACGTCGATTTTTTTAACCATGAGATCTGTGAGGAATTCTCGGGCCCTTTTTTTGACGGACAAAAAAGATAAAAGCTCGTCAGAGTCATTCGTGAGGATTTTTATCTTTTCTTCTAGCTGGCTTATTTTTCTTTTGAGGGTGTCGGAGGGCTTGCCGGCAGCTTTGCTTTTGAGTTCGAGAAGCTCGTTTTGGTATTGGAGAAGCAGGGATCGGTTGGCTTGGAGGCTGTGAAGCAAGCCGGCATTGGCATCGTCCGCTTCGGATGCCGCCAGGGGTGCTGCGCCAAAAAATACCAGTAACAGCAGGGCCCAAAGACGTATTTTTCTCATGATTTTATAGTATAACAAAATTTGTAATTTGGAGTAAAATAAGCACCTTAATTCAATAAGGAGGGACGTGGTTTGATTACACCGCAGGAAATTGAAAGTTTGGTTTTGGCAAGTCTTCCCGGATCAAAAGTATGCGTCGAGGATAGCATGGGCACCGGCGATCATTTTGAGGTGACGGTGGAGTCGGCAGCGTTTGCCGGCAAAACTCTGATGGAGCAACACAAAATAATTTACGCTATTTTAAATCGTGAAATGAATGACCGTATTCACGCCCTGCAATTAAAGACAAAAATTTTAAAATAATAGGAGAGAACATGTCCAACCCAACGATTGAAAAAATTGAGCATGCGATCAAGTCCTCAAAAGTAGTTTTGTTTGTGAAGGGGACGCCCAATGCTCCGATGTGTGGATTTTCAAAAGCGGTGATGGGGCTTTTCGAGCAAATGAATGTGCCTTTTAAGACGGTGGACGTCCTTTCAAATCCCGACATCCGCGCTTCGCTTCCGGAGTATTCCCAGTGGCCGACATTTCCGCAGGTGTTTATTGATGGAAAGCTTGTGGGGGGCAGTGACATCGTGCATGAAATGCATGAGAGTGGTGAACTTCAGAAGCTCGTTAGCTAGCTGTCATCCCCGAAATTATTTGTCGGGGATCATACCAGGTTTGATTCCCGATTAAAGATTTCGGGAATGACGATGACGATGGCGTTACATATTCCGCAGTTGTTTTTCGGCGTCCACGAGATCTCGGTTGATTTTCCCATAGGCGCTTTTGGCGGTGCGCCGGAGACGATCGGTGACTTGGGGCGCTTGCTTAAGCTGTCTTAACAGCTGAATCACCATACGGAAGTAGCGTATAATTTCACCCTCATCCACATCAGATAGTTCCATTAGATCCTGAAACTTGCAGCCGGCCATCCACGCCTCAAGCGCGCGGGACAGGTTGAAGTAAGGAAACTTGGTTTGCGGATAAATTTTGTGAAGTATTTCTTTCTGATGAATGACTCGCAGGCTTTTGTGGGCCCGTTTCTCAATTTCCTCCAGATGAGCCGGTAATTTTTTAGTTTCTTGATTTTTGCGAGGCTCAAAAACAAGCGCGCACAAAAGGACCGACAACTTCACTTCGTCTAACGTCTCCAAAAAGCCCTCTTCCAGCAATTCGGAGAGAAGGAGCTCGTAGCCGTACATCCAAGAAGCAAACGTTCCCTTTTCTGTGAGACCCTCATCGCGCGTATGTCCCAACTCTTTTAAAAGCAGAAGCCTTCGCTCGATCACAGCGGCTCCCTTGAGGCGCCCCTTGCGGTTGGACTGATAATAATGAAATGAACGCGGATACATTTCCATGAGCTTGCTTCCAAACTGGGCGTAGAGATTTAAAAGTGTCGCATAGCAGGAGCTAAACTGGCTTTCGATGGGCTCTGGTTTTCCGTAGACGATGCGTAAGAGCGCTGTCAAGGGCAGGTAATGAGGGTTGACGCGGCAGTAGACGTAACCTTCCGCGTCCATTCCACGGCGCCCGGCGCGTCCGGCCATTTGAAAGTAATCCCGTGTTCTTAAGAAACCAAAATGCGTGCCGAAAAATTTTTTCATTTCGTCGAAGACGACCGTTTTGGCCGGCATGTTGATGCCGATGGCAAAAGTTTCGGTAGTGAAAATCAATTTGATTAATTTTGAAGTAAACAAACGCTCAACCACTTCTTTGAGGGTCGGCAGGATACCGGCATGGTGATAGGCGACGCCGCGGACGATGAGACGACGCATTTCAATGGCGCTGGGTTCGTGCGTCAGTTCAAATTTTTCGCAGAGGCTGTCAAAAAGACGGTTGATCTCAATTTTTTCAGTAGCCGTTAGAAAATCAAATTTTTCATGTTCCCACGCCAGTTCTTCTACACGTTTTCTTCCAAAGGCAAAATAAAGGCAGGGAAGGCGCCCTTTTTCGGATAAATGGCGGATGAGATCCTCGGCGCGGCTGGGTTTGGCGCGTAAAGCCTGGTGGTAGCTGCCTCGCTGGAAGCGGTTGCGCCGGTGTTGGAAGCGGTCTTCGCGGCCGGATCCTGACGGCCAAGTTTCATGGTTGAGATAACCATCTTTTTTTAACGCATGAGTATCTGAAAAGATAGTTCCCTGACATTGGAAGAGGTTGACGAGAGGCACCGGACGGTGTGTTTCGATGACGACATCAATGGGGTGGTTTAAGATACTGCGCATCCAGGAAGCAAGCTCTTCTATGTTGGGGGCCGTGGCTGAGAGTGCTACGAGCCTAACGGCTTCGGGCGAGAACATAATCGCTTCTTCCCAGACAGTCCCGCGTTCGGGGTCATCCAGATAATGGACTTCATCAAAAATAACCCAAGAAGTATTTTTAAGACGCTCCGGGTTCTCAAATAGCTGATTGCGATAAATCTCAGTGGTCATGATGACGACCGGGGAGTCAGGGTTTAGCGAGACATCTCCGGTAAGCAGCCCCACCTGGTCTGGGTAGCGCAGAGAAAAATCGCGGTACTTTTGATTGGAGAGCGCTTTGATGGGCGCGGTGTAGATGACGCGCTCATTTCGCGAGAGCGCTTTCTCAATGGCATATTCGGCGATAGCTGTCTTACCCGCCCCAGTAGGCGCCGAGACGAGCACGGAACGTTCCGCATCGATCGCGGCGATGGCTTTTAATTGGAAAGGATCATAACGCATGGGCAACATTATACATGACAGATGGCGGGACTTCAGGCAAAATATGTAACAAATCATTTTTGATAAAGGCTAAAAAATTGCTGCTCCTATTGATCCTATGGATGTTTTTTTGGAAGGAGCCTGCCGCTCCGATTTTTCCGCAAACAGCGGTTTCGCCGCAGATCCAGCGGGTGGTAATCGATGCGGGTCATGGCGGCAAAGATTCTGGCGCCATCTACCCTGCGGGCTTACTTGAAAAAGACTTGACGTTGGATGTGGCGCAGAAGGTCCGTCGCGGGCTTGTGGACAGCGGGTTGCGAGTCATCATGACGCGTGATACGGACGTATTTATTCCGCTGCCTAACCGCTCCAAGGTTTCACAAAAAAAGAACGCTGATCTTTTTGTTAGTATTCATGCCAACGCCTCCTTGAATAAGTCTTTGCGGGGGCTTGAAGTCTATTCGCTTTCAGAGCTGTCGCGTGAGCAATTGCCGGTGTTTGGTGGTTCTGGGGAAGACTTGTCCGGGTTTAACCTCAAAAGTCTTCCGGAAACTTACGCGGATATGGGTTTAAAAAGAGTAGTTTGGCTTTTAAAAATGGCCAAAGACCGCTTGGATTCGGCTCTTCTGGCGCGGTGGATTGCTGGAACCGTAGCGCACTCAGTCCCGGTTGCGGCGCACCGCGTGAAAGAAGCCAATTTTTATGTTTTGCGATGGGCGCAGTGCCCGGCGGTGTTGGTTGAGATGGGGTATGGCACCAACCACCAAGATGAAATTAGATTAAAAAGTTTTCATTATAGGACCCGGCTAGCGGAGTCGATTGTCAGCGGGATTTTAAATTACAAAAAAGAGTACGAAAAAACAAAAGGGTTTTCGGCATAAACAATGAACACGTCCTTGCCTGATTCGACAGAAGCGGATTCGCCGATCGGGATTTTTGATTCCGGGATCGGGGGACTTACTGTTTTGAAAGAAGTCCGACGGGATCTTCCCTTAGAAAACATTGTTTATTTTGGAGATACCGCCCGCGTTCCTTATGGCACAAAATCCAAAGAAACCATTACCAAATTTTCAATCGACAACATTCATTTTCTTAAAAATTTTAATGTGAAGATGGTGATTGTCGCGTGCAACACGGCTTCGTCGCTCGGCCTTGAAGCCATGAAGAAAAATTTCTCGCTACCCATCGTCGGTGTCATCGAACCCGGTGCCCGCGCCGCTTTGGCCACCACCCGCAATGGCCGCGTCGGGGTCATTGGCACTAAAGCGACGATTGGAAGCGGTGCGTACGAGACCTGGCTCAAACAGCTGGATCCCAAAATCAAAGTTTATAGCCAGGCATGCCCGTTGTTTGTGCCGCTTGTCGAAGAGGGCTGGGTGGAGGGTGATATCGTCGAGGATGTGGCGCGCGCGTATCTTGAGAGTCTTAAGTCGTTTGATATTGATACATTGATTCTTGGCTGCACGCATTATCCGCTTTTAACCCAAGTGATTGGGAAAATCATGGGCGATAAAGTACGTCTGGTTAACTCTGCCGAGGAAACCTCCAAGGAAGCCAAGCGGCTGCTCTTGGAGATGCATCTTCTAAACGAGGGCGCCAAGAAATCCCCGCAAATACGATTCTACGTCTCAGACGAACCAGAACCTTTCCGCACGCTGGGGGAGAGATTTTTAGGGCAGCCGATCCATTCCGTGGCCAAGGTAGGCGATCACTTTGAAACGGCGAGGGTCTAGAGGATGTACGAAATTATTGTCGAAGATGAGTTTTCGGCGGCACATTTTCTTAAGCTGTATGATGGAAGCTGGGAACACCGGCATGGGCATAATTGGAAAGTCGCCGTTGCGGCGGAAGCCCAAAAACTAGACTCGATGGGAGTCGTGCTCGATTTTGAAATGCTTAAACCCTCACTGAAAGAAGTCTTGTCACGGCTTCATCTGACCTCCCTCAATGATCACCCGCGGTTTGACAAGACGGGGGTTAATTCTTCGACCGAAAATATTGCACGGCTAATTTATGATGAGTTGTCTAAAAAAATAAAGTCACCGACGGCGAGGATTACGAAGGTGACTGTATGGGAGACGCCGGATGCGTGCGCGAGTTATGTGTCGTAAGTGTTATAAGCGTTGCGGCAGGGCCTGCCACTGCGCCAGCCCATTGCGTCCTCAGCCCTTGGCTTGCGGGTCAATGGGCGCCCAGGCTCCGTGTCACCCGCCGCGTGTGTTAGAGGAGTATCGCTTACGATCCTATGAAAAATAAAATTACGGACCGGTCGATGGAGACCGAAATTAGCGAGATATTTTCTTCCATACAGGGCGAGGGGCCCTATTTGGGGGTGAAGCAGATTTTTGTGCGGTTTGGGCGCTGTAACATGCACTGCGGGTATTGTGATGAGCTTGAAAAGATGAAAGAAGGGAATTTTGCCGTTTACTCCATGGATCGAGTCCTCACGGCTATCGATGACTTTGAGAAAGAAAAAGGCAGTCACCACTCGGTCGCCCTGACGGGCGGCGAGCCTCTTTTTTACACCCCCTTTGTAGCCGGACTCCTTTCAAGACTCAAAGAAAAGGGCACCACGACTTACCTTGAGACCAACGGCACTCTGCCCGGGCAGTTAAAAGAAGTGATCCGCTGGTGCGACATCATCGCCATGGACCTTAAGCCGCCCTCCAGCACCGGCGACCGCGATTTCACGCGCGAGCATGAGGAGTTTTTAAAGATAGCCCTCGAGAAAGAAGTCTTTGTGAAGGTGGTTGTGACACCCAAGACAGTTTTAAGCGAGATCCGCGACTGTATCCGCATCGTCAAAAACGTGAACGCGAAACTGCCCTTTATATTTCAGCCCCTCAGCGGACCCTTTGGCATCGACACGGATTCTCTCAAGCTTGTTGAAAACCAATTTTTTGCTGAGGCGCAGAAAGAGCTGCTGGATGTGCGGGTGATTCCGCAGATGCACAAAATCTGGGGGGTTCGTTAAAAAAGATGAATAATGCTAAACCTCCAACAGTAGCTGAAGAATATGAGTCTCTCTTCCATTATACAAATTACCAAGGCTTAGAAGGAATTATTGAAAGCCAAACCCTCTGGGCGACTCATTACCGTTATCTTAACGACGCCGAAGAATTGATTCATGCCAAAACCATCCTTCATAGGATAGTGAGTCCTAAGGTTAAGGAGTTTATAGAAAAAGGGATCCTGAGTAGTGGCGACCACGCTAAATTTGTTGAATTTTCTGGCGGTGTTGAAAAAGTGGCCCAGGATGAATCACAAAAACTTATAGATAGATTTTATTCAGCACTTCTTTTGGATTCACAGGGATATGACAGTGGATTGCCCGGCCCCTTTATTCTTGCATTTTGCGCCGCTAAGGACAGTTTTGTAAAACGAAACGGTCTTTTAAGCCAGTGGAGAGGGTATGGGGTGGACGGGGGGTATCTTATTGAATTTGATTCAAAGCAGATTGAAAATTTAATAAAAAATGAAATCCAATCTTTTTATTACCCAGTCGGAGTATTTGCTGATGTTGGCTATGGCGAAAAATTAGATGACACTCCGATAGATTTTAAAGCGGATGTTTTGGAGTTAGAAGAAAAGATTTTTCGTTTTATAAATTTTTTTGATCAGGTTGGGGAGCAGGAGGATTTCCCCAATGAGATCTTAATGTTATTTGTTAAATTAATCTCTAGGAGCAAACATGTTGGCTTTAAGGAGGAGAATGAGATTCGTGCTGTTTTTTTTCCAGGGTCAAATCAACACAGGGTAAATGAAACAAAGCCTGAGATCAAGCAGCGGCAGATAAAGCTTCTAAAGTTTAAAAGTTTTGGAGGAACCCCACGACCATATATCGAACTTTTTGAACTCAATAAAAAATTGCCAATAAAGCGAATAATAGTGGGTCCGCATCGTGATAAGGAGCTACGAAAGAAATCCTTGGGGCTAAAACTAAAGAATTTGGGAATTGAAGTCAGATCATCCTCGATCCCATATCTAGGATAAATTGAGAACTAACGGAATCTTGGGACACATACCTAATTTTTAGGGCTTCATCATCTGGGAAATTAAAACGTTGAGTAAGGGTAACCAGGAGGAAAAATGAGGAAAACAATTTTAGCGGCCTGCTGTATTCTCTTATCGTCATCACTGGCTAGTGCGTATCAAACCAAAGATTCTTTCGGTAACTATGTTAATAGGAACTCTAGCTACCAGACAAAAGACTATTTCGGAAATTCTGTAAACAGTAATTCCAGCTACCAAACTACCGATGCTAGTGGTGCTTTAGTTAACAGCAAGGCTTCATACCTAACAACGGATGCTTACGGGGTTTTGGTAAATAGCAGAGATTAGAGTTTAACAAGGTCTAGAAAAGATGGGGAGATTGGTGTTTAAGACTCTGTTGAAGAGGTCAAGTTTCCCGTTGACTGCACCTCACCCCGCAGGCTGGCGTGAGCACAGGATGATCAAGGAGGGGTGCATCCAAATATTCCATCAGCCAAAAACTAAGAAAAGAGCTTTTGTGGGCATGAATTTAAAAAAGTTTTTCACGATTGTTATTTCGTTGAGCGCCTTGCTTTATGTAGGAGCTTGCGCCTATTTATATTTTTGCCAGGACCAGCTTATTTTTCATCCCAAATACGATTGGAAGGCGACTCCCGAAAGCATCGGTCTGAAATATTCCGAAGTTTCCTTCCAGGCGCAGGACGGCACGCATCTTTCTGGCTGGTTTGTCCCCTCAGCGCCGGAGAGAGCGGTGATTCTTTTTTGTCATGGCAATTCCAACAATATTTCCTTCGAGTTGGGCCCGTTGAAGGTTTTTCATGAGTTGGGATTTAGCATGTTTTTCTTTGACTATCGGGGTTATGGCCACAGCGAAGGCCATCCCTCTGAAAAAGGAATGGCCATGGATGCCGAGGCTGCGCTCAACTATCTTTTGACGGAAAAAAAGATTCCCATGGAGCGGATCATCATCCAGGGGCGTTCTTTGGGCGGTGGGGTAGCGATCCCGTTAGCTGTCCGGTATACGCCTTGCGCGCTTTTGGTTGATTCTACTTTTCGGTCTCTACGGGAACTGGCCGCCGCGAAATATCCCATCATGCCGATCAACCTTATTCTTCGAACCCGCTTTGAGAATCTCCACAAAATATCTAAGCTGAAGTGCCCGGTGCTTATTACGCATAGCCGGCAAGACCGGGTCATTCCATTTTTTCATGGGCTAACCCTTTTTGAAGCGGCGCCTGAACCCAAAACTTTCCTTGAAATTTCGGGCCCTCATGACAACACCGGTTACCCGGAATCTCAAGCGCGTTACGCAAAAGGGGTTAAAGATTTTTTGGAACTCTATGCCCCTCTACGAGTTAACCCTGTTTAGGGGCCTCTATTTGAATGATACTTTTGAAACGAATCCGATGATGCCAACCGAATTCCTAACAGGCTATGGTAAATTAGGTGCGTGTCCCAAAATTTTACCATGCTATGGCTCGTTTATCTCAGCTGGTCGATCCGCGTCCGAAATACGTACTCTTAAACTACGCAAAGTAGGGTCAGCTCAGCTCACGTAAGGCGATCGCGAATCCTTGACGTGTGTTAATACACAGTATATACTTTGTGGTAACAGGAGGAATTAATGATCAAGCATTTGACAACTCATGGGAACAGCTTGGCGTTGGTGATTGAAAAGGGGATACTGGAGCTTCTCGGTATTGACCGTAAAACTCCTTTGGAAATATCTACGGATGGAAGCCGTCTTATCATTTCGCCCGCGCAGGACGCGAAGCGGTGGAAAAAGATCGAGACTTCGCTTATCAAGATTAGCGATCGTCACGCCAAAGCGTTCGAGAGACTCGCGAAATAATCAAAGATGGCTCTAGACCCGCAGTTCTTGACGCTGGCCGAAGTTCTTTATTTCCACCAATATCAGATCAAACGATTTGGCGGCGATGAAGGGCTTCGTGATGAAGGTCTTCTGGAATCAGCCATCGCGCAGCCTCGTGCTGCCTTTGGCGGTCATTGGCTTCATCCCACTCTTTATGACATGGCCGCCGCTTATGCTTTCCACATTTGTAAAAATCACCCTTTCTTGGATGGAAATAAACGAACATCGCTGGCTTCGGCGCTTGTTTTCCTAGATACCAACGGCATTTCATTAAACGATCCCGATGACCGGCTTCCGGAGGCCATAGAGAGCATCGCTATTGGCAAAATTAACAAAGCGCAATTTGCCGATTTGTTGCGTGAATTGACGGAAGCGAAGTCCTGAGAAAAATAATAGTTGTTGAAATATACAACGATGGTTGTATATAATTACAACTATATGATAAGTCTTAGGTCTAAAATCACTCAAGCAGTTCTTGGTTATCTCTTTTTGCATAAAGAGGAATCCCTGTATGTGGGCGAGCTCTCTCGCAAGCTCGGTCTTGATAAAGGCAACTTAAGCCGCAAACTTTCCGAGCTCGAACAAATAGGGATCCTTAAAAGCGACGTTAGGGGAAGAGAGCGTTTTTTTTCTATTAATAAGAAATATCCATTAGCCGAGGAATATAGCCGTATTGTTATCAAAAGCCTCGGCATCGAGGCAGAATTAAAAAAAACCCTTCAACAGATAATTGGCATCCAGCGGGCATTTTTATTTGGTTCTTACGCAACGGAAAAAATGGACGCGGCAAGCGATATAGATCTTATGGTGATAGGCACCCATTCCGCCATAGCTTTGCGTAAAGCCATAGCGAAGATTCAAAAAAAATTAAATCGTCAGATCAATGCGATAAGCGTTCACTCGCAAGAATATGACACCAAGAAAAGAAAAGACCCTTTTTTCAAACGAGTGGAGTTGTCCAAGAAGGTTGAGCTGACATGACTATATTTGATCAGCAAATCTTCAAATCAGATTCCCCGAGGTTCAATTTGACTACGCCTATAAAGCTCTCATTAAGATCGGCATCGCATTAGTCGCTGATAAGGGCTATCGAGTCCGCAGCGTTCCTGGACACCATGTCAAAATCATCCAAAAACTTGGAGAGATCTTAAATGACCCCGAGATTTTCGAAGCCGGCGATGCCATGCGTCAAAAACGCAACGAAGACTTTTATGGTTGCAGTGATGTCATAGGCTCAAGTGTGGCGGAAGAATTTATTGCATTTGTTAAATCGGTTTACAAAAAGGCGTTGAAGGGATGATTGTGTATGTCTCAACAAGTTTCCTTGACGTGTGCATGTTCACGTAGATGCATAAAATCTGGGGGGTGCGTTAACGTAACTCTTTTGTTTGCAAAGGGTAGACTCGAGTTCAAGGGTTCAAAAAATGGCTTGGGATACCACTGGGATACCATTTGAAACCTCCCAAACGGGGTAATTCCTGAAAAATAATGGAGAATATAGGTAGTTATGAAAAAGATTCATATTGCTATTGGAGTTTTGGACATTAAACGGTCGATTGAAGATTATTCCCAGAGGCTGGGATGCCAGCCAGCAGTTGTTGTTCCTAACGAATACGCTCTTTGGCGCACAGAGGCACTTAATTTTTCCATTCGACGCGATTCCAACGATCCAGGGAAACCAAGGCATCTCGGATGGGAAGACTCATCGGCCCGCGAGTTTACCAAAGATATGGACAATAACGGGATTGTTTGGGAGCGGTTTACCGCCGAACAGCAATCCGATGAAATAAAGTCGCTTTGGCCAAAGGATAAATAAACCGGACGTAAACCGGACGCTGTCCGGTCGACGCGGTCTATGGGGATAGGGTTCAAATAATTTTTGAAAATAATTATTGACCTCCGGTTTTTTTAGTGTACAGTGTACAGTGTACAAAGGAGATTTAACTATGAGCACCCTACATCGTTCGCAAGTTTATATTCCAGAAGAAATGATAGCCCTACTTAAGTTAGAGGCTAAAAAAGATGGTCTTACCGTTTCCGAGTTGATTCGCGAGGCTATCCAAAACCTGTTATCCAAAAAATCAAGAAGCGTCAACTGGGATAATGACCCTTTTACCAAAGCCGTCGGTAAATTTAAATCCGATGTGACGGACGCCTCAACCAATCATGATTTCTATTTGTACGGCGGAAAGAAAAAAGGTTAAGCATGGAAAAAATATTTGTGGATTCAAGCGCTTTCGCTGCTCTTTTTTTAGAAAATGACAAGGACCATAAAAACGCTCTTGCTTTATTTCAAAAATTAAAAAATTCAAAAACGCCGCTCTATACTTCCGATTACATCATCGATGAGACCTTAACGCTGCTTCTTCATCGAAGCGGTCATAAACAATCTATGGCCGCCGGCGAGGCTATTCTTTCCAGTGACGTAATCAAAATCGTGTCCGTTTACCCTGATTACTTCAAGCCAGCCTGGGTCCTATACAAAAAATACGACGATAAAAAATTCAGCTTCACCGATGTCACCTCATTTACCATCATCAAAGACCTCAACATTAAAAAAGCATTCAGTTTTGACAGCGATTTTAAGAAGGCGGGCATCCAATTAATCGACTGATGTTGGGCATCACCACAACAACAACGAATCCCGTCAATAGTGTTGTCGCCGATGTCTTTCGTCTGACACCCCTGCACCGGTCACGGTGATTTAACACATCAGCCTTGCTTTTGTAGGATCCGGAATTTTAAAGCTCTTGACCGGTCT
>CAMDWQ010000021.1 GCA_945877765.1 Candidatus Omnitrophota bacterium | reverse complement strand
ATCTCAAAAGCTTCTTTACACGAAATCCTGGCAATACTGGAGATCGCGTATTGCCAAAAGTATCTATCCCAGACAGAAAGATCACAGATTCGCCGAGAGATCTTTTCTATCATCAAACAAATCCAGGGGATGATCAACTATCTAAAACTGTAAAAGTAGATTCCCCTCCATCCTCCATCCTCCATCCTCCATCCCGCCTTTCTGTTTTAATCACCGGAGGGTACCACACTCCCAATCTTAAATACCTCTTAAAACAAAGGAACATCTCGTATATCTCCATTACCCCTCAAGTGACTCATGAGACGAACACAAAACGATACGAAGAGATTCTTTTAAGCCAGCCTATCTTAACCACTCAACAACTAACCTTCAATGCTACTGCTACGAACATGAATATGACAGGCTTCACTCTGCCAGCCACAGAACCGTCATCTGCAATTCCTGGCCCCATGGAGAGCGCAAAGCTTATCAGTGAGCTGGAGAAGCAGATCCCCGCAATAGCCAAGCAATCAAGAGTTGTAACTAGAAGTTTTGGTCAGTCCGGTGCCCGGCTAGCAGACGACGGGCGTCAGTACAACACCAAAACGTTCGATGGATTCCCATTTCATCGCCAAGACGCCAAAATCGATTGGAAAAAAGTAGCCATTATTTTAGAGAAAGGGCTGAGTATTCTTAAGACCACGATACGGAAAAAAAATGTTGAGGTGGAGAAGGCAGCTCTCATCGATGCTGAGACGCTTGCCGGTTTGCTTAACGATACTTTCGATCCAGATGCAAACTCTTTTGTGGATATTATGAACCTAGATATAAACAACGACCCTGACAAAGCCTATCTGCAAAGGGCATTGGAGATTGCAAAGGGCGAAGAAAGAGAATACTCGAATTTTAGGGAAGATCAGACCTTTCTGATGCTTTTAAGTAAATTGGAATCGAAGTACCTATTAATCAGTTCCAACCAGTCTCGCTTTGCTATGGAAAGGCTCCAAAGGGCCATGATGTTTGATAACGTCCCGCGCTTGTTAGATACGCTGTCTATTAAGAGTTTTTCAATAGGCAAAGTGAAGGCAAGGTGGTGGTCGAGTACCCGGCTGAAACCCAGGGAGTTTGTCCCATTTAAATTTTACGAACCTGGCGTTGTAGGATTAACTATCAACGATGAGGGCGGCGCCGCAAATGATTATTTTGTTCAAGTGTTGCCGTTCCGCGCTGGTGAGGACACACAAAAATTTGAAATCCAAGAGGCTGGTGGCAAGGTTGTTGGCAACGCTTTCCTGAAGAAAGTTGTAACCATCTCAACATTTCAAAACCATAATTTTCAAGTGTCGGTAGTGGCGAAAGATCGCACATATTGGGGTGGCCATAAAGTTTATTCCTTATTTGTAAGAAATGGATGGATGGGACCTTTATGGGTTCGTTCCTCAAAAGTGAAGCTCGGGCGAGAGGGCGCCCGCCTAGCTAAGGCAAATCAGAACCCCAACTCCCCGCGAAAAAAAATCCCTTTGTATCTACCTCTTTTGGCGGTGGTTCTTATAGCCATGGGAATTTACCGCTTTACTTCGACGATTCCCGAGAACATCTTAAGGGAGAATAAAATCGCTGATCAGATCTTAAGGGGGCTTCCAAAGTATTCATTTATCCCGATAATTGATGACGTTCTTTATAACAGGCATATTGCGGCGCTGATTGAGCTTGCCATAGAGGACACATTGAAAAGATATGAAGACCAAGGTCTTAAGAGGAAGGACATAATAGGGGCCCGAGTCAAGGATGACAGTTACACGATAGAAGTTAGGTCACGGGCAAAGCCTCAGCCTGGCGATGCACTTCCGTACGAAAATTTTACAGATTTTGAAATCTTAACTGAAGGCCCTATTTATCTAGGTGTGACTAAAGTAATAAGCCCACCCGATGACCCCAAAAAGATCCGTGAGATTGCGGTGACATTGGTGGCTGAATTGAATAAACCCGATCCCGTGACACAATTCAAGGCGCTCAAAAATATTGCTAACTTAAACGAGAGGGGAGATAAAGCAGCCGCGGAGGCGGTTAGAAAAGAAATTCAAAGAATAGATCCGGGAGCTGAAAACAGGGCGCTGGGTAGCTTGCTGGGAGATGGTTTAAAAGAATTAGACCCTGAGGAAAGAAGCGAAGTATTGCTATTCTGGTGGGAAAAGTTGCAGAGGGTTCGTTCTGAGGCGGCAGCAGGTGGTGAAGCATCTCAATCCGGCGCCCAGCTGGCCCAAGGTCCGACCAGCTATGACAAAAGAAATGATGCGCTGGATTTTTTACTAAACATGAGAAACAATTCCGGCACCGTCGTTGTATTGGATAAGTTGAATCAGAAAAACAGTGCCCAAAAAACGGTTCGTGAATTAACAGCATTTGGTTTTTCGGATGTAATTTGGGCGCGTGATCGTGAAGATTTAAAAACAAAGATTGAAAAAAGATTTAAGAGAAATAAAAAAGTGACAAAGGTGTTTCTCTTTGTTTCGAACGGTGAAAATATAAAGCGTCAGAGACAGCAAAAAGATACATTATGGGATGAAGGGAAAGTTATGATTTTTAACCGTCCCCAGAATGATGACGACACGTCCCTTGAAGACCAGATGTTGGCTTGGATACAAAAATCCCACGCAGAAAAAATTGATAATGGGAGATTCAGAGAAGAACAGAGGTTAAAAAGCTCGGAAGAAGGGTTGGCCAAGCGTGCGGCAAGAAAAGAGGAATATCGTAAGAAAATAGCGGAAAATAAAGAACGAATAAAGAAAAAGAAAAACGATCGTAGAGGACGATTAACCGATACCGAGCGATACGTTTTGACTTCTATACAAGCAGGGAATGATACAGCAAAGAAAATCATTAACGATTTGCAGTCTTCAGGAATACAAAGGTCTGATGGTGCGGTGTATCAAGCGATTAGATCTCTTGTTGGATCAAAAAAAGTTCAAAGAACAAGAATCCCGGGTCAACGTCTTGGCCAATTTAAGTTTTTTGTAAGTAATAGCCCCACTGAATCTCCAGACGGCCCGGGGGCGAGGCTTTCGACCGAGGAGCGGGTAGCCAAGATAGTTGCGAGATATCATCAAAATGATGGGTTAGATGAATTCCCGGGACTAAAAAAACAATTGGATCAGGAAAGCACCCCAATACCAATTAAAAATAAAGATGTGCCTGGAATGTTGCCGTCTTGGGCCAACGTTCCGTTCCCTACAATTAGTGAAAATAGTCCGGCGCCAATTGATTTTTTGGATGGTAAGGCTATCGGAGAAGCGGTGGCTCAAAGAAGCTTGTATTATCAGTCACTTTCTGCCGGTGACCAGAAAGCTATCATGGCCAGGTATCTGGCAGATATTCAAAAAGTGCAAGAGGGTCTAAGAGCGAATTTTACAGAATTCTACAAGGTGTCTGGGATTGACCCGAGTCGGGACACTATCCGCGCAATCTATCTTGTAGGAAGTATGTTGCGCAAAGGTCTAGAGGAGGCCAATGATCTAGATTTTGTTGTTGTGAAATCAGGAGCATCGGAATTGACTGTGAAGATAGATGTCGCCAATTTTAAATTCGGAGAGCAGATTCAAAAACCAGCAACTGTTCATGTGATCAATGAAAAAATGTTTCTAAATGAGGGCGATGCATTTGGTAAGCCCATTACATATTCACAACCCATATTCCAAGCGGCCGCAAGTGCCAAAATGTTTGCTTGGCAAGGTGCGCCGATCTATGGCGTTGACCTCATCCAAGATCGCACACCCTCTTATCAGAGTGTTTTG
Source organism: Candidatus Omnitrophota bacterium (assembly GCA_945877765.1). Lineage (GTDB taxonomy): Bacteria > Omnitrophota > Gorgyraeia > 2-02-FULL-51-18 > 2-02-FULL-51-18 > CAMDWQ01. The sequence continues at coordinate 20,117 of CAMDWQ010000021.1, read as the reverse complement.
GGAATGATATGGGTCACTGTAGCTAATGCCTATGGGGCATTTACCAATATCACCTGGGCAGATCCTCCGCTGCCCCAAGGGGAAAGAAGCCGCTGGATGTATACAGCCATTAAGAGAATCGATGAAGCAGAAGCTTTTCTTAGAGGGATGAAGGCTGATGCGCCATTTACGCCAATCTTTAATAAAATTCGAAATTCAAGCGATCCGAAATTTGAACTGGAGGATATTACTTCTGAATTACAAAAACTTGAAAAAAATTTAAGAGAGCAAAAAATACGGCAGGTGATTTTGGATCGTTTGAGTATAGGCGCCCGGCTGGCGATACGAACAGACTACCAAGGAAATCAAGACGTCATCACTCAACTTACTGAATTGACAAAAGATGTGGATGTTGTGCTTCAACGAGAGTTATTGGACCTAGTTAATCGCTACGATAAGCCGTCTGAATGGGCTAAGCTCCTTGCGACTCTGGATGTGATAGAGAAAGATGAGCCCAGGCCGGCAATTGCTGTTGTGACTGGTGAGCCAGTTGCTTTACCAGCACCTATTTATCCTCCGCCGCCAGACGTAGAGGCACTAAAAAGACGGAATCTTTACGGGTTTTTATCGTTATCCTCGGGCCAACAGGGATTGAGACAAGCGATTCTTGCGGAAATTGTAAGGGCAGTGCAAGACCTCTTTACTAGCCAAATGGCGTTCATTTCCAAAAATATTGAAGCGTACTTAAGGCAGAACGAATTCTTAAGCGGCGAAACACCTCAAGATCTGATTCGGGCTATTTATCTTAAGGGAAGCACTGTCAGCTTAGCGCTTTCAAGTGATCAAATCAGATCACCCCAAGATGTCATTAGCATGGCCGCAGACATTGATATTCTCATCGTTTTAAACGATGAAGAAAAGCCAATACCGGTAGCGACTCATGAATTTGATGGACCGCGTCCGATTCATGTGATGACAGTAGGTCATAGCGTATTTGTAAGGGGCGAAGCATCTGAAATTTATGTCGTGAAGGCCGACACGATGCTAAATAGCGTACCTATTTACATGCGTAGAGATTACCTTGAAAATGAAAGTATGAAAAATGCACGAGTAATTTTCCATCTTTTCACGTCCATTATAAACAACGCTTTTAAAACAATGCGCGAACCGAATAAATGGCTGAAACGAATGATCAGTGCAAGAAACTTACACCGTATTTTAAAAGATAACCATCCCGATATTAATTTTTCCAAGGTTGATGAATTTCTGGGAAAAATAAGAGATCCGCAGCAATTTTTAAGGACGTACTCAGATGAGGAAATTGTTCCAATGGTTAGGACTTTATTCGGAAGCGTCGAAAAGACCATTTTAATTCGTCAATTTATTTCCATGGCAGCCAACGCGGGAGCCGGCGCTCGGCTGGCGAGCGCGATCTCTGATGATGAGTTTGAACGTAGTTGGCAATTGGCGCAGGACAATGTCACTTTTCTTGAGGAACAATTAAATAAAAAACCTTCTTCACAGGATTTTTTTGCTGAGTTTGAGCATGGAGTTCCCCCTTATCTGCATGTGACGACATTTAATGGTCAGTTATTGAGCCACCTTCACGCAGAGGGGAATACTCCTCTCCTGGTTTCTCTCAATCAATCAAGCGAAGTAGATAAAATTTGGATCGAGGGTTCCGAAAGAATAGGCCCTGAAAACCCCTTTTTAGGACCGAATTTCCCCTTAGACGAGTTTAGGCTACAAGGTGATCTTGAGACCGGGCTTTCGGAAGTAAGCGAGTTTCATGTTCTTGTGACCGCGCTGTCAAAAGCAAGTGAATTGGCCATCGAAAACGCTAGAACATCGGACCCAAAATTTAAAATAATCACGGACAATTGGTACGAAAACGGACAGCTTCCCTTGATGAAGCCGGCACCCGATAGGTATGCGATGTGGATTCTGGATGATGAGGGGGGTCAGGTGCGACTGTCGATTGTGGACGGATCAAAAATTCAAGGAACTTCCACCGAAACACAAAGTAGGCCTGATTCCGATCCGGAAATCGAGCAAAAGTTGGCGGAAAAGCAAGGCGAATTTCTAAAGCTATGGGATGAAATCAAAGACGCGCCGATGTACGAAGAGGATCTGGCGAGTGCCACAGAATCTCTTGAGAAGCTTCAAAAAATAAGAGCCGATATTGATGAGCTGGCCAAGCAGCTTACGGATCCGGCCAGGGAGAAAGTCTCACCGGTCCTTGCTGAGCTGGACGCCGATTTAGTTTCCTTAGTTACAAAAATAAACCGTCCGAAGTTTTCAAGTGATTTGAGCCAAAGAACGATTGAAGGAGCCCTTAGGTTAAGCAAGATAAAGCCAGGTAAGATTAGAGAAAAGGCGCAAGCGTTGTTAGGGTGGTTATTACAGAGAAGGATGACATCGGCTGATGAGTTGAGAGAGGATGCATTCGAGGAAATTTTTGGAAAAAGCGAAGAGAGATGGGGTTTGTTTATAGAGCAATTTATATTCGCAAGGCCAACTATAGTTTCGGACGAAGATAGTGTTAATCAGGCGCGTAAGGACAGGGAAATGATGTTGAGGTGGAATAGAATGGGCGCTCGGCTGGCCTCCATCACTCAGCTCGTCGCCGAAAAATTAAACCTGCCAGCAAATTTTACAGCCGAGCAACTTAAGGACGCGATTACGCAGTTTAACTCAGATGCAGATATGCCTAAGCGCAATGAATTAACAAGAAGTATTGGGCAGGAAGTTTTTAGTCATATCAGTCAAACAAGGGGTGTTGCGACACAATCCTTCGGGGATCAGAGTCTTTTGCAAAATGCAACTGTCGGAGGAGTCGGTGTCTCTAGCACAGTGGATGTGGCGCTTACATGGAGAAAAAATCCAGACGGCACTCTAAGGTTGGTTCTCACCAGCCTCGATGCGGGTGGAGGTCCTATTAATACCGCCAAGGCAGTGGCCAATCAGGGTGAGCCTTTTGGTCTTGTGGCGTATTCCGGCATCGGGCCGACTCATAACGCCTGGCGGGAGTCGCTTGCGGATCCATCCATTTTCCCTGCTCTCGTCCAGGGAACACTGGATGCGAAAGTGAATATCGTCAATATTGTAGATGGTCAACCTCTTCCAACGATGATTAGCCGGGGAGAGCTAATCGATCAAAGTGTCATGGAAGATTTGCTGAGTCAGTTAGAAACAATGCTTACGCAAGCCCCTAATATGAAATGGATCACCCTTACCGCTGGCGGAGGAATTTTGTATGACCATACTCCTGAGCTTTACAAGAGCATTGTAGAGAAAGTTCACAAACACAGTGTCCAAGCCCTGATTGATTTTAAAAATTCTTCCACAGATGATGAAATTAGAGCTGTTTTAGAAGTTCAGAGAACACAACCACAGGATATCTTGGCGCCGAATATCAGTGAATTTATTTCTCTATTGAAAGTAGCGGGTGTAGAAGGTGGAGCCACTTTAGATGCGGCAACGTTAACTAACGAAAATATTGAAAAATATGCCAGGATTCTCATCCAACAATATAATGTTCTCGGAGTCTTTATCAAAAGAGATACGCAGGGAATCATCCTGGTATTAAAAGACGAGACAATTACCAAGCCAAGCATACCCGTCGATGTCAAAAGTGTGACAGGCGCGGGAGACTCCGCCAATGCTGGATTTCTTCTGGCCTTGGCAGCGGGGGAGAGCCCGGAGAAGGCGGTGACGGAAGCCACTATTTATGGAGCGGCGACTGTTTCCCTGGATGGAACTCAGGTGGCTACTAAAGCTCTGGTTGATCAATTAAGAAAGCAAATGAAGGAGTCATTAGTCCAAACTAGGGACTCCGGCGCGAGGTTGGCGGGGTCAAAGGAGACGCCGGATCGGCAAGCGGTTGTCGAATGGCTCAAAGGCTCGCGCCCTGCTTCTGTGAGTGCTAGTGAAAATGTACCCACGCTTGCCAGTAATGTTGGTAGACCAGTGCAGGTGCGAGGGGGTAGGTATATGCAAGAAAGCCTAGCTGTACGAGTAAACCCACTTGCAAGAGGTGACTACGAAACAGAATTGGGATTAGAGACTTCCTTAGCGGAGACGTTGATTCAAAAGCGAGAAAATTTAATCAGTTCTGGCGCTTTGAAGGAGTTAGGCTCATTGAATGTTTTAGATTTGCGCGCGCAAGAAGGGATAGCTCTCTATCAGATTGCAACGCAGATTGCATCGAAGCAATGGCCTGGAGAAACTCAAGAACAATGGATTCGAAAGCTGTCGGCGCAGTATCGGTTTTTTGGAGCGGCCTCACCCGGCGACGGCCCGAACTCCAATTTCTATAAAGCGCTGGAGTCTAACAGTGTCATTACACGTGTCAGGAATCATCCCGGCAGATTGCCCCAAGACTGGGATGGAAAAATGCATTACGTATTTTCTGTTAATACCTTTTGGGATCTTGCAAATCATCTACCAATTTTGGAGGATACTTATCGGGTATTGGCAGATGAAGGAGAGATGGTGCTTGACGGATGGGAGGGTCATGCCGAATTTCAATTTAAGTCTACAGGTGAAAAATATTTTCTGTTAACCGACGTAATTAAAGTCATGCAATCTCACGGGTATAATGTTGGCACGACTACGAGCAATACATTTGCTGCAGAAGGATCTGAAAGCCGTGCTCTAAAACCCGTTAAAAAATGGGATATGCAAGATAGTCATGATGGTTTTCCAGTAGTGGTCAAGGTTCTAAAAATGACAAAAAGGCAAGGCGAGTTTCCTCTTATTTTTCAGCTTGATTATGATCCCACAACACAATCGTATCAGCCTGCGACGCCTGAAGGTAAACCGGATTGGTGGAGTGAAATTGCTTTACCTCTTACACAGTCAATACCAGTAGTTACAGCACCCGCCGCCCGCCTTGCGACAACTACTCCGCCATCCGCCATTCGTAATCCGAAATCCACTTCTGCCGCCCGCCGGATGTCCCGACAAAATGATTGGGTAAGCCTTAAACAATTAGCCGCACCCAGCATTCTGTCCAAGCGTATTCGCCGGTCTTCGTTGTTTTCAGCGGTGCATCCTCGGACCGGCTATGTCGAGTCCACTCAAAAACACGCCATTGTCCATTTTCTTCTGAATGCTTTTGAAGTAAGAAAAGGGGAGGGCTTTGGAAGCATCATGATCGGTGACAAGGAATTTGATATCACTCTAAAAGACGGAGTTCTTTCTATTGAGGGGTTGGCTTCAAAGCCGGTGGTGCTGCGTAATTTCCCATACACGCTCAAGGCGCTAAAGCGTCTCGCGCGGAATCGAGGCCGTCTGGAAGTCTCCGCCAACGAGCTCTTCAGCCAGTTTTCACAAAATTTCAGAGCGGATATTGGAAAAGTTCGTACGGATCTTGCGTCGATCTTAGATTTAAAAACGCCGACACTTGTTCACGTCCACTTGGGCGCATTTGATCTAAGGAATGAAGACACCCTTTTTATGATGGCTCATGAAATGAACCGCTTATCTGGCAACAACATTGCTTTTGTGCTTCATGGAGAGCAAAAAAGCCTCGTTGCAAAAAAAGTCATAGAAATGAATCCTCAGAATCGGCTCATCGTAGAGGCTTTTGAAGCCTTGCCGGATGCTTACAAAGTTGCCGGCGTACCCGTCAATTCATTGGGAACCAGTCAGGACCTTTTCGGCATCAAAAATTCCTACAAGACTTATGTTGGCAACGAACTGGACTCAGCCCATCTTGTTCCGGCGATTTTTTGGATGGCTGCCGCCCAGGCGCGGGTGGATTTATCCTCTCCTAGCCCGCAAAGAGAGCTACTCCTCTCAGCCCATGAAACCCTGTTGGCTCGTAGAATCGAAAATAAAGACGAATGGGCCCACGTGTTAAGCGGCAAATTAGAAGGCACCCCCTCGGATGACGCGATCATCAGCCGATACCTCATTCTTCCCAAACCTATGTCTGTGGAAATCGCGGTAAGAATTCATAAAGCCATGCGCCGCTGGAGCCTGCAGTCGGCGTAATAACGTTAGAGACTATTCTATAATGAGCTCCGATGTCATCCCCGAAATCTCTTATCGGGGATCATGCCCAGGTTTGATTCCCGATTAAAGCATTCGGGAATGACTATAGAGTAGATAAGCTTGTTATTAGAGACTATTGAGAAATTTTCTTATTTGGTCGTGGTTTCCAGCGAAGAGAGCAGTACATTAAAAATATTGAGTTATTTTTTGCTTTGTTTCAATTTTGAAATAGAGAATTTCGTGACCATTTTTTGTTGACCTTTTTGCTTGGAAACAAGCTTGCCCATTTTTGCATAGTCCTCCTCAGTGAATGTCCTCTCTCTTACTTCTAAAGGAATCAACTCAATCCGGTTGCCCCTCATTTCGATATTGAACAGGGAACCCTTGTTTAAATGCAGGGCAGTGGCTATTTTTTTTGGTATCGTTACCTGATGTTTTTCACTCATCGTGATTGTCATGGGGTTGGTCTCCTAATAGCAAGGATATCATAAAAAGTAAGTATTTACTACAGTAGTATTTTAGTAACCCATTAGCATCCCCGAACGATTAATGAGTGCCCATGTCATCCCCGAAATTTTTAATCGGGGATCATGTTAAAGGGACATGATAGGCTTTGGGTTGTTTGAGGTAGGTCTCTTATTCTCAAAGAACCTAAAAGTAACGAATTATTTTAAGTATGATCCCCAATTAAAGATTTCGGGGATGACATCAGGGGGAGTTGTAATGTAGAATTTTAGTATGAGCCAAGTAGCGAGCTACAAGCTGACAAAACGATACTTGTTGGGGGAGATCTAAAAATGAAAAAATATACACTTGATAAACAAGAGCAAGATATTTTAAACGCTATCGAGAGCGGAAAGTGGCCTATGAAAAGGGCCTCCAAATCCGAGCTTGAACGTTACGCCAAGATAGCCAGAAATACCCTGCGTAAGGACCAGCGGATGAACATCCGTATTTCCAAAGCTGATTTGTCCGGAATCAAAGTCAAGGCCGCCGAAGAGGGTGTCCCCTACCAAACGCTTGTTTCCAGCCTCATCCATAAGTATGTGTCAGGGCGACTCGCGGCTGCTTAGGAATTGATACCGTACAAATTACCGCGTAATATGAACCCATTGAGTTTTATATTACTTCCACCCATAAAATATCTGCTAGAATAATTGTTCAATATTCATAGCCATCAAATAAATAAAGGATAAACCATGCCCTACGACGCAACACTCGATAAGCAAGTTTTTTCTAAAAGCTGGGAAGGGGAAGGCACTAAGATCTCCGTGAGTATTTATTCTTACAATGGGGGGATCAATAAGCTTCAGATTTCCCGTGAAAATTTTACGGCGGATGGCGAGCCTCGTTTTGCCAAGCTTGGGCGTATGACCAAGGAAGAGGCGGCGGCGGTGCTTCCCAATATTCAAGAAGCTATCGAGAAAATGTGACGAGGAAGGTGATTTGCCTGTGACGGAAGTAGCCGCAACGCCAACTCCAGCGCTTCCCATCGAGCGCCTCATTGCTCAGGAGCTTTCGGTCACGCGCGAGCAGGTGTGGTCGGCGATGAAGCTTTTGGACAGCGGTGCGACGGTGCCGTTTATCGCGCGCTATCGCAAGGAAGCTACCGGCGGCCTCTCGGATACGCATCTGCGTCTCTTAGCGGATCGGTTGGATTATCTGCGCGAGCTTGAAAAACGCCGCATTGAAATCACCCAATCGCTTGAAGATCAGGGCAAGCTAACCGACAGCCTCAAAGCGTCTCTTGCCAAAGCCGATACCAAAGCAGCCCTCGAAGACATCTATCTTCCTTTTCGTCCCAAGAAAAATTCAAAAGCGCAGGCGGCGCGGGATATGGGGCTTGAGCCTTTAGCGGACAAGCTTTTAAACGACCCGACGCTAGACCCGATGACAGCCGCGCAGGAATATGTGAATCCCGATAAAGCGGTAGCGGATGCGCTGTCAGCACTTTTGGGAGCCCGCGAGATTTTGATGGATCGCTTTGCCGATCAGACGGAGCTTTTTTTGCAATTGCGGGACAAATTTTGGAAAGACGGATGGATTCTTTCCCGTGTGGTGGAAAAAAGCGCCTCATCCGTTGCCCAGCCGCCGGTGTCGCTGGAGGAAGCCGCGAAGTTTACCGATTATTTTAATTTTCGTCAAAAGATAGCCGAAATCCCCTCACACCGGATGCTGGCGCTTCTGCGCGGCCGCAAAGAAAATATTCTTTCGATTTCCCTTCACACCGATGGGCTCTATGATTATTCCTCCGATCGAAAAGAGGAAGACACCGAATCGATTCAGGCGATCATGAAACGCTTCAACATCCAATTACGCCGGCGTCCTGCCGATGCCTGGCTTTTTGAGACGGCGCGGCAAGCTTGGAAATATAAAATACGCATTCGTCTTGAGATAGATCTATTAAATAAGCTTCGTGAAAAGTCCGATGAAGAAGCCATCCGCGTCTTTGCCGAAAACTTAAGAAACCTGCTTCTGGCGTCACCCGCCGGCCCACGAATTACTTTGGGGTTGGATCCCGGTTTTCGCACGGGTGTCAAAGTGGCGGTGGTGGATAAGACGGGAAAAGTCTTACAAGCAGGAGCCGTTTTCCCCCATGCACCTCAAGAAGCATGGGCGGCTTCACTAAAAACACTTTCCGAATGGATTCAAAAATACGGCGTGGAGCTTATCGCGATCGGTAATGGCACGGCTTCCCGCGAGACGGACAAATTAGCTTCGGAGCTTATCAAGCTAAATCCCGCTCTTAAAATGAACAAAGTCATCGTCTCAGAAGCGGGCGCCTCCGTTTACTCGGCGTCAGAGCTTGCCTCGCAGGAACTGGCGGGAATGGACGTCTCCTACCGAGGCGCTGTGTCGATCGCGCGCCGTTTGCAGGATCCGTTGGCGGAGCTTGTCAAAATTGACCCCAAAGCTATTGGCGTTGGCCAGTATCAGCATGATGTCAACCAAAGCCGCCTAGCCAAAATGCTCCGCGCGGTTGTGGAAGACTGCGTCAATGCTGTGGGCGTGGACGTCAACACCGCTTCCCCCTCGCTTCTTTCGTATGTGTCGGGACTGACCGGCCGCACGGCGGAAAATTTGATTCAGCATCGCAATCAGCATGGCCAATTCAGAAACCGGCTTGAATTTCTAAAAATACCGGATTTTGGCCCGAGGACTTTCGAGCAAGCGGCAGGATTTTTACGCATTGCCGATGGGGATAATCCTCTCGATCGGTCCAGCGTGCACCCCGAGGCGTATCCGGTCGTCGAAAAGATTTTGAATTCATTTGAGAAAAAAATGGAAGAACTGCTGGGCAATAACCTACTGATTGGCTCGATTGATCCCCAGCAGTATGCCGACGACAAATTTGGCGTGCCGACCGTGCAGGATATTTTACAAGAGCTTGAAAAGCCGGGGCGTGACCCGCGGCCTGAATTTAAGACGGCAACACTGCGCGAAGACGTCATGAATCTTGAGGATTTAAAACCTGGGATGATGCTTGAGGGGACCGTGACGAATGTCGCCAATTTCGGGGCGTTTGTCGATATCGGTGTGCATCAGGATGGGTTGATTCATATTTCGGAGCTGTCCAATGAATTTGTGCAGGACCCTCATACGGTAATTAAAACAGGGCAGGTGGTGCGCGTGCGGGTGCTTGAGATTGACAGCCAAAGAAAAAGAATTTCTTTGTCGCTTAAAAAACAACGTTAAAAAATAATGTACCTTATGTCATTCCCGAAATCTTTAATCGGGAATCAAACCTATGATCATGTCATTCCCGAAAGTTTTAATCGGGAATCAAACCTATGATCATGTCATTCCCGAAAGTTTTAATCGGGAATCAAACCTATGTATGATCCCCGATAAATAATCTCGGGGATGACACTGTAGGATGACACTGTAGGATGACACTGTAGGATGACACAAGTGATAAAGGAGGGAGCATGAAACATAAATTTTATCTCCTTGGGGGATTTCTTTTTCTTTTAAGTTTAAGCAGTTTCCATTTATCTTACGCGATGGGCGTTGCGGGACACCGCGAAGAACTGGGGACACTAAAAGAGCAGTCGGTTGAAGAAAGTGAAAAAGGAAAAATCACTAAGCTTCACGAGGAAGCATTTAAAAAAGTCGAAACCGCCCTCATTACTCAAGAAATCAAGCAGGGAGCTACCTCCAAACATATCCAATCCCGGTACGGAGCCCCTTCCGTCATCACCGCCATTGAGGATGGCGAGCGCTGGCTTTACCGCTCACTCAAAGGCAAAGGTTTTTTAGACAAACCATGGATTTTTCTCTATTTTGACCGCCACGGCAAGCTCAGCCGCTGGGATTGTGGTCACACTCCTGCCTGCCCTGAATCTTTAAGTTAATAAATATCTAAAATCTAGATATTTCTCCGACGAAAACTGACCCCTTTGTCGTCAAGTAAGGTAAGAAGAACACTTGACAATGTATCAGCCAGTATATACAATTTAAGCAGGGGAATTCATGAGAATAATACCGGAGCCTTACCATTTTGAGTGGGACGAAGGAAATCGCGAAAAAAACCTGATTAAGCATCATGTGACGTTGGAAGAGTGTGAAGAAGCCTTTTATGATTCGCACAAACGTATTTTTAGCACGCCAAGCGATAGTGAAGAAAGATTTTTGCTATTGGCCAAAACGTCGAATGAGCGATTTTTGTTTCTGGTGTTTACCATGAGAAAACAAAAAATTCGGGTCATCTCCGCCAGAGATTTAAATAAAAAAGAAAGAGGTTTGTATGAAAAAGACAATCAAACTCCCCAAATTTAAAAATGAAGACGAAGAAAGAGAATTTTGGTCTAAAATAGATTTGTCGGACTATTTGGAATCAAAAGACCTCCAAAGCGTCTCTTTCCCCAACTTAAAGCCTACTTCCAGAGCGATTTCTATCCGGTTGTCAGAAGCCATGCTGATGCGTTTAAAAGAAAAGGCTAATGAATTGCATGTGCCCTACCAGTCACTTATCAAAAGCTATATCGCCGAGGGCATTTCTCATAGCAAAGCCGCCTGACAATAGTTGTGATATAATCAAGTTTCTATGACCGAAAAAGAAATCATTCAGATTTTTAAAAAAGAAAAAGCGCTTCTAGAGGGGCATTTTTTACTCTCAAGCGGCCTGCACAGCCCCAATTATATGCAGTGTGCCTTGGTGCTTCAAAAACCTTGGATCGCCGAGAAACTTTGCAAGGCGTTGGCAAAAAAACTTTCCCAATACAAAGCTTCGGTCGTTGTCGGCCCGGCTCTGGGAGGTATGATCGTCTCCTATGAATTGGGGCGTGCGCTTAAAGTACGGTCCATTTTCGCCGAGAGACAAGATCAGATCTTTTCATTGCGCCGCGGATTCAGCGTCAAAAAGGGCGAGCGGGTCATCGCTGTCGAAGATGTCATCACCACGGGAAAATCAGTGCATGAGGTGATTGACCTTCTTGAAAGAGAAGGTGCGAAGGTGGTGGCGGTAGCTTCGATTGTGGACCGCAGTGGTGGACAGGCAATTTTCCAACAGGATTTCCTCTCTATTTTATCGATGAATATCAAGGCTTACCGTCCGCAAGAATGTCCGATTTGCAAGGCAGGGAAAATAGCTCTGACGAAACCAGGGAGTAGGAAAATAGGGTAGAGATTGGATTGAGGATCGAGGATTGAGGATGGAGGAAAAGACGATGAATAAAAATAATTCTAAGATTTTTCGATTAATTGCTTTTTTCTTTTTATTTTTAACGGTGACTTCTTTTGCCATGGGAAATTCGCAAGGCCAAGATTCGTCGGCGAGCAATCCTTCGATGGACCAGGCCAAAAAAGACTATGCCTTATTTCTTCAAAAATTAGGGGAGATGGGCAAACAATACAGCCAAGTCACCGCCGAAGCCAAGAAAGTGATTAAGGAAGAGGGCGTGCCGGTCTGGGACGAGCAGGCGGGGACGTTCAAAATCAGCCACGATGTTAATTTTTCTGGAACTGGGCCTGTTTCCCAGACCGACAAGGAAATGAAGTATGTATTTGAGAAGCCCGGTTTAAAAAAGGGAACAATCCGCGTCACGATTGAAGATGATAAGATTTTGCACGTGCGAGCATTTAAAAAAGCTCTTGTGAGCGGCCAGTCAGACGAGGTGGTGGATGAAAAATATGAGCTTCCGACGCTCGTGTCCGACCCAAAACCACAAGCACGGTACGAGGATGGCATTCTTACGGTGACGATTCAGAAGCCTCTTTTCCCGAAAAAGAGCGTGGATGTGCCGGTTCAATAGATCGCCGTCTTTTTTGGAATCGCCTGATTGACAAAAATGTGAGGCACTTGTTAGAATGAGCGCCTATTGAAAGGGTGTTATGCCCGGGAAAAAGGACGCCAGTTGGAAGCAAATCAAACAATTGGGCGTCCTGACAACCATTCCCATCATTCTTCTGGTAGGTCCGGTTGTGGGATTTTTTGCCGGTGATTGGTTGGATCGTAAGTCCCATCTCTATCCATGGTTTACGATAATTTTAGTGACGTTGGGTTTTGTCGCTTCCGGGCGCGAAGTGGTGCGCCTGTTGAAGGAAGTTTTGGATTCAAGCGAATAGGAAAATCGGATGTTTCAAAATTCTTTATTTAAAAAATTATCGATCTTGGCGGCCGTATTTTCACTGGCGGCCTCCGTGATATTTTTCGCTCTCGGCGAATGGTTATTTGGTTTAGGTATTTGGGTCAGTTCAGCCTGGATTTTCTTAAACAGCTACTTTTTATTCCGTTTGATGCAGATAGGTTTCGAGCCAAAATTAAAAACCAATGACCAAATCCTTCTTTTCTCCATTCTTAAGTTTCCGGTGCTGTATGTTGCCGGTTTTTTTATTTTAAAAACGCGTGTATTTCCCATTTACAGTATTTTAATGGGATTATCTCTGTTTATTTTGGCGTTTGTCGTGACTTGGATACGGGTAAATGTGGTTTCTATCAGGCCAGGTTCCAAGAGACAGGTCAGTTCATGATAAAAAAGTTTTCACGGACAATTCTTTTGGGAGCTTTCTCCATGATAAGCGGTGGCGCTCTTGCGTTTGCCGCCGAACATGTCCCACACGCGGAGCATGGGACCAAGGCGGCTCATGGCGGCGGAGAATTGCATCTGGTGAACTTGATCGGTTTGATTTCACGGTGGCTGCCGAAACCAGCGGCAGAATTTTTAACCGCTTATGAAAATATGATTTTTGGCATCCTCGTGATTGTCGTGTTGTCGTCCATTTTTTATTTTGCCTCTAAAAACGCGAAGCTGATTCCCGGGCGTTTGCAGGCTGCCTGCGAGGGAGTGGTGGAGTGGCTGGATGGTTTTGTGTGCGGAATTTTGGGGCCGGAGGGCCGGCATTACACGCCTTTTTTGGGGACGCTATTTCTTTATATATGGACGATGAATCTTATCGGCCTGGTGCCGCTGATGAAATCCAACACGGCGAATTCGATGGTGCTCAAAGGCCCCGTGGCGCTTCCGGTGCCTACTACGACGGTGGCGCTGGCAATTATCGTATTTGTTGTGGTGCAGACCATCGGGATTCAGAAGCAGGGAATCAAAGGTTATCTCGACCACATGGCCGGTTCACCTCGAGATGTTTTTGGGTTTGTGATGTCGCCGCTGATGTTTGCAATTCACGTGATCGGGGAATTCGCCAAACCGTTCAGCCTGACGTTTCGTCTTTTTTGTAATATTATGGGAGGCCATATTCTCGTGGCGGTGTTTGTCGGGATGGGAGTCGCATCAATGCTAATTCCTTTTCAGGCGCCGTTTTTGATTTTTGAAATTGCCACGAGTACGATTCAGGCGTTTGTTTTTACGTTACTTAGCACCGTGTATATCGCGATGATGTTGCCCCACGGCGATCATGAGGAAAAACATTCTCATGAACACGCTGCCGAGCCGGCTCACGCGAAAGCACATTAAATCACTAATCCATCAACCTAACTACAAGGAGTAAATCGCATGATGACTTACCAAGCCGCTTTGGCCATTTTCTTACCGTTGTCCCTGGGAATCGCAGCGTTTGGTTCAGCGCTCGGCCTAGGCAAAGCCGTTTCCAGTGCCATGGACGCCACCGCCCGTCAGCCGGAAGCTTCCGGTAAAGTGCTTGTCAACATGATGGCCGGTTGCGCGTTGATTGAAGCGTTGACGCTGTATGTGTTGATTGTGGTGTTTGTGCTTTCCGGGAAGATTGCTTAATTTTATTGCAAGCAACGCAAAATAATTGAACAATGTCATCCCCGAAATTTTTTATCGGGGATCATGCCTGGTTTGATTCCCGATAAAAAATTTCGGGAATGACACTGGAATGACACTGGTTTACGTTTCTTACAATATAAACTGAGGAAATATGGAAAACATTGGAATTTTAAAAGAAATCCTCGTTCAGATATTTGGTTTTGTCATCGTATTTTTGGTGATGAAAAAATTTGCCTGGAAGGGTCTTTTGGGTGCTATCGATAGCCGCCGCCATAAGATTGAGGCAGAGTTTAAGGGGATTGAGGACCACAAGGCGAGCCTGGCCAAGCTTGAAAAGGATTATCGGGCGCGACTTGAAAATATCGAGCAGGAAGGCCGTGTGAAGATTCAGGAGGCGGCGAATGTCGGTATTGCGCTGGCGCGTGATATCCAGGACAAGGCAAGGCTGGATGCCCAAAAGACGATTGACCGCGCGCAGGCGGAAATCATGCAGGATGTCGCCAAAGCCAAAATCACGATGCGTTCAGAACTTGTGGAACTTTCCTCGCTTATTGCCGAGAAAATCATCCGTGAGAAGCTTGACGTCAAAGAGCATGAGAAAATGGTCGATCAATTCGTGAAGGATCTTCAAAAAATATAACATGGCCAAAGATCTCTTGGTTGCCGAACGGTATGCCCGTGCCCTCTTTGAGATTGCGCGTGCCATTCACCGGGACCACCAGATTGAGGAGGAGTTGGAAAATTTATCCAAGGCTCTTAAAAACGACAAAAGCCTCGAGAAATTTTTTGAAAGCCCTTATTTAAAAACGGCTGAGAAGCGAAAATTTTTACAGAAGATTTACCAGGAACGCCGCGAAGATTTTTACGAGCAGCTTCTTGATTTTTTCACCGTGCTTTTCGAAAAAGGGCGTTTTACGCTGATCCACGAGATCGCTAAAAGTTTTAAGCGTATTGCGGATGAGGCTCAAGGACAGGGTGTCGCGGAGATTCACTCAGCGGTAGCGTTGGATCCCCGGCATGAGTCTCAGATTGTCAGCCGCCTGGAAGAAATCGCAGGGTATAAAATTTCTATTAAAAAAGAAATTGATCCGGCCTTGGTGGGCGGGGTTGTGGTGAAAATTAAAAATAAAATTATTGATGGCTCGGTCCGATTTAAGATTGATAGTCTCAAAAAAGAACTGATTCATAGTTAAGGAGAAAAAAGATGGCGCTTCGCCCCGAAGAAATTACCAGTGTTCTTAAGCAAGAAATTAAAGATTTCCAGGTGGGTGTCAAAATGGAATCCACCGGCATCATCCTTTCGGTCGGCGACGGCATTGCGCGCATCTACGGCTTGGATGATTGTATTGCCGGAGAGCTTTTAGATTTCCCCGGGGGCGAATTGGGAATTGCGCTCAATCTTGAGGAATCCAACGTTGGCGCTGTTTTGTGCGGTGAAGGAAAAGGGATCAAGGAAGGCGATACGGTCAAAAGAACGGGAAAAGTAGCCAGCATTCCCGTCGGGAAAGGGCTTTTGGGGCGTGTGGTAGACGCTTTGGGGCGGCCGATTGATGGAAAAGGTCCTATTGTTTCCAGTGAAACTAGGCCCATTGAATTTAAGGCGCCGGGCGTGCTTGTGCGTGAATCCGTCAAAGAGCCTCTTCAGACCGGCATCAAGGCCATTGACGGCATGATTCCCATTGGACGCGGACAGCGCGAGCTTATCATCGGGGACCGTCAAACCGGTAAGACAGCGGTGGCGATCGACACCATTATTAATCAAAAGGGAAAAGACGTTTATTGCATTTATGTCGCGACGGGGCAAAAAGCTTCGAGCGTTCTTTCCGTCATCAAAAAATTGGAAGAATTTGGCGCGATGGAGTACACGACCGTGGTTTGCGCCAGCGCGGACGCTCCGGCGACTCTTCAGTATTTGAGTCCCTACACCGGGGCTGCCATCGGCGAGTATTATCTTTATAACGGCATGCATGCGTTGGTAATTTATGATGATTTGACCAAACAGGCGGCCGCTTACCGCGAACTTTCACTTTTATTGCGCCGTCCTCCGGGACGCGAGGCATTTCCTGGCGATGTATTTTATCTTCACTCTCGTTTACTAGAACGCGCGGCCAAAATGAGAGCCAATCTTGGCGGCGGAAGTCTGACGGCACTGCCGATCATTGAGACTCAAGCCGGCGACGTGTCGGGCTATATTCCGACCAACGTGATTTCGATCACGGACGGGCAAATCTATCTTGAGAGCGATCTTTTTTTCCAGGGAGTACGTCCGGCCATCAACGTGGGTCTTTCGGTTTCCCGCGTCGGTGGTAATGCGCAGACCAAGGCCATGAAAAAAGTGGCTGGTAAGCTTCGTCTGGATTTGGCGCAGTACCGGGAGCTTGCGGCTTTCACGCAGTTTGGCTCGGATATGGACAAGGCGACGCTGGATCAATTGAATCGCGGCTCTCGTTTGGTGGAAGTTCTTAAACAAGGGCAGTACACACCGTTTTCGATCACCCAGCAAGTCAGCATCCTTTATATTGCGACCAAAGGGTTGATTGATGATGTGCCGGTGGACAAGATTCAGGATTTTGAAAAAGGGTTTCACCCTTTCCTGGCTGAGAAATACCCGGATGTGGTGAATGACCTTGAGAAGCAAAAAGAGCTTACGGATTCGGTGGCGCAGAGGATTGAGCGGGCGGCGAACGAATTTAAAGCGCTATTTCTAAAAAAATAATTTAATAATGTCATCCCCGAAATCATTCATCGGGGATCATGTTTAGGTTTGATTCCCGATAAAAAATTTCGGGAATGACATTTGGTTAATAATCAGAGAAAAATATGGCCTCTTTAAGACAAATTCGTCGGCGCATGAAAAGTGTTCATAGCATCAATGCCATTACCAAGGCGATGCAGATGATCTCGACGTTTCGCTTTAAACGCGCTGAGACTAGATTCTCAAAAATACGCGCCTATCTTTTAGAGCTGGGTGGCATTTTGTCGAACCTGTCGGCCTCTGTGACGGATTTGCAGCATCCTCTTTTTTCCTCCGTAGGCGGATCCGCCTCTGGCGGAGAAAAGAGAGTCGTGAAGAAAAAAACACTGATTGTCATGACAGGCGATAAGGGCCTTTGCGGCGCCTACAACATGAACTTGATCAAGGCCGCTCTCTTGTGGAAGAAGCAGAACAGCTCTTTTGAGACTTCTTTTATTCCGGTGGGAAAAGTCGGCTACGAGTCGTTTCGGAAAAAAGGCCTATCCATGGCTCTTTTTTACCCCGAGAAGGCGCTGGCGGACTTAGCCCTTGCCAAAAAAATGACGGAAGAAATTAAGAATTTGTATCTGTCCAAAAAAACGGATGAAGTGTCTTTGATTTATACCCGTTTTAAGGCGGGTGGAACGAGTGCCGCCGTGGTAGAGCCGATTTTACCGCTGAATCATTTGATTGAAAACCGTAAGGATCAATCGGCGCCGGTGGATTATATTTATGAGCCCGGATTTGAAAAAGTTTTTTTTGATCTGTTAAACAAATACCTGGAAGGAAAGATGTATCTTTCAGTGCTCGAATCCCTGACATCCGAATACAGTGCACGCATGATGGCGATGAAACAGGCATCGGAAAATGGAGAGGAAGTTTTGTTTGATCTCAAGCTTTTGAAAAATAAAACAAGGCAGGCGGTTATCACGCGAGAGCTTTCAGAAATCGTGGCCGGCGCCAGCATTTTGGTCTAATTAAGGAGCATCAATGCCAACTATTCAGGATCAATCAGCAGAGAAAACAGCTAAAGAGGGTGCTATGAATTCAAAAGTAGAGATAGGACACGTGGTTCAAATCATCGGCCCGACAATGGACGTGCGTTTTGAAGCTGGGCATCTGCCTAATATTTTGGATGCCGTGATTGTCAAAGTGGGGAAAGACGAAATCGTCGGTGAAGTGGCGCAGCATTTAGGCAACAACGTGGTGCGCTGCATCGCGCTTTCCTCGACAGACGGCATGGTGCGCGGCGTAGAAGCGATCAATACGGGTAAACCTATTTCTGTCCCTGTCGGCCGCGAGACGCTTGGTCGTATGTTTAACGTTCTCGGCAAGGCGATTGATGAAAAGCCGGAAGTTCAGGCCAAAAAATATTATCCGATTCATCGCCCGGCGCCTTCGTTTGAAGAACGCGAGCCGGCAACTCAGATTTTTGAAACCGGTATCAAGGCCATCGACATGCTGGCGCCGTATCCAAAGGGCGGTAAAGTCGGGCTTTTCGGCGGCGCGGGCGTAGGGAAAACCGTTATCATTCAGGAGCTGATTCGCAACATTGCGGCACAGCATGGCGGATTTTCTGTATTTGCCGGTGTGGGAGAGCGTACCCGTGAAGGTAACGATCTTTACCATGAAATGAAAGACTCGGGCGTCTTAGACAAAACCTGCTTGGTGTTTGGACAGATGAATGAGCCGCCAGGCACTCGTCTTCGCGTGGGACTGACAGCCCTTTCAATGGCGGAATATTTTCGTGATGAAGAAAAACAAGACGTACTTCTTTTTATCGACAATATTTTTCGTTTTACTCAAGCCGGTTCGGAAGTGTCGGCGCTTTTAGGCCGCATGCCATCCGCTGTCGGTTACCAGCCGAATTTGGCGACGGAAATGGGAGATTTGCAGGAGCGCATTGCTTCGACGAAAAAAGGATCGATCACCTCGGTACAGGCGATTTATGTGCCCGCCGATGATTTAACCGATCCTGCGCCTGCGACGACGTTTACCCACTTGGACGCGACGACGGTTTTGTCACGACAGATCGCAGAATTAGGAATTTATCCAGCCATTGATCCTCTAGATTCTTCATCACGTATTCTGGATCCTCACGTGATCGGAGACGAACACTACGAGGTGGCGCGTAAGATTCAGAAAATTCTCCAAAGATACAAAGATCTTCAGGATATCATTGCCATTTTAGGGATGGATGAACTTTCCGATGAGGATAAGCTTACGGTTGCTCGGGCGCGTAAGATTCAGAAATTTTTATCACAGCCGTTCTTCGTTGCCGAAACATTTACCGGCCGAAAAGGAAAATACGTGCCTCTTAAGGAAACTATCATTGGCTTCAAGAAGATCGCTGCCGGTGAAATGGATGAATATCCCGAACAGGCTTTCTACATGGTCGGCAATATTGAGGAAGTCGTGGAGAATTTCCAGAATATGCAGAAAGGGTCCTAAGACAGCATGCTCCAGGACTTTGACCTGAAGGTCGTGACGCCCGACGGAGTCGCATTTCAGGGTAGGACAATTTCTGTTGTCGCGCCGGGTACTTTAGGGTATCTTGGAATACTCAAAAACCACGCACCCCTGGTGACGTCTCTTGAGAAGGGAAACCTGACTTACAAGGACGAAGCTGGAGCCACTCACGTGATTAAAATCGAGGGTGGTTTTTTAGAGGTTCGGAATAACCGAGTGTTGGTTTTGACGGATAAGATTATAACGGTTTAAAAATTTGCGGTCGTAGCTTAGCTGGCTTAAAGCGCCGCCCTGTCACGGCGGAGATCGAGGGTTCGAATCCCTTCGACCGCGCCATTGTTTAGTGGCGAAGTGACTAGTACAGTGGGGGGCACAGGGGTTCGGGTGCTCCCCACACATTCTTGCCGTCACCTTGGCAAACTCAATGTCGTTCTCCCCATACAGGCTTTCAATACTTGTATCTTCAATAAATAGAATTACTTCCATGTAAAATCCGCTCCAATTCGTCAACCCTATCCGATTCAATTCGTCAATCCAATCCGATTCAAATCGTCAACCCTATCCGATTCAATTCGTCAGTCTTAAACTGACTTAAGGTAGCCCTCCAAAATCCTTTCATTCGGGCAAAAAAGGCATACCCTCTTTCAATAACCTAGAAGAGGAGTGCCCCCAATGCCCAGAGAGAGGATATCCATGCGAAAGATCAAAGAAGTCTTAAGGCTTGTGTTTGATTGTAAGGCGTCTAA
>CAMDWQ010000020.1 GCA_945877765.1 Candidatus Omnitrophota bacterium | reverse complement strand
ATTGGTCGGATATGCAGGTCCTAACAGACGCCGGTATCAATTGGTCGGATATACAAGTAATCAGTCAAGCAGGCGTCAACTGGCAGGATCTACAAGTCCTTACAGACGCCGGTATCAATTGGTCGGATATGCAGGTCTTCTCTGATGCTAGTATCAATTGGCAGGACATCCAAGTCATCTCTGAGTCGGGCATTAATTGGTCCGACATCCAAGTCATCTCTGACGCCGGTATCAATTGGTCGGATATACAAGTGCTCACTGAATCTGGAATCAATTGGACTGATATTGCTTTTATGGCAGGAGCAGGTATTAACTTTACCAACTTGCAAGGTCTTTCCGTTGCAGGTATTAATTGGACTGACTTCGCAAGCTTTACCTCAGCTGGTATTAATTGGGATGACTTTAGAACACTCTCTGACAGAGTCGATAATCTTCAAACTAGCATTGATTCACTAACAGCAACGATGACTACTCTCAATACAGTCATAGGTTCTACGAGTGATACATCCGCCTCTAATACGCTTTTTGGTAAAATTACTAATGTTCAAGAGTCTTTTGCTACTTTAGATCTTGATGCACTTCAAACTTTAGTTGATGATCTCACTGAAGCTGGTGCCGCGGATATGTTGCAGGCAATCTCAACAGCGGTAACAGATATGGGCGAACAAATGGGAACGCCGGAGGATGAGTCTACCGGTGATACAATGTTTTCCAAAATAGCAAAACTGGATGAATTAGCGGGGGCCGTTACTGACAACTCTCAAAGCCAGTCTATGTTTGGAAAAGTCGCGCAGGTCAAAACTTTTGCATTAAATGCATTTTCCGAGGTCCAAAAACTTCAAGAAAAGGTAACTGGAAAAAAACCAGACACCAAAAAGGAGTGGACGCCTATTTTGCAGGATGTCATGAGTATCAAGGTGACCGTGGAAACACTTAAAGCTCAAATCACAGAGTTGTCTGCCAATCGCCTTGACCCTGCTGAATTGAGCAAAAAGATTGTCAACCAGATATCTCAAGCGGCTAACGCTAAAGCAAAGGAAGTTGGTTTGGCGCTCGAAGTTCAACCGCTTAGTGCTGAGAAAGGTAAAGATATTGATGCCATTAGAGACCGCGTTGATGAAATCACAAAAATGGTCAAACAAATGGCGGATATTAAATCGGGCAAGCGTGGAGTGGAAGTCAAAACTTCATTCAGTTCTCAAGAATAGGAAAATTTATAATCAGTGGTCGCTTTTAAGAGAGCTCCTATGAATAATCGTTTAAAATCATACCTACTGATTTTATGTTTATTGGTATCTTTTTTTTCAGCCAAGAAAGCATTTTCCGACGGAACCGTATCGATGAGTGTCGAAGTTAAAAATACTACCGATGAAAAAGAGCTAAACATGCCAATTCGTCAAGATCTCCCTAGAGAGATCCGAAGAGGAGACATTCGGGACGCGGGAGGAATGGATGTTAAATATGATGAAGAAAAAGCCATTTATTATTTATATGCTGAAACGGACATTGAGCCCCAGTCGTCCAAATCTTACAAGGTGACCCTCAATGACCTTTGGAAAATTCAGGACAGCGATTTCAAATTTTTAAAAGAGCAAATAGAAGAACGCTTGACAAGCCTTAAAGGCAAAGATAATTACGAGGCTGGTCAAAAATTTAGGGATAAGTTAATGTCGCAAGCAGAAGAGATTAAGGTTTCTCAAGAAGCTGAGATTCATGATACAGAAAAGCGTATGGATTTGTTTAGAACCAACACGCAGAAGTTTAGTGAGCTTAGGCAGAAAGTTAGCGTCCTTGATGATTTCGTGAAGGAGGCGGTAAGATACGCCGAGGTCCAAAAGGACAATAAATTTATCAAATTTGTAATCGAGGTAAAAAACCCCTCCGATACGGATCCAGCCGAACAAGTAGAGGTGACACGCTATTTACCACGAGGAATTGAGCCAGATCAAATTACAGAGACACAAGGCTTCAAAGTAAAATACGATCCGGACAAGGGGTCCTATTTTTTGACAAATTTAATTGATTTTAAAGCAGGCGAAACAAAAAAATTTGAAATCACTATTTCTAATATCTGGTCTATACCTGATACAAAGCTAGACGAGCTGGCGGATACCGAGAAGTTTACATCTCAGATTAAGAATACTCCCTATGAAAGTTTGGGAAATTATCTTTCGAATGAAATTAAGCGGCTGAGCTCAGAAATCAAAGAGACACAAGGTAAGGCGCAAACCGCTGAGGACAAAGTAGCTACTTATGCGGAAAGTTTGAAGAAGCTGGACCTTATCGCAGATGATATCGAACAGTTGAAACGCCTAGTGGATAATCTCGACAAGTCAAAATCGACATCAAAATCCGAGTCTGTCAAAGTAAAAGCGCCGGACGTCCAGACAACCTGGAAACTCATTTATGCCACCATCGCGTTGCTGGTGGTTGTGGCTTTGTCTTTCTATTTTCTGTGGTGGGGTCAGATCAAAGTTAAACAAAATCAAAAGGTGGATATCATTAATCTGCCGAAAAAGGAAAATTAAGTATGAGCACTATCAAATATAAAGAATACGGCACGATTATAACCAAAAAACAGGGTGTTGTGATCGCTGAAGGACTAGAAAACTGTATTTATGGGCAGTTGATTGATTTAGGAAAGGGATCCAAGGGAATTGTGATTGGTTATACGGAAAAAATTGTACAGATTTTGGTGCTTAAGGAAAAAGCAGCCATCAATGCGGGCGACCGTATTTCCAGCTCGATGGAACCATTAACGACACCCGTAGGAAAAAATTTTATTGGTCGCGTTGTTACCGCCCTTGGAGAATCGCGCGACAGCGGAGCTCCGGTCAGGCCTGATGAATATTTTCCTATCTTTCGTGATTCGCCCCCGATCATGGTACGCGGCCCTGTGGAAAAGTCTCTAGAGACCGGTGTGAAAATTCTTGATTCCATGATTCCTATTGGCCGCGGACAGCGCGAGCTGATGACAGGCGATCGTATGAGCGGCAAAACGACGATTGCAACCGATACAATTTTAATGCAAAAAGGAAAAGGAACAACCTGTATCTATGTGGATATAGGTAAATCCGAGTCACAGTTAAAACGCGCCGTTGCTTTATTTCAAAAGCACGGCTGTCTTGACTATACCATTGTCCTGTCTGCCGGTGCCTCGGCAACGCAAGGGGAACAGTACCTTGCGCCTTATGTCGCGTGTGCTCTAGGAGAATATTTTATGTTCAAAGGCGGACACGTCTTGGTGGTTTTCGATGATTTCTCCAAACACGCCTGGGCGTATCGCGAAGTGTCATTGCTTCTGGGTCGTCCCCCTGGAAGAAACGCCTATCCGGGTGATATTTTTTATCTGCATTCGCAGATGATCGAGCGTGCGGCCCAGTTGGATGAGAAGAGAGGCGGAGGATCGATGACGTTTATACCGGTGATGGAAACCCTTGAAGGGGATATCACTAGTTTTGTTATCACCAACGTAGTGTCCATGACTGACGGACAAATTGTGTTGGATCTAAATTTATTTAATCAAGGATTTAAGCCGGCGCTTGATCTTGGACTTTCAGTTTCGCGTATCGGCACCAAGGTTCAGTGGCCTATCATGAGATCTCTAACCAAGACCTATCGTTTGGACTTCTTGCAGAATCGCGAGTTGGTTGAAGCCACCAAGCTTCAGGCAGATATTCCCAAAGAAATCCAGGACCAATTGAAATTTGGAAAGATTTTTATTGAGCTCATCACGCAGGAGCAGGACTCGCCAGTGCCTTTTGACGAGCAGGTCTTTCTTTATTTAGCCCACAATACAAAAATGTTGATGCCGCTAAATCTAGACCAAGTTAATGAATTCAAAAGGGACATCGGGGAGTTTACCCGTCTCAACTGTCCGGAATTACTAAAAAAAATCAGAGAGCAGCAAAAATTAACAGATGAGATAAAGGCAGAAATGATTAGTAATCTAAAAAAATACTTAAGTCGCTTTATCTTGGCAGAGACAAAAAAAGAACCTCCAAAAGCAGTATCCAAGGCATAGGAACTCAAAAAAACTAAAATTTTAAGGTATAAGTAAATAGTCTTGTATCTATTTGATTAATATTATATAATATTACTATGTTAGATTTAACTGTTATAAGCCCAAAACGAGTGATTTTTAACGATGCAGTTACCAATCTTTTTTTAGATGGTCCTAGCGTAGAATATGAAATTTTAAGCTATCACGTGCATTTTATGGGAATCCTTAGGGCTGGAAAGATTATTATTAACAACAAGCTGGGGATTGCCATTAAAAAAGGTGTGGTCCAATTTTATGAAAATAAATGCGTGATTTTGGTGGAAGAAGCTGACGAAGTTGCCCACGCGGCTGCCGGTTAATCGGAAGCTGAATCGTGCAATTTATTCTCATTTTTTTGGTTATTACCGCGGCAATCATTGGCCCCTCTGTCGTGGTCGCGGTGATCGGAGGTGCAACGATTAAGGCGTTGGCTCGGAATCCTTCTTGCTCGCCTGTTTTGTTAATGGGAATGATCGTGATTTTGATATTTAACCAAGCGATTGTGGTGATGTCGCTGCTTGTTTTTTTTCAGGTTTTCAACAAAGTTTGAGGAGGTAGGCCGCTATGCTGTTAATTGGGTTTATCGTCGCGCAGATAATCATATTTGGCATTATCGTTTTTGTCTTAAAACGCCTCATCTTTCAAGATACTACCAGCGCGATCAACCGGATTAACAAGTTGGATACTGTCACTCGTGAAAAAGAAAAAATATTAACGCAAAAACTCGAAGAGAATGAAAAATTTTTGGAATCTAGAAAAAAAGAGCTCCTCGAGGAAGAGGCGCGGCTTAAGCAAGAAGCCCAAAGAGCGGCAACACAATTACATGAGGATTTGATCAAGGCAGCAAGGGTAGAGGCGGATGACATTATTAAAAAGGCGCAGGCGGCGCGGGACAAAATGAAAACCGACGCCACGATTGAAGCCGATGGAAAAATGATAGAGTTTTGCAGGGATATTTTAGGTAAGTTATTTAGTACCATTATTCAGGGGCAGATTAATGAGCAGTTGGTTCAGGAGTTTTTGGCGGATTTGGAACAGGCGGATTTCGGTAAAATTAATAAAGATTTGGCCCGTGTCGAGGTTGTCACAGGGCAACCTTTAAACGAGGAAACTAAAAAAATTATAAAAAAGATTTTAGATGGGAAGCTTGGCCGGGCCATCGAAGTAGACCTAAAAGAAGACCGCGCTATTCTTGGAGGGCTGCTTCTAAAGTTCGGCACGATGGTGGTTGACGGGACTTTGGCTGAGCACTTAAAAGAAGTAAGCGCGCAACTCAAAGACGATCTTTCCTGGAAACATAATTGACGGGCTATGCCGACAAAAGTTACCATTCAGGCGGAAAAAGATTTTGCGGCCAACATGTCGCAGTTGATGGATATCATGAAGGGCTTGGCGCTGGCATCCTACGTCAAATTAAAAAAAGAGAAAGAAAGAAGATTTGAGAAATTCATTCAGCAATTTGATGGTTTTTTTCATGTCGCTGATCTCTCCAAGGCTAAAAGCCCCTACATACAGACGGAATCTGACGTTACAGGGATTATTTTAGTGACTTCTGAGGAATCCTTTATGTCGGGATTGAACGGTAAAGTTGTGAAGGTTGGTTTAGAGCTTGGAGAAAACATAAATTGTGAGTATCTTGTCACAGGCAAGAAGGGAAGCACAAGGCTTAAGATGGAGGGTAGAACGTTTACCAATTTTCCTGCATTAAGGGGAAAAAATAACTATGATGTTGCGGTCCAAATTAAGGATTTCATTGTTGCAAAGGTAAAAGAAAAAAAAATTGGTCCCGTGATTGGCGTTTTTGCGGATCCAATTTCATTTTCTAGCCAGCAGGCAAAAATAGTTCATTTTCTTCCCGCGCATGATGTCTACCCAAAGGCGTTGGATGTAAACATCGATCCGAAGGACAAAATTGTTTTGGAGGACAAGGTAGATGACATCATGGATTATCTGGTAGAGATATGGATCACCAATAAGCTTTATATGATGTTTCAAGACAATCGTATGTCTGAATTTGCCTCTCAAGCCATGCAACTTGAGGGAAGTTTACAGAACCTAGGTGATTTAAACCGTAAACTGAGAGTTCAGTACGTAAAAAAGCGCGGCGAACTAATTGACGCAAGTTTGCGTGAAGTAGTAACTGCGCTGATGGCGACAAAATAATGAGCCAAGAGCCTACAAATATCTCCGGCGATGAGAAGATTAACAGTGTAGAACCCGCCGCTAAACCCGCTGAAGATAAGGTTGTTGTAAAAGCGCGGGTAGAGCAGGGTAGGCGCACCGAGGCAAAAATTGTAGCCGCCACAGGCCCGGTGGTGGATATCAAATTTGCCGCCGGTGAGAATTTGCCCCCTATCGATTCGGCAGTTCATGCGGAGTCATTTACGGGAAGGAAAATTCTTTTGCAGGTTGCGGAACATTTGCCGGGGGGAGTTTGCCGCTGTATTTCTCTCCACGAAACGATGAATCTGCAAAGAAATTCCAACTGCCATACATTTCATAGAAAAATTCAAGTCCCTGTCGGAGAAAACAATTACGGCCGCATCATGAATGCAATGGGGGAACCCATCGATGAAAAACCTCCTATCGAATCCGATTTCATGACTGATATCCGTAAACCTAAAGTTGCTTATAAAGTGGATCTTAATGGGGCGGCCAAGGGCGCAGAAGTCATGGAAACCGGCATCAAGATGATTGATCTCTTTTTCCCCTTGGTCAAAGGAAGTAAAATGGGAATTCTTGGAGGTGCCGGTTGCGGCAAAACGGTCGTCATTCTTGAGCTGATGAGTAACATTGTAAAAAAACATTCGGGTGCTTGTGTTTTCGCAGGAATTGGCGAACGTATCCGTGAGGGCAACGATCTTTTTTTCGAATTAAAGGATTCAGGGCTGCTTCCTAAAGTCATGATGGCATTTGGACAGATGGACCAGCCGCCAGGTGCCCGCCGTGAGGTTATTTTTACGGGAGTGGCGCTTGCCGAGTATATACAAAGTCAGAATAAGGATGTGCTTTTTTTCGGTGATAATGTTTTCCGTTTCGTGCAGGGAGGCCTTGAAGTTTCAACGCTTTTGGGCCGCGTTCCTTCGGAAACTGGTTACCAGCCGACGCTGGCTTCAGAAGTTGCGGAAGTGCAAGAACGAATCCGCTCATCGGACTCCGGCGGTTCTATTACAGCGTTTCAAGCGGTCTACGTGCCGGCCGATGATTATACCGACCCTGCGGTCGTAGCCATTTACGCCTATCTAGACGGTGTTATGGCGCTCTCACGCGATATGATTCAAAAAGGATTGTATCCTGGGATTGATGTTTTACTTAGTTCTTGCGTTAACTTGGACGTTAGCGTCGTTGGCCGGCGTCATTTCCAAGTGGCTCAAAATGCCAAAGGTATTATGAGCAAGCTTAAACAATTAAAAAAAATCGTCGCTGTTATCGGTGCAGACGAGCTTTCGGCTGCGGATAGAATTGTGTATGACCGCGGTCTTAAATTACAAAATTATTTTACCCAACCTTTTAGCGTTGCAGAAGTTTTTACCGGTGCCAAGGGGCAGTATGTCACCACGCATGATGTCGTCAAGGACGTGGAGGGTATTCTTGCCGGAGACTATGACGAAAAAAACCCGAGAGATTTTTATATGATCGGCAATCTAGACGAAAAATTTAAACCCACAGCGGTGCCTTGATGGCTAATCTTGATTTCAAACTAGAAGCCAAGTTTGGCGACTATGTGGCGGAAAAAGGGCTCGTAAGCAACGCGATCCTGCAGGATGCGCTTAAAGCTTCCAAGAGCTCTAACCGCTCTCTCATTGATATTTTATGCCACGACTATCGCGTGGATGAAGCCATTCTTTACAGCCTACTTTCACAGAAATCAGGTATTCCCTATCAAGACTTAAAACAGGAAACGGTTGATGCACGCGCGATCCGGGGCGTTCCGGTCAAAGTTGCTTGGCATTACGGTTTTATGCCGCTTCGATTTGATGAAACTGGCAATCTCCTCATTGCCGTAGATTCGCCGTTCAATATTAAGATTCAGGACGAAATCCGCCTCCAGTTGGGCCATGGTCTTTTGCAGGTGCTTTCACGCAAACAAGATATTCTTGATTGTTTTAAGAAATATTATGGTTTTGCGGCCGACACAGTCGACAAAATTGTATCGAGCGCGGGATTCGATAAGACCACCGACGAGCCAACCATTAATTCCATTGAATATGTAGACCGGGTAGCGGGCGATACAACGGTTGTGGATCTAGTCAACGAGATCATTTATGAGGCATTTCAAAAACGTGCGACAGATATACATTTTGAGCCCTATCGCGGCGAATTCCGAGTCCGCTATCGCATCGACGGCATTCTCCAGGACGTCAATTTACCCATTAGCGCTAAACCTATCATTGCCTTTATCTTATCGCGTATCAAGATCATGGCCAATTTGGACATCATTGAGAAGAGGCTTCCGCAGGATGGCCGCGCCGTCGTAAAAATAAAAAATCAGACGCTGGACTTGCGTATTTCCTCGATCCCGACGCTCAACGGTGAAAGCATCGTGATGCGTATTTTGCCCACGCAGATGATTTTTGATCTTAAAAAGTTAGGCCTGACGGATCACAATGTTGAAGTCTTTGAACAGTTGATTCAAAAGCCTAACGGCATCATTCTGCTGACGGGCCCAACAGGCAGCGGAAAAACCACTACTTTGTATGCCTGTCTGCACAAAATTAATTCAAAGGAGCGCAAGATTATTACCATCGAGGATCCTGTGGAGTATGAGATTTCAGGGATTACTCAGATTCAGATTTCTCCAAAAACAGGCCTCGATTTTGCTAAGGGATTAAGGAGTATGCTTCGCCATGATCCCGATGTCATGATGGTGGGAGAAATTCGTGATTGCGAGACAGCCGAAATTTCCATTCGCGCGGCTTTAACCGGACATCTTGTTTTTTCTACACTCCACACCAATGATGCTGCCAGCGGGATTACCCGGTTAATCGATATTGGCTTAGAACCTTTCTTGGTCGCGTCCAGCCTTGAAGCGATTATTGCCCAGAGGCTAGTGAGAAAAATTTGTACCCAGTGCAGCGCTTTTGATGAATCGCAGCCGGAAGTTTTGATTCAAAAAATCGCCAGAGATTTAAATCTAAAATCCTCAAATGAAGTGATTATTCGCCGCGGAAAAGGTTGCGAGTATTGCAGTTTTACCGGTTTTTACGGCCGCACAGCGATTCATGAAATTTTGGTAATGAGCGAGCCTGTTAAACGGCTGGTAATGAAAAAAGCCTCTAGCAATGAAATCAAGTCCTTGGCTTTTTCACAAGGGATGATGACGCTTTTACAGGATGGGTGGCGGAAAGTACTTGCTGGACAAACGACACCAGGCGAGGTAATCAACGCCGCATCATCCGAATCAATGGGCGACTCCCACTTCGAAGAACAAAGCGAAGAGGCTGTCCGTCCCGCCTTCGCTATCGAGCAGCGTTCGTATCAAAGAGCTTTGGTTCCAGCGAGGTCAAAACCTTTTAAAATTTTATGCAAAATTATCAGTACTCGGCAATCCAATACAGTTTCGGGGCAGAAGCAGGAACTTACTGCAAGTGCTGAAAATTTTAGTGCCAGCGGCTTGTTGATGCGGGTGGATAGAGCGCTTAGTTTGGGGGATGTATTGGATTTAAAATTTGAGCCGGAAGAAAACAGCGGCCGTTTTATCCAATGCTTGGGCCGCGTGGCACGCCTGGAGGAGACAGGAAATGGCGGCGGCGAATGTAAGATTGGAATTATGTTTTTAGACCTAGCCAGCGCCGACAGAGTGTATTTGGACAATTTTGTTTTGGCTAAGAGAGGCGTGGCCAACTAATGCCAGAATATCGATACCGAGCAAAAGAAGGCCCTGAAAAAATGGTCGAGGGATTAGTCGAAGCTCCTACAGAGATGGCTGCTTTGGAAAAAATAAGTGCACGCGGTTATGTGCCTGTAAAAATATGGATTGATGAAAAAGAAACAGCCAAGCCATCGATTCGCGCCGCTACAACACGCCGGCAAAGCAATTCGTGGGTTTTTTTATTTAGCAACCATTTGGCGCGTTTAGTCAAAGCGGGTGTGCCTATTTTGAAAGCGATGCAGCTTTTATCTACACACGAAAAAGATCGCGGTGTCCGTGCTTCCCTGGAATCCATCGAGAGAGAAATCCGAGAGGGGAAAACGCTAGCCCGCGCGATGGAGAATTGTCCTGGATTGTTCCCTTCGATGTACGTGTCCGTTATCCGGGCGGGCGAAGCTGGCGGAAATTTACACCAGGCGTTGCTGCGCATGGCAGTTTATTTCAAAAAACAGGATGAACTCTCTTCCAAAGTCCGCCGTGCGATGGCCTATCCTGCTGTCTTGGCCTTTGCCGGCCTGGGGAGTGTTTTATTTATT
Organism: Candidatus Omnitrophota bacterium; assembly: GCA_945877765.1. Lineage (GTDB taxonomy): Bacteria > Omnitrophota > Gorgyraeia > 2-02-FULL-51-18 > 2-02-FULL-51-18 > CAMDWQ01. The sequence goes on along the minus strand of CAMDWQ010000020.1, from coordinate 15,364 downwards.
ATTACTTTTTTAGTACCGCGTCTTGAAAAAGTTTTTGCAGGGATTGGGCGGGAGCTGCCACTGGTGACGCGCATGGTGCTAAACCTTGGCTCTTTTATGCAGCATTATGGGATCTATATTACCGCGCTATTATTCATTCTATTTTTTTTCCTTCCACGGCTTTTGAGAGAGCGCCTGGGAAGAGAGCGTTTGGACTCAATCAAACTTAAAATTCCATTTTTTGGTTCACTGACAGTTAAGATTGAATTTTCAAGGTTTAGCCGCACACTCAATCTTTGTTTTTCAAATGGGCTTTCGCTTTTAGACGCGATGCGTATTTCGATTCCTGCCGTCGGGAACAGTGCTGTGCGTAAGGCGCTAGAAGAATGTTATCAGAGCGTTGAAAAAGGGGGGTCTTTTGGTGCAGCCCTAAAAAAACACGCCCTTTTTTCCGACCTAACATCGAGTTTGATTTCCGTCGGGGAGGAATCCGGACGCGTAGAGGAAACACTGATTGAGATAGCCGATGTGTATGACCAGGAAGTGGATGACTTGCTGATTTACGCCACTACGTTTTTAGAGCCCATTATGATTTTGTTGGTCGGCGGAATTATTGGATTTATTGTCATGGCCGTACTTTTGCCTATTTTTGAAATGAACGCAGTATTCTAAAACAAAGCGGAAGGACTAAACGAGGAAAACATGAAAAATAGAAAAGGTTTTACCTTGATTGAAATTTTATTGGTGGTGGCAATTATTGGCACGCTGGCGGCGATGATTGTGCCAAGGCTGTCTGGCAGGAGCGAACAAGCCAAAATAACGGTTGCGAAAGTCGACATTGAATCCAATATCGCCTCCGCGCTAAAGCTTTATGAGCTGGATAACGGTGCTTTCCCTTCGACAGCGCAGTCTCTGGATGCACTATTGAGAAAGCCTTCGATTACCCCGATTCCCAGCAACTGGAGCGGACCTTACTTGGAAAGAGAGCCGGTGGATCCATGGGGAAGAAAATATCAGTATCAATATCCCGGCACTCATGGAAAAAGCTATGATTTATTTTCAAACGGCGCCAAGGAGAATGATGAAAAAAGCAGAATTGCCAACTGGACGTAAAGGTTTCACATTAATTGAAACGCTTTTAGCGGTCGTAATTTTTTCTTCCGGAATCCTTTTTATTGCGCCGGCGCTTCTTCGCTCAGGAAGCATCCTCGCGCATTTGGACTATGGTTATGAGGCCGGCATGATTGCGGAAAATCTCATCGCCAAAAATGAGGAAAATTTAAGAAAATTTCATCAAATAAACGAAGCTTTTTTACAAGGAAAAGTGGAGTCACTGGGAATAGACTATTCTTATGAAATTGATTTTCTCCCGCAAGATATATTCAAGCATTTATACCTTCTAACCGTGCGCGTTTACTGGCAGGACTCCAAGCCAAATCAACTGGCCCGCAGCGCTTACATTCTGCAGTAAATGACCATCAAAAAAAGATCGAAGGAAAAAGATTGAATCGGACGCTATTAAAGAAAAAATATGGATTTACGCTAATTGAAATCCTGATTGTTTTGGGGCTTTTATCAATGGCCGCCCTGACAATCATGACCGTGTTTATTCAGGAAATTAAAGTGTTTAACCGCTTTAGCGGCATGCGTGACGATGAAGAGATGATGATTTTTACCGAGCGGTTAACGCGTGATTTAAGAAGCGGCGCGCGCTGTGCAGCGATTCCATGGTCCGCGTCGGAGGACGCCTTGTCCTTTCCCTCAATCAAGGCGGGTGTGGAAGGTGACAATCTATTGACGGCAGGCCTGCCGGCCAAAGTGACTTACCGGCTAGACCGTGATAAAAAAGAAATTACGCGGACGGAAACAGTTTTCCCTTATGGGGCCGACAATAGCACCGCCCGGGTTATTGCGCTGCGTGTTGCCTCATTAAAATTTGAAATCTTAAGAGAAAGTGAAGAAGCCGTTCCATTACGTGTGACGGTATCCGTTGAATACAATCGCCAGTCGAAATTGCGGACAATTAAAAAAAGCATGATGATTCCCGTTGGCTATCGGACCAGCGGATCCCCATGATTTTCCATCGAGAGAAAAATTCCCATGGAAGTATTGCTATTGTGGCGCTATGGGTTTTGGTTTTGTTGGCTTTTTTGTCGATTGAATTAAGCCGCGGTGTGCAGCAGAAAATTAGAGTGGCTGGCCACATCCGGGCAACCCAGGAAGCCAGATTGGCGGCGGACTCTGCTGTTAAAAAAGTAATCAGTGAAATTCAGAACTATCCGGTTGCGACCTCAGGCCAGCCAACTGGCAATGAATGGTATTCTACGATCTTGGGAAAAACACAAACTTTTTCAATGGGAAACGCCATTGTCAATTTTGTAATTGAGGATGAAAATTCGAAGTTGAACATCAACAAGGCAGGAAGCAATCTTCTACTAAACCTGTTTCTCTATGCCAGCCTTCATTCGGATGAGGCCCAAGGGCTTGCGGACGCGGTTACTGATTTTAGGGATGCAGATGACTACGTCATTGGTGATGGCTCAAAAGGGGGGTCGGAGAAGGGCTCTTACCGGCAGTCTTTGCTGGGTTATGGGCCGAAAAATAGTGATTTTGAATTTGTCTCTGAGTTTCAGACGGTCAAGGGAGTCACAAAAGATATTTATAGTTTTGTCGAGAAGTATATTACAATTTACACAGATGGGCGCATCAATATCAATACTTGCAGCGAAGATATGCTGCAGGCGATGGGCTTAGTCTCGGGCCTAACGAACAAGATTATCGCAGTCCGGGAAGGCAGGGGCTCACAAAATAGCGGCAGCAGCCGTTTTGTTTTTACGGATCTCGCCGCCATTGAGAAAGAGATTGCTGAGAAATTCCCCCTGTCTTCGGATGAAGAAGAGTCATTGAGGCATGCGATTACACAGAATGAATTTTGCCTTGTATCCAACTCCTTTAGAATCCGGGGCCGGGCAAGAGTTCCAGCGACCAATTTTTCGCAGAGATTTGATTGTGTTTATAATAACCAAAATGGTATTGAGTATTGGGCCGAGGGATAATTAAAAAAGACTATGCGTATCAATTCAATTTACAATGAATCTCTCCATGTTTACTTGGATGAAAAACTGATTAAGATCGCACAAGTCAAAATCATTTCAGGGAAAAAAACGATTGCTGGCGTTTACACCAAAAATATTGAAGGGCTCCCACCGGAGAATGTTTGGCAGGAAATTAAAAATGGCATGGTTTCACTAAAAACCTCTGCTCGCCGTGTTTCTGTCGTTTTGCCGTCAAAATTAGCTATCACCAAAAATATTGAGGTCCCGTCTCTGGATGAGGAAGAGATTGGCAACATTATTAAGCTTCAAGCCGTGCGGCATACACCCTATTCAAAAGAAGAAGTGATTGTTGGGCATATCAATTTAGAGAAGATTCTTGACCGCTACACGAAGGTCCTATTGGTGATTGTTTCTGACGAGAATATTCGAAAAAAAACAGATGCGTTCGAGTTGGCTGGTTACCAAATTGAGGATGTCCATTTAGGTGCCGATGTATTGGTCAAATTGATCAATGAATACCGCCCTTTCACCGGTTCACAATCACCTCAAGGCATTGTGTCTGTTGAGCCTGATTTTACTGATTTTATTATTGCCCACAACGGAAAACCGTATTATATCCGCAGTATTCCGGTAGGCCTTACCCATCTCAATCTGGACGCCCCATTAATGGTGTCGAAGCTTGTAGAGGAATTCAAAAAAACTTACGAGGCGTATCAGAGCGAGGACCAAGGCTCTCCGATCAAGCGTTTTCTTGTTTGCGGCACATCGGCAAGCGCCGGACAGGCGAGTCTGCTAAAAAGTTTGCAGGAAGAGTTTCGAATTGAAACGGAAGCGGTTTCCTTGGAAGCGAAGCTTCCTTTGACAATAGAAGCCTCTCGCAGCCTAGGAGAAGCTAATTTTGCTGCCTGTCTGGACGTATTTGCCGATGGGCTGGCTGGGGATGATTTGACGGTGAATCTGCTCCCGGAGGAGCTTAAGCTGAGAAAATCGTTTCGCCAAAAAGGCAGGGAGATGTTTAGTGCTGCAATATTTGTAATTGTCATCCTCGTTCTTACCGTCAGCGTCTTCTTGGCAAAAATTTATTTTCGAAAGCAGTATTTGAAAGAAATTACTAGTAGTTTTGTTTCAAAACAGAAAGAGGCTGCTGATTTAGACGTAATTTCCGAGCAAACAAGAATGGTGAAGGATTTTCGCCAAAAAAGAAAGGCTGCCGGCAGAGTATTGGATGAATTTCAAAATATTCTCCCCGTTGATATGTATTTGAGCGAAATTACTCTCACTAAGGATGAACATGTCTCGATTAAGGGTACCTCCAAGCTCATGTCGAGTGTTTTTTCGTTCGTCACACAGCTTGAAAATAGTCCGTGTTTTAAGACCGTGGTTTCAGATTATACAAAAAGCCGCAAAGAAAATGAAAAAGAAGTCAGTGATTTTGGGTTGAGTGCTGTTTTAGAAGATGTTTCAGGAGATTCTCATGGCTGATCAGAAACCGCCTGATTCTCCAGTAGAGCCTGGTGTTAAAGCCGAACCCGTAGCAGCTAAAAAAGGCGCGGGTAAGCCAAAATTTGCGTTACCCGTACTTCGGCCAAGAGAAAAGGTTATTTTTTATTTTTTTCTTTTCATGATTTCAGTATTGGTCGTGGATTTCGCATTGATTCAGCCGGTCGGTAATTATTTAAAGCAACTGGACGAAACAATCAAGCTGCAAGAGGAAGTGATTCCTAAGCAGCTGAGAATTTTAAAGTATAAAGACCATATCTTATTCGAGTACCGCTCGATTAAGCCATTTTACGTGGCTGATTCCGTTTCTCAAGAAGAGGAAACGGCTCAATTTTTAAGGGAAATCGAAAAAGTTTCCAAGGAAGTTAATTTTTTTGTAACCAATATCAATCCCGTTCAGGTAAACAAGCGATCGGACTCTATTTCTGAGATGTCAATGGATGTTGAGGGCAGGGGCGGACTTAGGGACGTGAGAAATTTTTTAAAAACTATTGAGAATTCACACCCGTCAATTTACGTGCGCGCTTTTACGCTGAAGCCCCAGAGCAAGGAAGCCGAAGAGCTAAAAGTCCTTTTTTCTATATCAAAACTGGGAGTGAAAAAAAATCATGCCGCTGCGGCTACCTGATATTTTTCTCAACCTTCTAAGGCCCGCCTCACTATTTCGCCTGGCATTCTGTCTTTCATTTTTTTTGCTTTTAAGCCTGCCTAGCATCGCTTCCGGAAACAAAGATATAAGGATCTTGTACGAAAATGCGATAGCCTCCATCAAGGAAGAAAAAGTAGAAGAGGCGCGAATTGGCTTTCAACAAGTCATTGAGATTAAACCTGATTTTGCTCCTGCGTATTATAATTTGGGATTGATCCAGATGAGGCGTGACAACATGGTAGAAGCCTCCGATTTTTTTGAAAAGGCAATTCAGCTGGGGTCGAGCGGCGCTCAGATTCATTATCTATGGGGCACAACATTGATTCGAAGGGGAGATATAGAGAGGGCAAAGAAGGCCTACCTTGAGGCGGTTCGGCAGAATCCAATAATGACTAATGCCTTGCGGGATCTGGGGATTTTATATTACCAGACCAAAGATTATGATCAGTCCGTGTTTTTTTTGAACCGAGCTTTTTTGGTTGAACCAACCTCTGCTAAGACGATGTGGCTGCTTGGACTGGCCTATATTCAGGCCCACAAATTAGAAAATGCGATGGAAATGATTACCGGACTTCGGGCAGTCAAAGACGAGCAGCGGGCCACCGATCTTGAGAGTATCATCAAAAAAATTCATGGAAAATCAGGAGTCGAGGCGCCCCTGCCTCCAGAAAAACCAGTTCCGGCCAAACCGGTAAAACAAAAAGGTAGCGCAAGTCTTACCGGAAATACAAAAATATCGGGAAATACCAGCATCACGGGAAATGCCAAAATGACTGGCAGAGGCTCTATGAAGCGGACAGGGGCAGCCGCGCCTGCTGCCGCAAGCTCCACAACGACAAGGACGGTCACTCGCACGTCTACCGCGACCGCCAGCGCTTCTTCGAACTAAGCTAAAAAACTCTAGGAATTTCTCGAAGTTTTAAATCAATTACTTTCCCATTGGACTTGGAAAACGTATTGTTTTGCTCTATTGGCAGGATTTTCTTCCTCGAAGGCCAGTTTGAAACGATGCAGCCCCTCACCTTTTAAATAGTAAAGTCTAAATAAAAGCGATTCAATTAACCTCTCATCCGCAAGAACGGTTTTGTACGAGATGATGTCACCGTTAGCATTTTTAGAGGACTCCTTGATTAAGAGAACTGAAATCGGCAAGGAGGCTCCTGGTACCGATTTTTTTTCAAAAGCACCATGGATCATCTGGTAAATATACTTTGGCTTTCCAACGCCAAATTTTTTGGAAGAAAGGCGTATGTCTGAATTGGCAAGGTTTAGCATGAGGCCGTTGGTAAAATAGACCTCCTCTTGAGAACGCCGCTCTTCATAAGACTCTGTATCTTGGGCGTAGGGCCCCTGGGAGAGCGACCAGGTCAGAATGATGTGGTCTCGGTGAGAACGGTCCAAAAGATTTTTAGGAACCCCAGAAGGGTCATTTTGAAGGCGGTTCATGAAGTTCTCCGCTTTTTCAAAATTACGTTTCCCCGTATATTCCAGCGCCATTGCCTGCTCCACCATATCATTGTATATAAACACGTAGGCGGGAGGCGGGGGATGGGCGCCATGAGTCAATTCGACCAATGGAATCGAATCGTTGGACCCAACAATTTTCTGCGATTCATCCAGAGCTTGTCTTTTATCTAAAGGAAGAATCCGATGGATTAGGGAGATGGCTTCAGAAAGCTTTATTTTTTTACTCAACAAAAAGTCAACAGCATCATTGGCCGAAATATCGAGCATTCTCAAGATTGCGGCTGCCTTACCCTCATTGGATTCCAGAAAAAAATTAGCAACCCAATAAACCTGGGGCGTATTTTGCGTGGCTCCGTCAAATGTCACGCGGCGCTTGGCTTTTGAGGTCACGTAGTGGCCTGGGCACCACCAGCTGGTGATGATGCTTTCTGCGGGTGTGTTTTCACGCAGGTAAGTCATCGTGCGGTCCCAGGAGGAATTGTAAATCGGGTGCTCAAAACGAGCCGTCAGATGCGCTTGCCAGAAAATGAGGCCCAAAAGAACAGCATAGCAAAAATTGCGAACGGATAAAGGGGAAAATAGTTTAAAATTTTTAGTGAGCAGCTTTATTCGCGCTGCTCCGAGTAAAACACCCACCGCAATTGGCGCGACTGCCAAAAGCTCAAATCTTTCAATGCGGCCGCCAATGAGTGTAGTAATCACGGCCAGTATCGCCACAAATAGTGTTAAGACTCTAGTCGAGCCATTGGACCTGTCCTTATGTGCCAAGCCTGGAAGTATTCCCATGAATAGTAGGATGATCGCCACGGGGCCTCCCAGGGACTGGATTAAGGAGGAAAAACTGGCCTTGCGCAGTTCGCCGACAGTCAGAAATGTGTCTGGCCATAAGCTAAAAGCCGGCAAATAGAAGCTTTTGGTCAACTCTGCCGCTTCTAGGATCAGACTCGAAAAACCGATACTGCCCCACAGAAAAAAAGTAGCCAGCAGGGGAGTCAGAATATAAAAAATAAAGACTCGCTTTAGGTCGGCTATTTTTTCGCCCGGATACCGCGCTGTTTTTCCTAAGACTATTGAGAGCAACAAGGAAGCGCTGATCAGCGCATGTTCCAGAAGCCATCCGCGCCAGAAGAGTGAGTAGATACTAGCGGTTAAACCTGCAAGAAGGAGGAAGGAATTTTTTTTCCGTAAAGAGGAGGATTCTTTTAAAAATAAAAAAAGGAAAAAAAGAATCAAAAGCGGAAAAAAGACATTGTAGGAGTCTGTGTCAAACCAGCCCCAAAGGCTGCGGCGAAGATACGCGGGTACGAGCAGGAGAAAACACGCCCCCACCAGAGATGCTCCCCAGGTTAAGGAAAAAACCCGGGATGATATTAGAAAAAAAGGAAGCAGGCAAAGCATGGATAAAAAAAGAGGAACATAACCAAGCGCCACTTCAAGGGAGATGTCTTTTGAAAGCATTGACAAGAATCGGTAGGCGGCAAGACCTGTATAGGGATGGTAATCAGTTGGATACCAGGCTCCTTTAGGCGCGAGCATTGTCTCGTTGAAGTACTCGCGCCCTTTCGTCGGGCGCGCAGGCAGACCCTTCATCAGTAGGCGTTGGGTCAGCGAGAGATAGTAATAGGGATCCACCTCCATGAGATAGGGAGGGTCTTTCCGTTTTCTTTCCTCAAGAGATATTTTTTGAGCTGTCTGGTTTACCATTTCGCTGACTTTTACTTTTTGGTCCGAGAGGTATTTTTTAAAGACTTCATTTTTTAGCTTATTTTTATTTTCGGCCGGCATCCCGGGCGCTTGAGCGGAAATAAATTTCTCAAGACTTTTACGAACCCCGGAATAAACAAGGATCTCAGCTTTGTTTTTAGCGGCGTAGTCAGGATAAACGGTGAGCGGGTAGAGGCGGAAGAAGATACTGGCTCCCATAGCAGTCAGAGCCGTCAAGCACCAAAAAAATGTATGCTTGAAAAATAATTTATTTTTATCGGAGATGTTCAAGGGCAAACTTCAAACTATCCTCGTTATCATTTAAGAGAGTGTCTGGCACTATTCCGTCCGGGGGAAAGACCCTTCGGTCATAAAAGTAAGTCAGCGAAGTGATCATAAAAATTGTTGAGCCGTCACCCAGATCGTAAAGACCTTTTAGATAAGTGGCGCCTGCTGTTTTTTGGCCGACCAGTACCGCAATTTGCTTTGCCTGCATCAAGCCGCTAAACATTTCTGCGGCGCTGCCTGTCTTTTGATTCACCAAGATAGTGACAGGGCCATGATAGGCGACAGGCTGGGGAGGTGAGGATAGCATAACGGGCCGTTGTTTTTTTCGCGCAATGGCAAATAAGGGGTCATTGACGGGTAGAAAAAACCCCAAGATTTCTCTAGCTGCTAGAGGCGGCCCGCCACTGTTATTTCTTAAATCGATGATGAGATGTTTGATTTTATCCTGCGTAAAGATCGCGATTTCATCGGAAAAATCATGTGAAGTTTTTTGATTAAAATGAGAGATATTTAAGATGAATACGCCAGGCTGCGCGGAAGGCAGGACTGAAACTGTTTCTTTGAAATAAGATTTGCTTTCAAGTGAAATTTCTTGAGTGATGTTCTTTGTTTTAGTCAAGATTCGCAGCCGAGTGATGGATGCCAGCACGGGGGACAATTGAGCGCGGATTGATTCCTCCTTCTGAGAAGCCGTCTCCTTTCCGTTAATGGCAAGGAGCCAATCTCCCGCACGAACCCCTTGTTGATACGCGTCTGAATGTTTTTGGACTTTTGTGATTTCAAATCCTTGCGGGATCTTATTTCCTTCAATTCCAAGGTCTTCGGTTACCGCGTAAGCATTGGCTTTAAAGTCTTTTGTTTTTTCAGAAGGTACTAGACTTGTAAACCTGTCGGTTGGGCTTTTTAATTTATTGACGAGTAATCCTGCCCCCAGCTGCGCAAAGTCAGCCACTTGATGTTTTTTTTTGTGCAATTCCAGGAGGCGCTCGGCTGGAAATTCCTTCAGAAAATCATCATATATCTTGCGAGAAACCGGTAGATAATAGTTATCGTCCATGGTCTGATAGGCTTTTGAAAGGAGATTCAAAAGACGGGTGTTATCAGCCGCGGAGGAGATTTCCGCAAAAGTGGACCCCTCCAAGGCGGTGGAGCCCGCCAGACAGACGCAGAGAAAAAACAGAATTTTTGATAGAGGGCGGCTCAAGATAAAGCCTAATATACCGCATTCTGTCAATAATTCATAAAAAAAAATGGTTCATTTGCGCTTATTTTTGTGATACTATTCTATGGAAGGTGATAGAATTGGTAAGATATGAGAAATATTATTATCCTTCTATAGATGATTTTGTGCTTATTTGGTCCCTCGGCTATTTTTACCGTGGTCGGTTATAGGGCTTTTCGAGCGCTCAGTAAGCGTCCGACGAATAGCGCCAGAATCATGATTGCGTTGATTACTAAGCTCGTAATCACAACGGCTGTTTTGATGTTGATTCTTACAATGCTTCTTAAATATTGTGCGTGATACACCGATATTTTTTTTAGCTCTTTTTATTTTTATTGTGTTGGGAAGTAGCGGCAACGCCCAAGGATATACCGAAAATGACGCGCAAGGTTTAAACGCCGCTTTTCGAGGAGTCTCGGGTAGCTCTGAAAAGGGATCGATAGTTTTTATTGATGATAAGGTATTAGCTCAAAAAATTAAAGACAAGGCTCAAAAGCAAATATCGTTTAATCTGGTTGATCTGAGGCTTGAGACGGATTACGGGCTGGCTCATATTCCGGGAGCTGTCAACATCCCGCTTAAAAAGTTGAAATTTGTAGCGGAGCAAGTTTTTGATAAGTCAGAGGAAATCATTTTTTACGGCTATTCGGAGGATGACAAAGCAGCTGTCAACAGCGTGATCTTTCTGGCGAATAAGGGATTTAAGAACATCTGTCTGCTGCAGGGAGGAATTAAGCAATGGAAAGGATTGGTAGAATGAAAAAAACGATAGTGTTTGGTGCCATGATGTTTCTTTCAATTTTTTTGACACCGGCTGTTTATGCAGCAGGACGAATTGAAGATGGTTCCGCTGTTCAGTTAAAATATTTTCTTGAAGTGAATGGATCGCCTGTTGTGTTGCCGGAAAAAAAAGAGGCAATGGCCTTTGTAGTTGGCGGAGGGATGTATCCTCCAGCATTTGAAAAACAATTGATTGGGTTGAAGGTAGGGGATAATAAAAATATACGCCTTGCCCCCGAGCAAGGGTTTGGGCCCATCCGAGAAGATTTGGTGAAGAGAGTCCCTAAAAATCAGCTGCCTCCGTCGATTCCGCTCAAAGAAGGAACCCTATTGGGCGGTAAGGGGCAACGGACCATGCGCATTGCCAAAGTTTTAGAAGATTCCATCATCCTGGATGAAAATCACCCGTTTGCGGGTAAAACGCTCGATTATCATGTCCAGGTGACGGACGTTAAGTAATTTTTACAAATGTAGAGAAAAGAGAAACCGTCAATAACCCCCTCAAAAGGGATAGTTCAATAACGATGATCAAGGAGGCGTGCATGTTGTCTATTAATGGAAAGAGAGTTGTAATGACGTTTATGGCGATGATTGTGGCTGTTAGTTTTGTGATGCCCGCAACCAATGCAATAAGCGCTGAAAGCCAGAACTATACACAGAGCCCTACCGCTCAGGCAGCAAGGGTTGCCGCAAAGTTGACACCTAGTCAGCTAGCAACGATCGCTAAGTTGAACGCCAGTGACCTAGCGGTTATTTCCAAAATGGACAAGAAGAGTCTCGACACCATGTCCAAGATGGATGCTAAGACGCTTGATATGGTTGCTAAAATGGATAGCAATACGATCCTATTAGCGTCAAAAATGGACCGTAGAACTCTTGATACAGTTGCCAAAATGGATAAATCTGGTTTAGATACGATTGCTAAATTGGACAAAGCTAGTATTGATGCGATGGCTAAGCTCGACAATCAAGGGAAGCTTTCAAGCCCAAGCGTCCAGAGCAGCATCAAAAATGTGGATACAAGCTCGAAAAAGAAGAAAAATAACTTCTTCTAAAGCTGGAAAAAAAGGTCTTTGGCCTTTTGTCCGGCAAGTTCTTGCGGGACAAGCTTGAGAGGATGGTTCTCTCGGGTTTGTCCCGCAAATTCTTAAGATAGCCTCCCAAACCAACCCTCAATGAAATCTCACTCAGCTATTGTCGTTACTGGTGCCGCTGGATTTATAGCCTCTAGCACCACAGAGCTTTTATTACGCCAAAATAAATGGGTGATAGGAATTGATAATTTAAACGACTCTTATAGCTTGCGCTTGAAGCGGCAGCGGCTTGCTCAATTAAAGACTTACGGAAAAAAATTCAATTTTTTTAAGGCCGATATCCAAGATTTGCGTTCGCTGAGAAATATTTTTAAGCAGGTGCGCCCGCAAGCGGTGATTCACTTAGCAGCCAGGGCGGGGGTTCGGTATAGTCTTGAAAATCCATTTGTCTATGAGGCGACAAACGTACTGGGAACTTTAAATATTCTTGAGATGTGCAAGGAATATAGTGTCAAAAAGTTTGTGTTGGCATCGACTTCATCGCTGTATGCCCATGAGGCGCTGCCGTTCCGGGAAGATGCCGCTGTGAACACGCCTATTTCTCCATACGCCGCGACAAAAAAAGCGGCGGAAGCGCTTTGCTACACCTATCATTATCTCCATGGGATCGATATGACGGTGTTTCGGTATTTCACCGTTTATGGACCGGCGGGGCGGCCGGATATGAGCTATTTCAAATTTATTCAGCAGATTGCTGGAGGCAAAACAGTCAGCATTTATGGTGATGGGCGCCAGGAGAGAGATTTTACTTACGTCAGCGATATCGCTCGGGGCACGGTACTTGGTTTAAAAAATGTGGGCTATCGGGTGATCAATCTCGGCGGCGGGAAGCGTTACCGGCTTTTGGAGCTTATCCGACTGATCGAAAAATATACCGGAAAGAAAGCCCGCTTAAAGTTTTACCCAGAAAATAAAACGGATATGCGAAACACCTGGGCCGATAATAGCCGCGCGCGCCGTCTTTTGGGATGGCAGCCTCAAGTGAGTCTCGAAGAGGGTGTGCGCCACACGGTGGAGTGGCACCAGCAAAATCAGCGGTGGCTTGAAAGTGTCTCGCTAGGCTGACGCATGTGGCATGTCTATATTCTTTTGTGTAAGGGCGATTTTCTTTACACGGGAATTACCAATGACCTCGAGCGGCGGTTTAAAGCCCACCAGAATAAATCCGCGAAGTTTACCAGCTACAATCCCCCTATAAAAATTGTGCACACCGAAAATTTTCGTACGAAGTCAGCCGCCCTTAAAAGGGAAGCTCAGATCAAGAAACTCAAAAAAACGGCCAAGCTAGCCCTTATACCCGAATCCTTTTCCGCCACAAGAAAGGCGAATCCGTCCCCCGGAGGAAATCAGTAATTAGACCTGGGATGTTCCTAGGTGAGAGGTTTTGAGAATGACGCGGGGATGAAGCAAATAGCTTTCTTTCTAGTGTTTTCTTTCTAGCTATTCTTTTTGGTGATTTATGGCATAATACACAACTTACTCATGGCTAAAGTACTTCTCCAGCTTAACAACATCCATAAAGCCTACGGCGCGCATGTCATTTTTGACGATGCGGGGGCTTCCTTTTTGGAAAATCAAAAAATCGGGGTGATTGGCCGAAACGGCGCCGGCAAGTCGACGCTTTGTAAGATCATCACCGGCCACGAAGAGTCCGACGGCGGTACCGTTGCCAAGAGCCAAGACCTGCGGTTAAGTTATCTCGAGCAGCATGACCCCTACAAGCTGGACGAGTCGGTGATTAATTTTCTAATGCGGTATACCGGCAAAGAAGAATGGGAGTGCGGCAAGGTGGCGGGGCAGTTTCAGATGAAGGGCGAGCTCCTGCATGCCAACATCGGAGCACTTTCCGGCGGCTACCGAACACGCGTCAAGCTGACGGCGATGCTCTTGTCGGACCCCAATTTTCTGATCCTGGATGAACCGACCAATTATCTAGATCTTAAGACGCTTATTTTATTAGAGGATTTTTTACAGGAGTATGAAGGCGCTTTCCTGATTGTCTCCCACGACCGCGAATTTTTAAAAAAGACCTGCGAACATACTCTCGAAGTCGAAAACGGCGAAATGACGCTTTATCCGGGCACGGTCGCGGAGTATCTGGTTTTCAAAGAAGAGCAAAAGGCCCAGGCGCTTAGCAGCAACAAAAATATTGAAGCCAAAAAGAAGCAGTTGCAAGAATTTGTCGACCGTTTTCGCGCGAAGGCCTCCAAGGCCAGCCAAGCCAAGTCCAAGATGAAGCAGATTGAAAAATTAAAGACCATTGATGTGGATCACCCTTTGAGTAATGTCCATATCCGCATCCCTGCGGTGGATCGCCGAAACGGGATCGCGGTGCGATGTGATGATTTGGTGATCGGCTATCCTGAAAAGGTGGTGGCGTCCCGGATCAATCTGGAGATTCAGCAGGGCTCGCATGTGGCCGTGCTGGGAGATAATGGCCAGGGCAAAACCACTTTTCTGCGCACCCTCGCGGAAGATCTGACCGCTAAAGCGGGGAGTTACCGCTGGGGGCACAATTTACAGATTGGCTACTATGCGCAGCATGTTTTTACGACGCTTCATCCGGATCGGGATGTTTATACTTCGCTTGCCGAAAAGGCTGCTCCTGGGGTGACGCGCCAGGAAATTTTAAATTTGGCGGGAAGTTTCCTGTTTAAAGGAGACGACGTCAAAAAGAAAGTCTGGGTATTAAGCGGAGGCGAGAGGGCTCGCGTGGTTCTGGCGGGAATTCTTTTGGCGAAAAATCAGGTCATTCTTTTAGACGAGCCGACCAACCATTTGGATTTTGAGACGGTGGAGGCATTGGGGCGCGCGCTCAAAGGATTTTCGGGGACACTTTTTTTTATCAGCCACGACCGCACCTTCGTCAATCTTGTAGCGACGGAAATCATCGAAGTGGGCGGCGGCCGTGTGGTGCGGTACCCCGGTACTTATGAGGATTATGTGTATCACTTGGAAAATCGACTCCGGACGGAAGTTCATACTGGCGTCTATGAAGAGGAAGCTTTGCCGGACAATGGTTCCGAAAAGGAAACATCGAAAGCGCCCAAAGCAGCCCCTATTTCCATCTATGAACAAAAAAAGAACTTGGAAGCCGAAAAGAAAAAGCTTGCCGCCCGGTTGAAGAAAATCGAAGAACTTTTGGAATCTCATAAGGCAGAGAAAGAGCTGACGGAGAAAGAATTTTTAGAGGATCCCACGACCTGGTCACCCCTGAGAAATAAACGGCTCGTGTCTTTGGTGGGGATGATTGAAGCCGAGGAAAAAAACTGGCTTGAGATGGTGGAGAAAATAGAAGTGGTGAATACACAATTGGCGGCGTTAACGCCGTAAAAAACGTCATTAAGCGTTTTGAGAACAGTATTTGTCACCCTAATGTCATTCCTAGTGTCATCCCCGTGTCATCCCACCGTGTCATCCCCGAAATTATTTATCGGGGATCATACCTAGTTTGATTCCCGATTAAAACTCTCGGGCGTAGTGTACCATCCTCTGGACACTTTCAAGATTAAGCAGGAAGACAATCAGTAGGTTTTTTCTGTACCTAAAATAAAGAATGGCATACCCTTCAAGGTTGTTGTTTCTACCAAAAACGATAACCCTAAAACGAAGGAGGTATGCCATG
>CAMDWQ010000019.1 GCA_945877765.1 Candidatus Omnitrophota bacterium | reverse complement strand
AAGGCTGAATTAGAAAGACTTGCCGCTACGCACCAGGCCAAACTATACGAAGATCCTTTTCTTCTAAATGAAGTTAATTACTTGGTGGAGATTCCACACGTCTTGGTGGCGCCTTTTGGGGGAAAGTTTCTGGAGTTGCCGCTAGAGGTACTTGCCGTGAGTATGGCGCGTAAGCAGCGCATCTTTAGCATGCAGGGAAAAAATAGTTTTGAGATCGCGCCAAGTTTTCTGGCGGTTTTGGACGGCGCGCGGACAAAGGCAGAGGAAAAAATCATTTCAAAAAATATGGAGAGTATTTTGCAGGCTAAATTGCAGGACAGCCTATTCTTTTTTCGGGAAGATGCGAAAGTGGATCTGGAAGCAAAAAGACAAGAGCTTAAGAATCTTGTTTTTTTAAAGGGCGCAGGTTCTATGTTTGATAAATCAGATCGCTTGGTCCGCCTTGCAAAAAAAATATCGGTCGAGTTGGACCTTCCAGCCGAACAAAGCAAAGATTTGGAGCAAGCGGCTTATTTTTGTAAGACAGATCTTCTGACCCAGATGGTGGGGGAGTTTCCGGAGCTTCAGGGTGTGATGGGTAGTCATTACGCAAGGAAAAATGGAATCTCAGACGAGGCGGCTACCGCCATCGGAGATCAGTATTTACCGCGCACAACGCATGATCGATTACCCAAAACGGATGCGGGGGCGCTACTTTCTATTTTGGATAAGACGGATTTAGTTGTCGCTTGTTTTGGTTTGGGCCTTGAGCCTACTAGCAGCATGGACCCCTATGGATTGAGGCGAAGCGCGTTGGCAATTTTTAAATTGATGATTGAGAAGAAGTTTGATTTTTCTTTTACTGAATTGGTCTGCCAGACTCAGAAAGAGCTGGGCACCTATATTCTAAAGGATAAAGAAGCAGCATTGGCCGGAAAGCTGGATGCTTTTTTCAAAGATCGTTTCCGAGCGGTCCTAGGGGACCACGGAATGCGCGATGATCTGGTAGATGCGGCGATGGCATCCGGTTTTGAAAAACCCTACGAAACGTATCGACGCGTCAAGGCACTCGCCGGCCTTTTAAAATCAGACTCCTTCGCCCAGGCCTGCAAGGTGGTCGAGCGCACATTTAATATCCTAAAAGGCGTCAAAGAGACCCTGCCCACCACCATCGATCCCTCTATTTTTACTGAAAGCCTGGAGCATGAGGTCTTTAAAAGATATCAGGCTTATCGCGACAGGATCATTGCGGCTAGAGAGCAACGGGACTACGCTGTCGCAACAAGCTTGTATGCGGAGGCTTTTTTTGATATCTTGGGTGAGTTCTTTGAGAAGGTATTTATCAATACCGAAGATGCCAAGGTAAGAGCCAATAGGCTTTTGCTCTTAAAAACAATCAAAGAACTTTATACCCAAAATATTGCTGAGCTTTCAAGAATCCGTTTAACGTAAGTGTCGTCCTGAAAGGAATACAATTCTCATGGCAGTCATGACAGAAGGTCAATCCAGGAAAGAAGGAAATATGAACACCACAAAAAAGTATGTCTATTTTTTCGGTAATGGTAAAGCGGAAGGAACTAGGGATCAACGGCTTCTTTTGGGTGGTAAGGGTGCCAATCTTGCCGAAATGACCAATCTCGGGATTCCTGTGCCGCCCGGTTTTACCATTTCTACCGTGGCGTGTAAGGAATTCTACGCTCAAAACTCCCAATGGCCCGCCGGGCTTGAGGCAGAAATGAGTGAAAACTTAAAAAGACTTGAACAGGCTACCGGAAAGAAATTTGGATCTACCGATAATCCGCTGCTGGTCTCTGTCCGATCGGGCGCCTCGGTCTCCTTGCCGGGCATGATGGATACGATTTTAAATTTAGGCATCAACGACGATGCAGCTAAGGGACTTATTCAGAAATCAGGTAATGAGCGTTTTGCGTATGACGCGTACCGCCGATTTATTCAGATGTTCTCTAACGTTGTGCTGGAAATTGACCACCACAACTTCGAGCATATCCTCAAAGCCAAGAAAGCCAAGCTGAAAGTAACCGAAGACACTCAATTGAGTGCTCAGGCGTTAAAAGAGCTTGTGAAGGAATACAAAGAGCTCGTCAAAAAAATTACCAAGAAGTCATTCCCCGATGATCCGCAGCAGCAATTAAAACTCGCCTGCAATGCGGTGTTTAAATCATGGAACAATGACCGCGCCATTATTTATCGCAATGCCAGCAAGATTCCGCATGACTTGGGAACGGGCGTCAACGTGCAGTCGATGGTATTCGGCAACATGGGCGAGACCAGCGGCACCGGCGTGGCTTTTACACGTGACCCGGGCACCGGAGAGCATAAGTTTTTTGGCGAGTTTCTGGTGAACGCGCAGGGCGAAGACGTCGTGGCGGGAATACGCACACCGAATCCGATTTCCCAGCTTAAGCAAGTATTGCCGGGAGCTTACGCGGAACTTGAAACGATTTACCAACGCCTGGAAAAACATTTCCGTGATATGCAGGATTTGGAATTTACCATTGAAGACAAAAAACTATTTTTGCTTCAAACCCGTAACGGGAAGCGCTCGGCGGCGGCAGCTGTCAAAATTGCTTGCGACATGGTCAAAGAAGGCATGATTTCAAAGGAAGAAGCCATTCTTCGCGTCCAGCCGGAGCAGCTTGATCAGCTCTTGCATCCGACGATTGACACGAAAGCGAAGGTCAGTGTTTTGGCCAAGGGTCTTCCGGCGTCCCCAGGGGCAGCGGTCGGTCGCGTTGTGTTCACCGCGCAAGATGCTATTGAAACCGCTGAAGAAAAAGGCGAAAAAACGATTTTGGTTCGCCGGGAAACTTCTCCTGAAGACGTGGGCGGTATGATCGCGGCTGAGGGAATTTTGACGGCAACAGGCGGCATGACAAGTCACGCGGCGGTGGTTGCTCGCGGGATGGGAAAATGTTGTGTCGCTGGTTGTGGCGCGATTCACATCGAGGCCAACTATTTTACTGTGCAAGACAAAACCGGAAAAACCATCAAAGTCAAAGAAGGCGACTTTATCACGCTCAACGGAAGCACCGGGGAAGTTATTTTGGGTGAAGCGAAGCTTGTGACCCCAGAATTAGGCAGCGATTTTAAACTGTTTATGGGTTGGGCGGATGATATTCGCCGCCTTCGGGTGCGTACCAATGCGGACACTCCCGAAGATTCCAAGATTGCGCGTAATTTCGGCGCTGAGGGAATCGGGCTTTGCCGTACAGAGCATATGTTTTTCGGCGAAAACCGCCTTAAGATTGTGCGTGAGATGATTTTGGCGGACAACGAAAAAGAGCGCATCAAAGCTCTAAACAAGCTGGAGCCGATGCAAAAAGGTGATTTCAAAGGAATCTTTAAGGCGATGGCAGGTCTGCCTGTCACCATTCGTCTTTTGGACCCACCCTTACATGAGTTTCTTCCTAAGGGCGGTGCTGAGCTCAAAAAAGTTGCCAAGGACCTTAAAATTTCGATCAAGGAACTTGAGAAAAAAGTCTTATCGCTCCACGAAGTCAATCCGATGCTCGGCCACCGCGGCTGTCGCTTGGCGGTGACTTATCCTGAAATCTACAAGATGCAGGCCAAGGCCATTTTTGAAGCGGCGGCGGAGTTGACCAAGGAAGGTTTGCGTGTGGTGCCCGAAGTCATGATTCCGTTGGTGGGAATGATTGGGGAACTCACGTTTACCAAAAAAGATATCATCCAGATCGCCGATGAAGTGATGGCTCAGCGCAAAGTCAAAATCGAATATCTAGTGGGAACGATGATTGAGATTCCGCGCGCGGCTTTGATTTCACAGGAGCTTGCCAAAGAGGCGGAATTTTATAGCTTCGGGACGAATGATTTGACGCAGATGGCGTTTGGTTTTTCCCGCGATGACGTCGGTAAGTTTTTACCGTACTACATCGACAAAGGTCTTTTGAAAGTGGATCCGTTTGTGTCAATTGATCAGGTGGGTGTGGGAAGCTTGATTGAGTTGGCCGTGACCAAGGGCCGCGCGGTAAAACCCAATCTCAAGATTGGTATTTGCGGCGAGCACGGTGGAGATCCTTCGTCGATTGAATTCTGCCATCGCGTGAAATTGGATTATGTTAGCTGTTCACCTTTCCGCGTGCCTATTGCCCGACTGGCGGCAGCGCAAGCGGTGCTTAAGGAGAAGAAAGCTTAAAGGACCACCGGTTTTTTGGGTCTCGCGCGGCGGATCTAATCATCTGCCGCTCGAGCCCGAAACCGCCGTCCGAAAAATATGGATGCGCTAAAACTATACATTAAAGATATACGTCATATTCCTCTTTTCACCCCAGAGGAGGAATTGAAGTGCGCCAAAAAAGTCAAACGAGGCGACTCGCAGGCCCGCCGTTTGATGATCCGCTCCAATCTGCGCCTTGTCATCAATATCGCCAAACAATACTCCACCTACGGGGTGCCCCTCTTGGATTTGATAGAGGAGGGAAATTTAGGTCTGATGAAAGCGGTCAGCAAATTCAATCCTAAACTAGGGTATCGATTCTCCACTTATGCCGCTTGGTGGATTAAACAGCACGTGACTCGCGCGTTGGCTGACCAGGGAAAAACGGTGCGTATTCCGGTGTATATGGTGGAGACGCTTTCACGTTTTAAAAAAGTAAAAGAACGTCTGACGCATCGCCATCGCCGCACACCCAAAGTTTCAGAGTTGGCGCGTGCGATGCAGCTTTCAACCGCTAAAATCAAAGAAATTCTGCAGTACGACCAAGGAACTACCTCCATTGATCAGCCGGTTGGCGAAGAGGGTGATGCCTCGATTGTGGATATCATGGAAGATATGACGACTGCCAGCTCGCAAGACAGAGTCAACGACATGCTGCGCTCGGAAAGAGTTGAGCGACTGCTTGAAAAAATGAATCCCCGCGAACGAGAAATCCTAGAACTTCGCTTTGGCTTAAAAGATGGGGAAGTCCATACGCTCAACGAAGCTGCCAAAAAATTTAACATTACCCGGGAACGTATCCGCCAAATCGAAGCCTCTGCTCTTAAAAAACTCCGCCGTCTCATCGGCTCTGAAAGCTCTGATATTTAATCAGTCTCATTTTCGCCCCGGTAGCTCAAATGGATAGAGCACAGGTTTCCTAAACCTGCTATATGCGTTCGATTCGCATCTGGGGCAATTTCTAAAAAGAGACTTATCTACGTCTGTGTTGTGTCGCCCAGCAACCCCTCCGCCTCCGGCACCTCCCCTTCGTAAGGGGAGGAAAGTGAGCACCATTTCCCCTCCTTTCGAAGGAGGGGTGGCGCCGGAGGCGACGGGGCGGTTGACGCTCACACACAACGAGCTTTTTAGTATATTTGTACTACTAACATTTTTTTGATTAAAATTGGTGAAATCCGCTTGACAGGAAAGTAACAATTTTGTAACATACAGGAGTTGTACTTTCATTTACAACGTAGATAACCTACATTACGCCGCGGAAAGGGGTGAGCAAACCTAAAGGCACTAAGGTTATCGGGCAGTAAAATGCCTAACTAAAAGCTAGTACCCTAAAATCGAAAATAAAAGAAGTTCCAGGAGATTTATTATATGAAGCACTTAAAAGCGTTTTTTGTTTTGGCGCTTGCGGTCCTCGTGTCAGTCCCTGCATTCGCGGAAACGCAGAATGTTAAGGTTTCTGGCTCGATCGATTCGTACGCGTTCTATCGTAATAATTATGATTTGACCAATAACAATGATACCGGCGTTGTGCCGGTAGGATTTACTGTTCCTGGCGCAGCCCACAGCACCTCTGCTGACCTAGCTCAGAATCAGTCTGAAGCAGATCAGTATTTCAGGACCAACACGCAGGTTGAAGTTTCCGCGGATTTGACGGACAACGTCTCCACGGTAATCAACCTCGTTAACCAGAGAGACTGGAATTCGAACAGCTACACTGAAACAGGGACTGCACCTGCGTCGCTGTCTGCCAACGAATTCGATGTCGAGCTTGACCTTGCTTATGTTCAGATGAAGGAGATTTTTTACTCTCCTCTCACCCTGACCATTGGCCGTCAGGACATCTGGTTTGGCCGTGGTTTCGTGATTGGTAACAACAACACTGCTTGGGATCAGCAGACGGTGCTTGGTGCGAATGAATATTCCGTCACCACAGCGTTTGATGCTATCCGCGCCACCTTGGATTTTAATCCTTGGACGCTGGATTTTGTTTATTCCAAGATTGACGAAAATTCTTTAAACGCCGAAGACGATCGTGACCTGTACGTTGCAAACATCAACTATAAGTTTGCGGAGTACAATGCGGTTGCCGAAGGTTATTATGTCGGTGATGTCGATCGCAGCACGGTTTCCGGTACGACGGGTTCCAGGGGCAATGAAACGCACACCGTCGGTGGACGTCTTCAGTTTGACCCTATCTCCCAGATCACACTCGGTGGTGAATTGGCGTACCAGTTCGGAGATTATTATGCTTCGACCACTGTTACTTCTAGAGATCGTGAAGCTTGGGGTGCTGATGTGTTTGGTACCTACCGTTGGGATATCACATGGAAACCTGAGCTGACTCTTGAATACGTTCTGTTCTCTGGTGAAGAAGCCAGCAGCAGCGGCGAATACAGCTCATGGAATCCCCTGTACCGTGGAAAATTCTGGACCGCCTATGCGGATTTCCGTGAATTTGTGTACGCAACAGGTGATAGCGCTGACCAATCTGCCACTCAGAACCAGCAATTTGTTCAGGTGAAGGGTTCTTTGAAGCCCCTCGAGGATCTTTTGCTCGAAGCTTCATTCACTTACCTCTGGATGGATGAGCCGGCTTCCGGACGCAGTGATGAGTTAGGTTACGAAGTTGACCTCCAAGCCACCTACGACTACACCGAAGATGTTTCTTTCGGTTTCCTCGCTGGTTGGTTTGTTCCTGGCGACTTCTACAACGTGGCTGATCAAGACGCAACCGCGACGGACCTCGTTGGTTCAGTCAAGGTGACGTTCTAAGACAGACCGTTTCGCAGTAAAAACCCCCCTTGAGAGAATATCTCAAGGGGGGTTTTCTTTTTTAGCAATCATCAAGGCATTCTTTGCTTGTCAGGAATAGTTCTGTTATAATGCCCACTCTGCTAAAAAGGTGGTATTGACGTGGAAAAACCAATCAACAATAAAAAGCAAGATCAAAAAAAGACAACCCAAGAGTGGTTTCCGGGACCCATTCTTCTGTGGGTATTCTTGTTGCTGGGTATTCTTTATTTCATGAACTCGGGGACGATGGCGCCTGAAAAGGCTAGCCGGCAGTTCACGTACAGCGAGTTTTTTCAAACTTTGCAAGCCAATCCCGGCACACCCGTTATTTTATCCGCGATACGAGTCTCCAATGAGCTCGTGGGTGATTTATCTTCCGGCGAAAAATACCGAGTGGTCCTGCCTGACCAAGACCCTGACCTTGAGAGACTGCTAAGGCAGAACGTGAAAACTTACGAAATAAGACCCGAGAGAACTTTTTGGGCACAGCTTTTGTATGCCATTATCGGACCTGTGATTTTGGTGGGTCTTTTGTGGTTTGTTTCTTACCGCGGCGGCGGGGCTGCCGGCGGAGGGCGCATCATGGCATTCGGCCGCTCTAAAGCAAAACTGTCTTCGAATACAAAGATAACTTTTAAGGATGTCGCCGGGGTCGAGGAAGCCAAGGAAGAACTTCAAGAGATCATTGAATTTTTGAAGGACCCTAAAAGATTTCAACGTCTTGGAGGTAAAATTCCGCGAGGTGTTTTGTTGATGGGGCCTCCCGGAACGGGCAAAACTCTTTTGGCTAAAGCGGTTAGCGGTGAAGCGGATGTGCCGTTTTACAGCATTTCAGGATCAGATTTTGTGGAGATGTTTGTCGGCGTGGGCGCTTCACGCGTGCGTGATCTTTTTGATCAGGCTAAGAAGGGTGTCAAGCAGACCGGTCGCGGCTGCATCATTTTTATCGATGAAATCGATGCGGTGGGCCGTCAGCGCTTTGCTGGTATGGGCGGTGGACATGATGAGCGGGAGCAGACGCTCAATGCCTTGCTAGTTGAAATGGACGGGTTTAATACACAGGAAGCCATTATTTTAATTGCAGCCACTAACCGTCCCGATGTTTTGGATCCAGCACTTTTGAGGCCGGGACGTTTTGACCGTCAAGTGGTGATTGATCGCCCGGATTTAAACGGCCGTGAAGAAATTTTGAAAGTACATGTTCGGAATATCAAGCTGGCTCCGGAAGTTGATTTGAAATCCATTGCCCGGCAGACCCCTGGTTTCTCAGGTGCTGATTTGGCCAACCTTGCGAATGAGGCGGCGTTGTTGGCGGCGCGCAACAACAAAGAAGGTGTCGGGATGGTCGAGTTGCAGGAATCTATCGAGCGAGTCAT
The DNA here is from genome assembly GCA_945877765.1 of Candidatus Omnitrophota bacterium. Lineage (GTDB taxonomy): Bacteria > Omnitrophota > Gorgyraeia > 2-02-FULL-51-18 > 2-02-FULL-51-18 > CAMDWQ01. Next base: position 17,593 of record CAMDWQ010000019.1, on the reverse strand, counting down.
GGCAGGCCCTGAAAGAAAAAGCCGCTTAATTTCTGATAAAGAGAAAAAAATCGTTGCTTACCATGAATCCGGCCACACACTCATGGCGCTTTTGGTTCCGGGCGCGGATCCGCTGCACAAAGTTTCTATTATTCCGCGAGGTACCGCAGCACTTGGTTACACCATGCAGGTGCCACTGGAAGATAAATATCTATCCTCTCGTATTGAGCTTCGGGGCCGTCTGGCGGTTTTGTTGGGAGGCCGGGTCGCAGAAGAAATTATTTTTAGTGAAATCACAACTGGCGCGCACAATGATTTGGAAGTCGCCACACAGCTGGCGCGGCGCATGGTTTGTGAGTTTGGGATGAGCGAAAAGATGGGCCATCTGACTTTCGGTCGGCGTGATCAGCAAGTTTTTTTAGGCCGCGATTTTGGCGAAGAGAGAAATTATAGCGAAGAAACCGCTCGCATGATTGACAGCGAGATTCACCGCCTGATTGACGAGGCCTATGCGCGGGCCAAAAATGAATTAACCTCTCACCTTGAAGAGCTTAAAAAATTAGCAACAACCCTTTTAGAAAAAGAAGTTCTCGACGCCGAAGAAGTAAGAGCCATTGTCGGGATCGGTGCGCCGACCGTTTGATTTAGTTCTGGGCCGAAGCCGTTTTGTGCTTGGTGCCGAAACCAAAATCATGGGGATTCTCAATATCACCCCTGATTCCTTCAGTGATGGAGGAAAATATCTAAGTCCTGATCGAGCGGTTCTGCGAGCTCTCCAAATGCAGCAAGAAGGCGCTCACCTGATTGACATTGGCGGGGAATCCTCTCGGCCTGGCTCCTTGCCGGTTAGCACCAAAGAAGAAATTCAACGCTTGCAGCCTGTCCTCAAACGTTTGGCCCGCCGAATTCAAATCCCCATTTCTGTTGATACCTATAAATACGATGTGGCTTCGATGGCGCTTGATGAAGGTGCTGTTCTCATCAATGACATTTATGCTCTACGCGGTAACAAGCGCATGGCGCGGTTAATTGCGCGTCACAAGGCGGGAGTGGTGCTCATGCACATGCGCGGCAGGCCACAAACGATGCAGAAAAATACGCGGTATCAAAATCTTATTCTAGAGATAACAACTCATCTTAAAAAAGCAGTAGACGTGGCCCTCGATGCCGGCATTTCACGATCCAGTCTCATGATCGATCCAGGATTTGGTTTTGGAAAAACGATAGAACAAAATAGGCAGATTCTGCAGAGACTACGCGAATTTTCCACGATGAAACTGCCAATTTTGGTTGGATTGTCACGGAAGTCTTTTATTGGAAGCCTTCTAGGCTCTTCGGCAGGTGAATCGACCAAGCTCGGGACACTTCCTGCCCAAAAGAGACTTTACGGCTCGCTGGGGGCCGCAGCAGCTGCAGTTTATGGCGGCGCTCACTTCCTAAGGGTGCATGAGGTATTGCCTCATAAGCATTTGGCGGTTATCATGGACGGTATGGAGCCCAGAAATACTGGCGCCCCAACAAGGGAGACACTATTGTCGTGATAGTTATTTATTTTTTACAACAACACTGGAAGCCGATTGTGGAAATACTGGTTTTCTGGTTTGTTTTTTATCTTTTTTTTGTCTACATCAAAGACAGCGGGATGATTCAGGCGCTCAAGGGCCTAATCTTTCTAGTACTGTTCTTTTTTGTTGCCGAAACGTTTGGTTTTAAAACTATCCGCTGGATCTTTTCCTATTTATTTCAGATTTCCATCATTGGTTTTTTGATTATATTTCAGCAGGAGCTGCGCCGCGGCCTGTCCCGGATCGGGCAAAGCCCTTTATTTAAGAGTTTTGTGAAAGAAGAAAAAGTGGCCGACGAAATTGTCCGCGCCATCACGACGATGTCCAAAAATCGGGTGGGGGCTCTGATTGCCATAGAGCGTGAAGTGAGTCTTAAGCCGCAGATAGAAAGCGGAATTGCGCTGGATGGCATTTTGACGGGTGAGCTATTGATTACCATTTTTATGCCCAACACCCCGTTTCACGACGGAGCTGCCGTGATCCAAGGGGACCGTGTGGCGGCCGTGGGCTGTCTGTTCCCTCTATCACAGAGCCAGAAACTTTCCAAGACGCTGGGCATGCGCCATCGTGCAGCACTGGGAATTAGCGAGGAAAGCGATGCGCTTGTGATTGTGGTTTCGGAGGAAACAGGGTTTATTTCGCTAATGACGCAGGGAAAAATTACTCATGGCGTTGATGCCGAAAAACTAAAAGAACAAATATACGCAATTAACCAATCGCCAAAAATGGGTCCGGGCGTTAAGCGCCTTAAGACCACGCCGGAGGCAGGATGAATCTCCTCAAAGGCTCTTTTTTTCTCAAGCTGGCCGCGTTAATCGCCGCGATAGCAACCTATTTTTATATTCATCATGAGATTGATATTGCTGAGAAAAAGAACACCACGGATTCTTCCTACCGCCTGCTCAAATTGACAGCGAAAAACTTATCTGTAAAACCGCGCCTTGAAACGGTGCCGCCGGATGGCTATCGAATCATGGCGGACCGTGTGACGGTGTCACCGGCGATGGTGTTGGTGGTTGGTCCCGAGGCGCTTTTGGATGATGCGATGACCGCAGAAACATCGATTGTGGACATTAGCGAGAACACCAAAACCGTCACCAAGAGAATTCCTCTTGAGAGTGTGGCGGGAATCCATTTGACGGGTCAATCGCAAATGATTGACGTGACTGTTCCTATCGAAAAAATTCCAACGGAGGAATAAAGTGCCTCTGCTTGGCGTGAATATAGATCATGTGGCGACTCTGCGACAGGCGCGTCTTACCTCTTTAGATCAAATCGGAAGCCCCGCCTACCCTGATCCTTTGAAAGCCGCGCAGATTTGCCGTAGAAGCGGGGCGCATTCCGTGGTAATGCATCTGAGGGAGGATCGCCGGCACATCCAAGACATCGATGTATTCCGCGTAAAAAAGGCGGTTGGGATACGTCTTAACCTGGAGATGTCGATAGCCCCTTCGGTGGTAACCACGGCGCTTAAATGTTTGCCAGATCAAGTCACTCTGGTCCCTGAACGCCGGCAAGAAAAAACGACTGAGGGCGGCCTCGATTTATTTTATAAGTCCAACGATCTCGCCCGAACCATCGATAAATTTCGAAGAAAAAAAATTGTAGTGAGCCTTTTTATTGATCCAGACCCGCGCCAAATTGGGGCGGTTCGAAAGCTTGGCGCTGATACGGTTGAATTTCACACCGGCGATTATGCCAACCAGGCAACAGCCGCCGGAAGAAAAAAGGAGCTTTTGCGCTTAAATGAAGCGGTAAAACTCGCCCAAGTTTTTGGTATTGCCACTCATGCCGGGCATGGCCTGGATTATGAAAATACGCTCCCGGTGGCTCGTATTCCCGGGATGGGAGAGCTCAATATCGGCTACTCGATTGTCTCGCGGGCTCTATGGGTTGGTTTTGAGCAGGCCGTCAAAGACATGGTGAAACTTGTCCGCTAAAAGCGCCATCGGCATTGATATCGTTGAAATACAGCGCTTGGAGCGAACCAGCAAAAAATGGGGCAAGGCGTTTCTGAACAAAATTTATACCCCCAAAGAACTTGCCTATTCAAAATCCAAACGGTTTCCCGCGCAGCATTTATCCGCAAGATTTGCTGCCAAGGAAGCAATTTTTAAAGCGCTAAGTGAAGTCACCAGCCACTTTGTCGGTTGGAAAAATATTGAAATTCTAAATGATAATTTTGGAAAGCCTGTGGTTTATTGGCATGGGGATGCGGAGAAGATCCGCAGGAAAAAAAATATTAAGGGAGCGCTTGTCAGTCTTTCGCACACGGAAAATTATGCCGTGGCGACGGCGATGCTGATTTTTAAAAAATAAATGGTGGGCAGGGACGGATTCGAACCTTCGAAGGCGAAGCCGCTAGATTTACAGTCTAGTCCATTTGACCGCTTTGGTACCTGCCCCGACATTGACGAGCTGGAGGTCGGGATTGAACCGACGACCTGCTGATTACAAATCAGCTGCTCTACCAGCTGAGCTACTCCAGCGAAAAAAACGACTCTCGTTAGCGCTACGGGTAAGCCATTCTATAATATCGCATGAAAGAAGTCCAACGTACCGTTAATGAGCGGGGATTTAAAGAATATGGCTGGAATTGTTTGTTTGGTAGTGGGTAGCACTCTCGGCGGTCTTGCGCGTTATTTTTTTGGCGGGTTGGTGAGCGGAACACTTGGCACCGCGTTTCCTCTGGGTACTTTAGCAGTCAACACTCTGGGCTGTTTTTTGATCGGTCTTTTTAGCTCTCTGGCGGGCGAAAGATTTTTCTTAAGCCCCAATGCAAAACTTCTTCTCATGACAGGATTCTGCGGAGCGTTTACGACATTTTCAGCCTTTATCCTTGAGACAGATAGTCTCTTAAAGGACGGCTACCTCATGAAAGCTCTCCTTAACATTCTCTTGAGCCTTCTCCTGGGATTCATCTTCTTTAGAATTGGAATTTTTCTTGGCAAGCTGATTTAAAACCCCTAAAAAACTAGCAAATATTAATAGAACAAAAATATTGAATTTATTTGTAAAGTCATGATAAATAATGCATACTTTTGGTAATGTTACTTAGACTTATATATATTCAGGCGGGATCAGATGAGTAAAAATAAAAAACATATTTTAAGAGCGATTTCTTTGACTCTTGTCGTCTCTTTTTTATTCTCGGAGGTTTCTTTTGCGGCGCCTGAAATCGCAGGAATCGCGCCACGTTTTTCCATCACGCCAATAGAGACTATCCTCCGGGATGTTTCACGTTTTGAGACTCCGCTGGAGTTTTCGACCTTACAGGAATTTCATCAGGGGGATGCTGGCAAGCCTCTCATCATTCACATCCAGGATGCTCACAGTAATTATTCCGGTCAAAAAAATCTTGCCGCAACATTGGATTATTTGATTCGAAAGTATGGGACGACGACAGTGCTCGTGGAAGGAAGCGCTATAGACGCGACACTGACTCCCGTGCGGCGTATTGTACCGGCCAAAGAGTGTCAGCGGATTTCCAAGTCGCTGCTTATGGAGGGTGAGATTGCCGGCGAAGAATATCTCAATCTTACCTCGGAGCACGACATGCAAATCCTGGGCATCGAAGACCAGGCGCTTTATTTTAAGAGTCTTACCAGTTATGGCGCGCTCGCCGATAAGCGGGAAGCTATTTTTTCGTATCTTAGTCGTATCGAAACAGCACTGGCTAAATTAAAAAACAAGCATTACCCCGCCGATCTTCTTGCCTATGAAAAATTAACCGACGACAAAATAGCCTCCGCGAAGCCCGGCAAACTGGAAAAACTTTTTGAGCTAGGCGATAAAAATAGCCTTGATTTTACTGATCTCCCCAATCTCTTAAAAATAAAAGCTCTTTTGCAGAGCGAAAAACAAATCGATTTTAACCGTGCCAATCTCGAACAGGCCGCTTTGATAGAAAAATTAAGCGACGAACGATTAAAAATGGAAAATTTGGGATGGGCGAAAAACTCAAGGGCCTCTCAATTTTCCTTCTTTCAAAATATTTTAAATATCTCCAAGGATAAGAAAGTCTCTCTGGTGGAATATCCTAACCTTGTTTTGTATGGTGAGTATCTCAAACAATTCTCGGAGGTAGATTTAGACAAGGTTTTAGAAGAAACGCAAAAGGCAGAGGACAAGGTTTACATAACCGCGCTCCAAGAGAAAGACGCCAGACTTATCCACTCCATCAGCAGGTACCTCAAGCTCTTGGATACCGCCTACCATATCCAAATGACGTCGGATGATTTTCGCCTTTTCCGGATCAATGAGCCTGATTTCTCCACTTTAAGTTATCTAGCCTTTATGAACCGCGCGCTTGCCGAGGATGGCTATTTTCAGGACCTTATTCCGCTTGAAAATATTCTCGAAGAGGGCAAGAAGACGCTAGTTGAATTTTACGACTCCGTGGGGAAGAGAGACGAGGCGTTTTTGTGGAACACGAAGAGGATATTGGATCGAGGATCGAGGATTGAGGATGGAAGAGAAAAGGCGGATGGAGGATGGAAGATGGAGGATCGAGGTAAACTCAATTCCTCAATCCAGAGTCGTGTAGTGGTTTTAATCAGCGGTGGCTATCACACCCAGCACTTGAAGCAACTCTTTAGAAAGGAAGGCTTCAGCTATGTGGTTCTGACACCGATTGTGACCCAGGAAACCAATCAAGCCAAATATGAAAAGCTTCTTCTTTCTCCTATCCGCAAAGAATTAAAAAAAGTCGAGACGACGGGGGAGGAGGGGGTCGGCAAATCCCTCTCGGCGCTTGAAAAAGATTTGGTGGCCAGTAGAAAAAACAAGGACGGAGTAAAGTTTCTTGAGGCCGCGGCGCGTTTTAAGCTGGGGTTGCCTAATCCCATTGATCATCGTTTCCTGTCTCGGGCCGATGCTACAAAAGCGGCTGTTGTCAGAGGGATGCTTGCCGCAAGGCTTGCTAACCCTTCGTTTGTTACGTCCGAAGGCTTGGTGGTCCAGGGAGCTAGGATGGCGCAAAAGCGAGATTTTTACGAAGTCCTGGGCGTGTCAAGAAGCGCAAGTCCGGACGATCTAAAAAAAGCCTATAAAAAACTAGTCCTTAAGTACCATCCGGATCGCAACCCTGATGACGAAGGAGCCGTCGCTAGTTTTAAGGATGCAGCGGAGGCGTTTGAAGTTTTGAATAACCCTGATAAACGGGTGAGGTATGACCGGTATGGGCATCGTTGGGCCGAAATCGACTCTACACACTCATCTGACGATCTGTTTGGATATAGATCTGATGACAAGGCTAAACAAAAGGCCCGAGACGAAGAAAGAGAGCGTAGGCGTCAACAAGATCATCAGAACGCCATAGTCAGAGAATTTTTGTTTAAGATTAGGGAGCCCCATTATGCTAATGATTCTTACGGAGTGTGGCTCGAAGTAAATAATAAGCTGAGAAAAGACTGGGATGATTTTCAAAAAGAAGCGATAAAAGAAACTCTTTCAGAGCGAATGATTCAGCGGGCGAAGTTATCCTATACAGAAAGGCTAAGAGAAACCGAAAAAAAACTGGAAAGCATTGTAAGCCGAAATGAGCCCGCCATCATTGCATCATTTGAACGTCAGATCAGCGGCGCGTTGACTGATTTAAAAAAATACCAGTTTTCCTGGGACTATGAATCGGCCCTAGAAGAGCAGATTCAGAGGCTAAGAAATAGATTGCGTTTTACTCATAGATTGAATAATTTTTCGCTCGAAGCTCAGACAAGAATCAGGGCTATTTATCAAGAATCCTCGGTTGAGTTTGAAAGGATGCTTGAGGGAAGAAAGAATGAAAGAGTAAATTTTATCAACCGTTTTCAGGCGGATTTAGATGGCATTGTGTTGAAAGCAAGATCGAAAGAGATGGATGTGATGGATGCTCGCCGACAAGCCCGGAATGCTTATGAGGCCTTGAAGAGAAACCCGCTTGCCGGGAATTTGAGCGGCAGGCTCTTGTCTGCTTCAATCTCAGAAATAGATAGGATCAATAGTGTATTTCTTAATGAGTCGAGAACCAAACAGCAAGCAGGGATGAACCAGGAGGCTAAAAAAGCGCGGGAAAGATTTGTCTTTGATTTTGGAGACAGAGCGGCTGATATTGTGGCCCGCTTACACCCTCTTTATGGCGATGATTGGGACGGCGGGGTTTTTAAAGGAAATAGAAATATCAACGAAGTAAACAAATACAAAAAAAGCCCCCTTGGAGAGAGGCATGGTTATTTGCTGCGGTATTCTTCTTTCAGAAGCAGTCTGGAGCAGGGGTCTAATGAGTATGTTTTATACTCCGTACGTTTTGATGGGTTGCTGTACCAGCTGTGGTTTGTTGGATCATTTTTGAAGTGGTTGACTAATCGCTCAATAAAAAGAAGAGAGTTTAAAGATATTCCGATATTTGAGGAAATTCCCGAAAACAGGCGAAAAGGGAAGGATCGAGGTAAAAGTCTAAGCACCGCGGCGCGCTTGGCGGATAGGCAGACTTTAGAGAGGAGTCTTAATCCACGGTCAAATGTCAAATTTAAAGGACTGACCCCAAATCTGACCCCAAATCCTCTGACCCCAAATCCTGTTGAGGAAGGCGCGCGGTTGGCGGGTACAACAGATCGGTTGACAGCAGGTCAAACTGATGCGGCGATTAATGAGGCCGCGGAACTAATGCGGAAGTCTATTCCTATACCAGAGCTATGGGATGATGACTTGGCTTCGAAGGAGGAAGGTTTTGTTTCTGCCGGAAAAACTAATGGAGACAGCCCAAAAAAACTTTGGCGTCATCAGGAATCGGGTCATACGGTTAAAATCAGTAATGCATACTACCGGGACGATTTAGCAGGCTTAAGTGCATTGACACTACCTATCATGGCACCGATTATTGCCATCGAAAACCATAGACAGGGCATATTCCAGCCCTCCAATTACATAGAGCTGTATTTAACGAGCTTTGGATTTACGCATATATCCAGGGATCTTTTCTCCTCCGAGAGATCAAATGATGAGAGTATTTTAAAAGCACTGCATTTCTATCAGGCCTATGTGGAGGCTCTCAGTCAGATCAGCACCGCGGGCTATAGGCATGATCACCCGCATTGGAGAAATACACTAAACAATTCTAAGACTGGCCAGGTCCGGCTGATTGATTTTACGTATGCGACGAGAAAAGGAAAGTCTGAGATCGATTTTCATTTTGCGAGCCATTCTGTACTTAATGTATTATCAAGAATGGTTTCCGGTTTCCCAGGGCATATCTTTGCGGATGCAAAGACTTTCGATGACTTAAAGCAAAAAATTGCAGTGGAAATAGATAGGAGACAGACAAGATCTGCCGCGCGGTTGGCAGGAGAAATAGGAAATCAGCAATCAGATGGCACGATTGTCAACTTTAAAGGACCGACCCCAAATCTTCAAGCCGCCCGGTTGGCAGATCAGAAGACTTTAGTGTCGGATAAAAACAAAAAACTATCCGCCCTGCTTCAACGATCTCATGTATGGAGTCTATTTTTTGCCATGGGCTTGATGGCCACGGCAGGCACTTTGATTGATGATCCAACCGATTTTTTCAAGACTATTCTTAATAGCGTGGTCTTACTATCGCTAAATTTACTTTCGCTAAGTGACATGGCGCGTTTTCGTGTCGAGGATCGGCGCTGGATGTCTTATTTGGCGCCGGGAGTAGTGGTTTTATTTAGCAACTTTTTTTGGATGTCGCAGGCTTTGGGTTTTCAGGGCGCGGCGATTATTTTGGGTGGACTTTCTTTTATCGGTTTATTTTTAGAACACGCGACAACGGATCTAATTGAGCTGGTCTCCCCGGCACAAAATGGCGGACCAAGTAGCGTCTTGGAACGATTTAGAAAATTGATTATGTTGGGGGTTGCTTTATCAGCGACCTATCATGCCTTTCATTTTCTTAATAACGAGCAGGCGTCGATTGGCACGGCATGGAACAGTATCGCATTGGGTACTATTTATTCAATCATGAGCCTTCTTAATTTTTCCCGGCCGCCACAGTCAATTTTTGGCGGGGAGGCTCAAAATAGCGGCGCACGATTGGCGTCCGACGAGCAAATAGAGGCATTGAAATTGGCGGTTCAAAACGAGAGATCATTGCAGGCTGTCCTGGGAGAATCTGGCAAGCGCACTGGCGGTAAAGATTTTTCTTTTTTATTTACAGCCAGTGATTCATTGAGCCCTCTAAAAAATTTAATCATTAAAGCATCGACGAACACCTCCGAAAAATTTTTAGAGCGTGTACGGTTTGCCAAAAAATCAATGGGTGGCCTCGTTGCCCCATTTACCATTTTAGAAAATGTTTTGATTCACGGACAGAGATACCCCTTGGTTGTGGTGCAGAAAAAATTAACAACATTCAGCGAGATTCCTAAGGCTGTTAGGACTCAGATTGGTGAGCTCATCCATGAAACTGTTCGCAGGCATATTGTGATGTATGATTCTCTTATTCCAATTAATTTTGGGCTCGACAAAGAATCCGGTAAGCTCTGGTTTGTTGATATTATGAATCCTGCTGAAGGTACAAAAGAAACAATGTTTCCCCGGCTGACGGAGGATGCCGATGTGATGTATCCACGAGGCCACGATGGCGCTCTATTCATCGATGGTTATCGGCACCAATTTTACAGGGGATGGTCCGGTCCAATCCTTGTTGACGGCGGCGTAGCGAGTGATATAGAGCTTTACCGTATGTGGAGCAATGTGGAGGAGCGAAAACCTTTTGTTCGAGTCGACGATGTGTGGTTGCCCACTGGTGCGCGGTTGGCACAAGTAACCGAAGAAAATACAGTGCCTAGCATCTGGATCAATGAAAGCAGACCAGAGTTCTGGAGACGTTTTTTTTACGTTATAAGTGCCACCATTAAACTAGTTTTAAGAGCTGGGAGAATCAAAATAAATCTCAGTAGCCATGAACTTTATGAAGTCATGCGCTGGAATATATTTTGGAGTGTCCAGCACGTCGGTAAATCGTTCGATAAAATCATTCTTATGAAAATTGAGACATTAGGTAGAGCGGATTGGAATGCGAGCATGCTGAACCCTGCAGCTAAAAGCCAGCTTCTTACAAAAATCCGGATGGATTTCGGAAAAGATGTAAACAGAAGCATCCAAGCCTATTTTGAAAATCAATATGGCGTCAAGATAGGAGACGTCTCCGATTATATTCGGAAAGATGCGGCAGCAGATATTACAGTTTTTGGGACACCTGTTTTCAGGTCTCGATTTTCTGAGAAAGAGAGTGTTCCGCGATTTTATCTTTTAGCAACGCTGTTCGACAATGACCCCAATAACCAATCACGCAATCAATTCAGGCAGTGGCTCGATGGTAAAGAATACCTAGGATCGGACCCTCGGGCTGAAGACTATGTTGATGGTGTTGACTATGAAATTCAGGCGGAATTGGCAAAGCTGAAGGAGTCTTACCTCAATTCTGCAAAGGTGGATATAAGGGAGGCCTCACGCGCTTATTCGCTGGCTGTAAATCGGTTAATCAATGAGTATCTTGCTCGTCAGCGTCTTACGGGGCGAGTGGTTGCTTTTGTAGCCGGAAGTTTTGCAATGCAAATAGCCTCTTCAAGCAGTGATTTGGATATTTTCCTTCTCGTTGATGACAGTTTGTCTGGGGCAACTAAGAGGATATGGGAAAACTTTAAAAACACGTTCGCGCAACTGCGTATTGATGATGGAGTCATGCCATCTGAATATCTTACCGGAGAACTTGCTCTGACAAAGCTCGATCTGAGCCGCTACTTGGATATGTTGAAGGAGAGGCCTAAATTATTATTTAATTCCTCCGCACCACTATTTTTGTCGGTAACGGATAGAGAGCAGGTCGAGCAACCTCTGGCGGTCTATCTTAGGACAGAGTTGAGTCGATTCTATTCTGATGAAGGAGTGGTTTCGCGGTTACTTGATTTCTCTAAGTCACGCATTGCTGACGATAGTCTCGACCTAGAGGTGGATGATTTTTGGGTTGATCGATTTATGAGTGGAGCAAAGACCGACCCTGGGGGTTTTCCAACAAGATTAGGGTCCTATAGCATTAGAAGTCTAATGACTATCATGAGGCTCTTGGAGATCCAGAAAAATGATTCCAGAGGGGAACTGTTTGAGCTTGAACCGCGCAGCATGGAGTCTTGGCTAAAGAAGTTTGAAAGCATAGCCACCCAGGATGGCCTTGTGATTGACTCCCAAGATTCACAAGCGATTATGTCGGCACAATTAAATGTCCTTAGATCAAGAGCTCGTATCCTTGAAAAGGAAAATTCTGACCATCTTGAAATAGTTAGACAGGCTATGGAGGGCTTAAGACGTGTATCAATAAAGATTTTCAAAGCAGCGGCTCCGGGCCATAAGGAAATCTACACCAACAAGCGTCCTATTCAAGCGGATCCGGCAACATTTCATTTGCGTGGAGGAGATAAAGATCTTAGTGCTACAGAGTCCTATCTTAATCAAGTTGTGTCGGGTCAGCTTGGCATTAAGGATATCACCGTGATTCCCATGCGCGCGGCCGGGAAAGACCAGCGTGGAAATGATTTGCCAGAAATTAGGAAAAGTCAGGGACAGTTCACCGACGTCTATCGCGCTGTTTTGACAATGGAAGATGGTACGACAAAGAATGTTGTGGTTAAGATTCCCGGTGGCGAAATCCTTAATTCGGTGAAACTTTATGAAAACATGGCAGGCGCTTCTGAATCGACGGCTCACATTCTGCAGAAGGTTGAGCTTTATAATCAACAAAATCCTGACGAAGCTCTTACAGGGCTTCCCGCCTTGCATCTAGTTGCGCGGGATTCAGAAATTGAAAATATGGATATAGGCAAAGGACAAATTCTTTTTATCATCGAGGACTTCTTGGGCGGAGATGATTTGTATACGCCGATACTCGAGGCGGTGGGCGCAGAGCAAGCGGAAGCCGCAAAGAATGAAATCAAGCAACAGCTTGAGCTTATCCTTCAGGGAATTTATCGCATAACCAGCCTTCGGATCGCTGACATGCAAGCTTCGATGGGTATGGTTGACTATGTAAAAGGTGGGCCAGTTGTCACGGTGAGCGATGTGGGGTTGGCGATTCGTGGGAGCGAAGAAGAGACCACAGGAACAATGAGCAGAAAAATTGAGGTCGATGTAAACACCTTTTTTAGACCAGAGAAATTTCAGGAAGCGTGGAGAAACCGCCTTCTACAGGAAACGGCTTTTATTGATCCCGCTAGGGGACGATTCACCATGGTAAGGCCGGTTGATGGGGTTGGTGCTCGCCTGGCCGCCCCCAGGCCTGGTCGTTCTGAGGTTTTAGCGCTGGTAGATGGTTTCGCTGGCCGAAAGACTGATCAGGAGCGTTTCTCAAGTGTTTTTGGTGCGAGGCTTACCGCTTCTTCATTGGATGCCCTTGCGGATGCTGAAAGGGATCCTGAAAGCATGAAGTTATTGGCGCAGGCGTATGTTGAATCGAAAAGCCTCTTGGGTAAATTTTGGAGTTTTTATTTTAAAAATTTAAAGCGTACGGCCACGGTTCGATTCATCGAAACTAACGGCCAAGTAGAAGTTGAGTTTTACACTCGCCAAGGATTTTGGAATAAAAAGCCTCTCGGCAAAGTTCTTTTGGATCAGTCTTTGATCGAGAGCATTGGTGGCGCGCCTGTCTCGGCTAAACAATCTTTTGATCAAGTGCTGAAAAAAATGGACGCTATTTTTGTTGAGGACCAGATTCGTTTGTATCAATTAGCCAAGACCGCGGCAGATCAGGCGGGCGAGAGAGCTCTTTATCAAAAAGATTTGCTTATCGACATTCGTGCCAGAGTTCCGAAGGATTTTGATCAGTTAAAAAAACTACAATTTGAAAGATGGGTGAAGAATGAAATTAATCAATTAGTTCCTGGCAAGGAGGGCTCGGTCTCTATTCAATTTGCCAAAGAGGGTCAAGATTTTGTGCCGGTGCCCAACGCCGCGGTAATTTATACGGGCGTACTTAAAGGTAACCTTTTGAAAGAAGCACAAGACTCAGGTCTTTCTGCAATCGCTCAAGGGCAGATGGAAGAGTCCTCCGCATCGTTTATCCCCCGAATGATTTTTGCCATATTGGTCCAGCGTTTGGATGGACCTACGGAAGCGCTTAAGATGCTGTGGAAAAATTTACGCGATGATATTACGGTTGAATTGGACGGTAAAGTATTTGGCGATTTGAAGGTTGTTCAGGAGGGCGCTGAGATTAACCGTTATAGGAGCCTCACCATGAAGGCCCTGCATATGAACTGGAAGAACACCCTAAAAACCGTACAGGCCGCTCTTACCGCCATCGGCTCCGCGGCATAATTTTTGACCTTTCTTCTCCCTGGGATTTTTTTAAAGAATCCTTGAAAATGATACTACAATATGATATCATTTGGTTGTGCAAACAAAACACCGCAAAACGCTGGAAGCTGTCTTTGGAGATCCCGTCAGGTCCGGCATTGCCTGGAAAGACATTGAAACGATGCTTTCCGCCTACGGTGCTGAATTAAGCCAGGGTAGCGGTTCACGGGTGCGGATAGCTTTAAACGGCGTTCGCGCGGTGTTTCACAGGCCGCATCCTCACAAAGAGACGGACAGAGGAGCGGTCAAGTCCATGAGACGTTTTCTTACGGAGGCAGGAGTCAAGCCATGATGAAATATAAAAACTATGTCGGGATTGTTGAATTTGATAATGAAGCTGGTATTTTTCACGGAGACGTAATCAATACGCGCGACGTGGTTACTTTTCAAGGTTCTTCCGTGAAGGAGATTCAGAAAGCATTCAGAGAATCTATAGATGATTACCTGGCTTTTTGCAAGGAGCGCGGAGAAGACCCTAATAAGCCCTTTGCTGGAAAATTTATTGTCCGTGTCAGCCCCGAGGAACACCGGCAAATTTCAATCGCCGCAAAAAAAGAGGGCAAAAGTCTTAACGTCTGGGTCAAAGAGCATTTGATCCATTCCGCCGCTGCTTGATTTATTTTTCTCCGCGTCAACTCATCCCCAAGATTCAATCCCTCCATTTTATGATATAATTATTTTTCATATGAAAAAAATTTACGATCAAAAAATTTCATTGGAAAAATGGAACAGCATGCCAATGGAAAAAAGGATTCTAAATATCGTTTCCGAGCTGGTACGCGCCAAGGGCTGTCTTTCGGATGGCGCTACGGACTACTTGAGGCTTTCTTTGGAGCGTGTACTCGAATTGATGGACCTGACCACTTGCGAATGGAGCGGGGAGCGAACTTTTTCGTGGCGCCACGAATTTTTGCGTCTTCGGGAAGCGGTTTGCCAGTTTTATGTGGATGAAGACGCCAAAACGATGCCGGACATGATCAACCTCGTTCATGCTTTTCTGGATATGGAACCTGGCTGTCACAATTTAGGTTTACAGATTTGATCAAGCTTAGAAAATCTTCCGAACGCGGTCACTTTGATTTTGGCTGGCTTAAGACCCAGCACTCGTTTTCCTTTGGGGACTATCAGGACGCGGCGCACACCCATTTTCGCTCACTGCGTGTGATCAACGAAGATTTTGTCGAGGCGGGGATGGGTTTTCCGACGCACGCGCACCGCGACATGGAGATTGTCACGTTTATTATTCAAGGGGAGCTTGAGCATAAAGATAGCATGGGGACAGGTTCGATCATCCGCCAGGGGGATGTTCAGCGGATGAGCGCCGGCACAGGCGTGACGCACAGCGAATTTAATCCTTCCAAGAAAAACGCCACGCATCTTTTGCAACTTTGGATATTTCCTGAAAAGAAAAATCTGACTCCCAGCTACGAGCAGAAGAATTTTTCTTCTTTAATGAAAAAAGAGGGGTTGACACTTTTAGCCTCAGGGAAGCCGGACGGGGAGACCGTCAAAATTCATCAGGACGCGGGAATCTACCATGGTTTTTTAAAAAATGGCGGCAAGATCAGCTATGAAGCACAGTCGGGCCGGGGATTGTGGATACAGCTAATCGAGGGCAAGCTTGATATTTTAAAAAATACGCTCGAAGCCGGTGACGGCGCGGCGCTTGAGGATGAAAAAAAAATTGAGATGGTTTGCGCGGAGAAAGAATGCAGGTTTTTACTTTTTGATTTGAAATAAAACGAAATGTCATCCCCGAATTTATTTATCGGGGATCATACCTGGTTTGATTCCCGATTAAAACTTTCGGGAATGACAGAGGAGGAGAAAAAATGAAACCCATTGACCCAAAAATTTTGACCGAGCAATTGAAATGGAGATATGCTACCAAGGCATTTGACCCTGTCAGAAAGATTCCGGCGGACACCTGGAGCGCATTGGAAGAGGCATTGGTTTTAACGCCGTCCTCTTTTGGCTTACAGCCGTGGAAATTTTTTGTTGTGACAGACAGCAAGATAAAAGAAAAACTGGTCGCGGCTTCTTGGGGCCAGAAACAGCCGCTGGACTGCTCGCATCACGTGGTATTTACGATCAAAAAGGCGACAGGCTCCGCGGATGTTGAAAAATATATCCAACGCATTGTCGAGCTTCGTGGCGGGACCCCCGAGGCGCTGGAGGGTTTTAAAAAAGTCATGTTGGGATTTTTGGCGCGGCCCGCCGATAAGTTTGATGTCAATGCATGGGCGGCCCTTCAAGTGTATATAGCGCTTGGAAATTTTATGACTTCAGCCGCTCTCCTAGGGATTGATACTTGTCCGATGGAGGGCATCGTAACCTCGCAATACGACGAGGTTCTGGGGATCTCAGGAAAAGGGTACACTACTTTTGTGGCTTGCGCGGCCGGTTACAGAGCTGAGAGCGATAAATATGCCACGGCTCCGAAGGTGCGTTTTAAGCTTGAAGATATCATCGAGAGACTATAGAATTAACGCTCCAAGCGGGTGTAGTTCAATGGTAGAATTCGAGTTTTCCAAACTCGCTACGCGGGTTCGATTCCCGCCACCCGCTCCATTAATTTCTAGCTCTTGACAGTCTAAGAAAAAACATTATAATTTGTCTTTACTGCATTCTTTTGTACTTTTACATATTTTTGAGCGAACTCTCTCTTTCTGGGGACTGTACAAATTATTTAGGACGACTTTTGCTGCAGTAGCTCAGTTGGTAGAGCACGTCCTTGGTAAGGACGAGGTCGTCGGTTCAATCCCGACCTGCAGCTTTGGCTGCTTAAGGAAGGGTTTGAGAACAAAGCGTTTTTTTTGATCACAACGAGAAGACATAAAGGGGGAAGCAATGTCCAAAGAAAAATTTGACCGCAGTAAACCTCACGTGAACGTCGGCACCATCGGTCACGTCGATCATGGCAAAACCACCCTTACTGCTGCCATTACCAGCGTTTTGGCCAAAAAAGGTTTAGCGCAAGTCCGTGCGTTTGACTCTATTGACAACGCCCCCGAAGAAAGAGAACGCGGAATCACCATCGCCGTCTCCCACGTGGAATACTCTACCGAAAACAGACACTACGCTCACGTCGACTGTCCGGGACACGCCGATTACATCAAAAACATGATTACCGGTGCCGCTCAGATGGATGGAGGCATTCTCGTCGTCTCTGCCGCTGATGGACCCATGCCCCAGACTCGTGAACATATCCTTTTAGCCCGTCAAGTCGGAGTCCCCGCCATCGTTGTCTTCCTTAATAAGTGCGATGCCGTAGACGATGCCGAGCTTTTAGACTTAGTCGAAGTGGAAGTTCGTGAGCTTTTAACCAAGTATCAGTTCCCAGGAGACAAGATTCCTGTCGTCAGAGGTTCGGCCCTTGAAGCGTTAAACAACGTCAACGACCCCGCCAAGACCCAGTGCATCCTAGATCTAATGAAAGCCGTCGATGATTACATCCCGACCCCTAAAAGAGAAACCGATAAGCCATTCTTGATGCCTATCGAAGACGTATTCTCTATCACGGGACGCGGCACCGTCGGTACAGGCCGTATTGAAAGAGGTATCTGCAAAGTCGGCGACGAAGTCGAAGTGGTCGGTATCAAACCCACTAAGAAAACCGTCATCACCGGCATTGAAATGTTCCGTAAGCTTCTAGACGACGGACAAGCCGGAGACAATGTGGGCCTTCTCTTAAGAGGTGT
>CAMDWQ010000018.1 GCA_945877765.1 Candidatus Omnitrophota bacterium | reverse complement strand
GATTCATTTAACTGACAGGAAGAGTTGGTGTGGGCGTCTTGGATGAGGATAACCGTCTTGGTACCAGAGGGGTCAGACCCCTGTGGTACCTGGTAGGCGTCTTCAATCGTAGCAACTGATTCAGGGATTGGAGGAAGTAGCTTTTTAGCCCATGCTAGATTCTTTTGCTTTTCCCCTCCATCCTCTATCCTCCATCCTAAATCCATCTTTTGAAGTTGAGGAGCTGCATAAGAAAACTCTTGAATTATTAGGCATAAAATTAGCGTGAGCGAGAGGCTCTTAAGAAAGACCGTTCGGGTCGCTTTTTTAGCGAGAGGTGGTCGATGAGTCATGGTCTATGTGTATTGGTAAAATATGCCTGATATGGGTGCAAATAGCAAATTTTTTTAAACTTAATACAATAGGTAGACAATGTACATTTTTCATGATATCCTTTGCATATGACCATTGTGGCTTGGGATGAAGAAAAAAACTTGGAATTGCAAAAGAAGAGAAACATCTCTTTTGAACTTATTGCTTCATTGATTGAGCAAGAAAAAATTTTGGACATCATTCAGAATCCAGGCCAAAAATACAAACATCAAGGCGCCTATATTTTAGAGATCAACTCTTACACTTATGTTGTGCCTTTTGTAAAAAACGAAGGTCATGTATTTTTAAAAACAGCTTTTCCACACCGAGGAATGCATAAAAAATATTCAAATAAGGAGCGCCTGACATGAAACACCAAGACCCGCATAAATTAAATCCATTTGAGCCGTTGGACAATGACGAAAAAGAACTGATGGAATCTTTAGCTAAGGGTGAATGGCGTTCCGTTTCAAATTTAAAAAAAACGATGACGGAACATGCAAGATTTTTTCATGCTTCCCAGAGAAAAAATAAACACATTAACATTCGCATGACAGAATCGGATTTGGACAGTGTTCGTGCCAAGGCCCTTCAAGAAGGAATTCCTTATCAGACATTGATTTCAAGCATTGTTCATAAATATGTCACCGGTTACTTAGTCCAACGGTGACTGGTTAAAATCGCGGACTTTGATTTTCATAAGGATGCCTTCTATGATAGAATCTTTAGCAAAGTTAAACAATAGGAGAACCTAATGCCTGAAATTTCTGTTTCGTTGGACGGAATCACGATATTTCTTTTTAGTTTAAGATGGCTACATCTGTTTTTTGGGATTATCTGGATCGGTCTTCTCTACTTTTTTAATTTCATCAACGGGCCATTCGCCAAGACGATGGACGCTGACACCAAGAAAAAAGTGGTGCCACAGCTGATGCCGCGCGCGCTTTGGTGGTTTCGTTGGGCCGCGATGATTACCATGATCTCCGGCTGGCTCTACATCACCGCTAAATTGCATTTAAACGATGGCGGCTTAACAGGCCCTGGCGGCCTCTTCACTTCCACGTGGGGTCAGTGGATTAGCTTGGGCGCAACACTTGGCAGTATTATGTGGTTTAATGTCTGGTTTATCATCTGGCCCGGGCAGAAAAAAATTATTACCTGGGTTAAAAAGGGTGAGTCTCCGGCGGAGATGGCAGGGATTACCCGCAAAGCTTTTCTGGCCTCGCGCCTGAATACTTATCTTTCGGTACCGATGCTTTTTTGTATGGGTGCCGCGAGCCATTTACCTGTGTTTAATCTTCCGATTGTACTTGGCGTCATCGTCATCAGCATCGCCATTGTCTGGCATCTGGTGGAAAAGGTAGCGCCGAAGGTGGGGTCTAACTTCTAACGTGTAATCCCCGACATGCTGCAGTTGTCATCCCCGAAATCTTTAATCGGGGATCATGTCTTAAGTTTGATTCCCGATTAAAACTCTCGGGAATGACATTAAGTATGATATTAAGAATTACATTAGGGTTGGTATTTAAACTCTAAATTCTGATTTTGTTGGGGTTCAATCTTGATTTTTTGGGATTGGACCCCAAGTTTTTCGTGCCATACTTCGACCGAATATTCCCCTGCAGGCAGATTCTTGATCGCGAAGTTTCCCTGGGCATCCGTCACGGCAAAATAGGGATGCGCCAACACGCCGATATAGCCCAGCATCCAGGGATGCACATCGCACTTTAAGGGGATCATCACTTCTGGCGCCAAAAACTTCTTGGTTTGCTTCATCCCCACCAAAGGCAGGCCCAGGTTGAAACCCTTGTTGGCTTTGGGATAAGAATGAACATTATGCAGAGTCGCGTCGCTGTTTAAAAAAATAACTTCCTGATTTACTTGAGCGCCTGTCACATGAGGCAAATACACACAACCTTTGTTGTTGACCGTCACGGACTCCTTGGGCGCGTCAAACACATAACCTTCTAAACCTTCTTTGATGTAAACAAATGCGTTTTGAAGGCCTCCATCGTTGACCAAAAGCTCTTCAGAGATTACATTTCCACCTGCATGCAAAACAGCGCATTCGGGATTGCCTTTCACTGACATGGCTTTGGGGGCCGGTGCTTCGCCTTCAAAAAGGACGCGTCCACCCAAAGAACCGGCCGTTGAAAGATCAAGAGTCTTTTGCGCCGTGTTTGGTGCTGAGGTTTCGGACGAAGATACGGCTGGCGCCGATGCCTCCTTGGAGGCGCCGCAACCAGATATTGAGAACAAAAGAGAAACCGCTAACGCCCCGATAAGATAGTTACGCATTTTTTTCCTTTGGCTAAAGAACTATTCGACTTTGATGGTTAAAATTAAATCCCCGGGATGCTCACAGGTCGGACAGGCTCTCCCTTGTCGTGACAGGCGAAGCTTTTTTCCCGACTCAATTCCCGCCGGGATTTTTACGGTGATTTTTTTGCCGTCTCTCATTTCAAAACTAACTTCGCCGCCTTTTTGAGCGCGGGTTTTGGAAATATTTAAAGTGGCGGAAAGATCCGATGAGACCTTGTCCGAGACCGCCTCGTCTGCATCCGCGCTCCCATAAGAGCCCCCAAAAATATCTTCAAAACCCCTCATCGACCCGCTGGTGTGAAATTGCTGTCTTTGACCCTGCCCGCTGCGGAATCCGCGTAAAAGTTCTTCAAAATCAAAGCCCTGAGCACCTTGCCAGCCAGAAGCCTGTCCGCCGCCCGTAGAATAGCCGCTTCCCCTGCCACCCCCATTGCTATATCTTTTAAAATTATCATACTCGGCGCGCTTCTTTGCATCACTTAAAACATAGTAAGCTTCAGAAATTTCTTTAAATTTTTCTTCGGCGGCTTTGTTGTTGGGATTGGCGTCCGGGTGATATTTTTTGGCCAGCGTCCGATACACCTTCTTGATTTCATCGGGCGAGGATTTCTCCGCGACACCTAAAACTTTGTAATAATCTTTTCCAGCCATCGGGCGCTTATCCTCTTCAATGAATCAGCTGTTTAAACATCCAAGACTTTGTTGTTGGATTCTTCAATAAATTTTTGAATGCTTTGATTAGCGTCATAAATCTTGCGAATAATCGTTTTTATTTTTAAAAAAGTATCCACAATATCGGGGTCTAAATGATTGCCAGCGAGAGACTGAATATAAATAATCCCTTCGTCAAAAGCGCTGGCTTCTTTGTAGCAACGTTTCGAGACAACCGCATCAAACACATCCGCCAGCGCCACGATACGGCCAAAAAGAGGGATCTCCTTCCCTTTCAAACCATTCGGATAACCGGAGCCGTCAAATTTTTCGTGGTGCGACATCGCGATTTCAGAGGCGGCGCGCAAAAGGGGTGATTTGCTGGATTGAAACATGCGAGCGCCGATCGAGGTGTGCTGCTTCATTACCTTCCACTCGTCAGGCGTCAACTTCGCAGGCTTTTGCAGGATTTTATCAGGAATCCCCAGCTTTCCGATGTCGTGCATTGGGCTTGCGTACCGCAAGTGCTCAATCTGATCCGCAGAAATTCCCAGCGCGGCCGCAATCTCCGTAGAGTAATCGCTGATACGCAAGATGTGGTTGCCTGTATCAGGGTCTTTGTATTCAGCCGCGATAGCCAAATTCAATATCATTTCCACGTGAGACTCGCGCACACCACGGTGCGCCTCCAGAAGATCCTGGTGCGCTTTCTTAAGCCTTAAAACATCAATATCATCCAGTTTCGCGGTGGAATTTTTTTTCCCGCGTTCAGGCTCTTCCTCTTTTTTCTTTCGTCCAGGGATGTACGCCACAAAACCCGCTGAACCCGCGTTAGCGGGCCGCTGTCCTTGAAACGACCTTGACCTTATCACGGCCGCCGTAGCGAGAGTGCCAAGGCTTAGCGCCTTTGGCGAGTACCGCATTCAACGCTTGAATGTTGATGACGCCGCGGTCCAACATCCAGGCTTCCAGCGCCTTGGCGCCTTCTTTGGCATAAACAGGAATTCCATCCTTCCATGTCGCTCGGCCGCAAAGAACTCCGGCAAAATCTACCCCAGCGGAAATAGCCAGTTCCAGATTTTCACGGAAAATTTCATCGCTGACACCGGCCGAAAGATAAATGAACGGCTTGTTCATGCACTGATCCTGGCGTTTAAAAATTTTCTTCGCCCCTTCCCAGTCATACGCCGTCTGCGAGCCGTTGTAAGCTTTGGAGCCCTTCAAGTATTTGACATCGACCGGGATTTCGACCTTCAGCACGTCGACTTTGTATTTATCCTTGGCAAATTCTTCCATGCTCTTAATCACGACATCTGGCTTGATCTTGGCGTATTCCAGCGAATCCGTTGTATTGCTCTTGGGGTCATAGCCGACAAACTCGAGAAAAAAAGCAATATCCTCTTCTTCGCATTCTTTGCCGATACGCTCCATGATTTCGTGTTTTTTGGCATTTACTTTAGGCTCGTCAAAGGGCGTGTAATACAAAAGCACTTTCACGCAATCAGCGCCCTCTTGGCGTAACCGTTTGGCGGTGTACCCATCCAGAAAATCAGGAATACGGCCTTCCATCGTGGCGTCATAACCTGTTTTTTCATAGGCTAGCAGAAGACCCGCGTTCTTGGAGCGTGATTTAGACGCTGGTAAACCAAATTCAGGATCCAATAAAATGGCGCTAGCGTAAGGCGTCAACACTTTAGTCACAATTGTCTTAAATTCAGACATCATTTCGGGCGTCACCTCTTTATCCGACACGCCTCTAGCCTTGGCAATCGATTTCTGCAAGGACCCGCGCTGATCCATCGCCGCGGCGGTAATTACTCCCTCTTTATTAGCCACATTCTCAATGCTCTTTAACTTGCCTTCGGTAATTGTAAGCACTTGGCACTCCTTTATGTTAAATGGCTCTCTTTGACGCAAAAAATTGAATCTGTATTTTATCTCTTCCTGGGACGACAAACAAATACAATTTTACCCGGGTTCAGACACTAAACCTAAAATGCATAATGTCGCCATCTTGAACAATGTATTCTTTTCCTTCAAGACGAA
Source organism: Candidatus Omnitrophota bacterium (assembly GCA_945877765.1). Lineage (GTDB taxonomy): Bacteria > Omnitrophota > Gorgyraeia > 2-02-FULL-51-18 > 2-02-FULL-51-18 > CAMDWQ01. The sequence continues at coordinate 22,908 of CAMDWQ010000018.1, read as the reverse complement.
ATCTACCCACTTCTCGAGCTCCTTGCTCCCCGCGATACTTCACAAAATCATCAAAAGACACAACTTCTGCGCGAATGTACCCCTTTTCAAAATCAGAATGAATTTTCCCCGCCGCTTTGGGCCCTGTGGCGCCGCGCTCAACATCCCAAGCCCTGTTTTCCGTCTCGCCAACGGTAAAAAAGGAAATAAGATTCAAAAGTTTATGCCCTTCGCGCGCCAACTGATCCAAACCCGACTCTGTCATGTTCATGGCTTTTAAAAATTCCTCGCGCTCGCCTTCTTCAAGCCGGGAGATATCCTCTTCCACCTTCCCACTAATCACAATCACCGCTGCGTTTTCCGCTAAGGCTCTTTTTCGAACGGCTGCCACATGCGCGGAGTCCGGCTTCCCCAATTCCTCCTCTGCCACATTGGCGGCATAAAGAATCGGCTTGTCAGTGATAAGCTGAATTTCCTTAAGAAGTAATTTTTCATCCGCGCTGACTTCACAGCTTCTGGCAGGCTTGCCCTCATTGAAAGCAATTTCATAGCGGCTGATAAGCGCCAGCGTCTGCTGTGCTTTTTTGTCACCGGCCTTCGCTCCCTTTTCAAATCGTGTTTTATATTTGGCGAGCGCATCCATGTCTCTGAGAATCAATTCGGTCTGAATGACCTCCATGTCACGGAGCGGATCCACGGTGCCGCTGACGTGAATGATATCTTTGGATTCAAAACAGCGAACCACTTCGATGATGGCATCCACTTCGGCGATATGGCTTAAAAATTGATTGCCCAACCCTTCCCCTTGGCTGGCACCCTTGACAATACCGGCGATATCGACAATTTCAACGGTTGTCGGCACCACTTTTTTGGCAGCCACAATTTCGGTGAGCGTCCCAAGACGCTTATCCGGCACCGCGACAATCCCCACATTGGGATCAATCGTGGCAAAAGGATAATTGGCCGCCAGCGCCTGCCCGCGTGTCAGAGCATTAAATATCGTCGACTTTCCCACATTCGGCAAACCCACAATCCCGCATTTAAAACTCATCATTCATCTCCTGTGTCATCTCTTATGTCATCCCCCGTGTCATCCCCCGTGTCATCCCCGAGATCTTTAATCGGGGATCATACCTAGGTTTGATTCCCGCTAAGTAATTGCGGGAATGACATTTTTGGCTGTTTTCACAAACTTGTTAAAAATATCTTTTCCTGTTCCCATTGTCGGAATATTGCTTTTGGCGCGATCTAAAATGGCTAAGAACCCAGGCTCAATCTTGGAGGATTCATAAGGTTGTATCAACTCCATGGCGCGGGCGGCAAATTTCATATTCTGCACCGGTTCAATCCCTGAGATTTCGTCAAAAAACCAACCGCAGCTAGTGTACATGAAAAGCGAAAATTTCTGCGCCTCCATAAGACCCCACACTTTATTTTGCTCGTCCGGCGTTAATTTTTGACGTGCATTTTTGGCCAAAAAAAGATCCTTAACGCCGTTGGACGAATCCAATAAAATATCCACATACTCATTACGCGCCCGCCAGGGATCCTTTAGGAGGGGTGAAAGCTCACGTTCAAAAACCTCATCAGCGGTCTGCTTTAAAAAATCAAAAGCCTCTCTGAGCACCGCACGCCAGCGCTGATTCCATCCCTGACCTGAATCAATGCGGCAACCACAGTCCAAGCGCCAGCGCTCAATGCCGTGTGCACAGCTCCAAGAACTATCTTCATAAATATCGGCTTCCCAAAAAGAGCCGAAACGGTCCAAAAATTCTCCAAAATTGGTCATCAGCGCTTGATTGGAGTCTTCAATTTTTTTGACCGCGTAAGCTAAGGCCATTTCACCAAACTGATGGTGATGCCCATAGCTTTCGCCGTCAGTAGCCACTGACACCAGCTGATTGTTCTCGCGATGGCTAAATGCACCAAGAAGTTTATGAGCAAAATTATCACCGCTCTTAAGAATGCCATGAAACGCAATATCGCGTGACAGAGCGCCGTCATAAAAGAATAGATGAAATTGTTTACCTTGGTCGAGAATAATACGGTAAGCATGCCGAGTGCTAATTCCTTCATGCCGGATAGGCGCCCACCGAGAGCCAAAACCGACGTTACGAACACGCTTGGCCTGATGCGGCGCTAAAACCGTATACAAAATTCCCTGCTGGGCCAAAATATTTAAAGTCTCTCGATCTACCGCCGTCTCCGAAAGCCACATGCCCTCTGGCCGTCGCTTAAAATGAAATTCAAAATCACGGATTCCCCAAATCACCTGTGTCTGCTTATCGCGGTAACTGGCAAGCGGCATGATGACATGGTTATAAACCTGTGCCATCGCATTGCCGTGGCCGCCATGAACTCGGACACTTTCGCGGTCTGCCTCAAGAATCTTCGCATAGACGGTTGGGTCTTTGCGTTTAAGCCACGATAACAGTGTGGGTCCGAAATCAAAACTAATACTGGAAAAATTATTGACGGTAACCGCCGTCTGGCCTTTAGCATCCAAGATTCTGGCTTGCGTATTGGCTTCGTAGCATTCCTTGGATATACGCTCATTCCAATCATGGAATGGTTTAGCGGATTCCTCAACGTCCACTTCTTGGGTCCACGGGTTTTCTCTGGGCGGCTGATAAAAATGACCATGGATGCTGATAAATTTTTTCATTGGGGGTATTTTACCACAAGAAAACTACTCAAGGCCTGTCCAACGTAACCAGCCGGCAATAGGAGACATCCCATCATGCCGCCAACCAAAAGGCGGCTCCTGCAGCTTCCCGGCGCGAGTAATGCGATTGACGCCAAGCCGTGACAAAGCTAGGGAAATCTTCTCCCTTTTAGCTTTGCCTGCCTCTAACGCGACCCCTTGCAAATACTTTTGGTACGACTTCAAAGCGCGGTAGACATCGTCTAAGTTTTGATATTCGCGGACAAACACCGTCTGACCTGCGCAGGAAATAGAAAATTCCTGATTTTTTTTCTCAAAAAAAACAGCCCACTCGCCTGGCTTTGGCGACTCCCAAAAGCAAACCTCTTCGCCTTTAGCCTTTTTCAAGCGCCATCGATTTTTTAACTCTTCTTTATCCAGGATGCGCTGGGTTTTGGCTGGCGGTAAACCGTTTCCTTCACCAGACAAATCTCCAAGCGCTTTAGCGACTTCCTTGGCAAAATCTAGCCCAGTCACCGCAGCACCCGCCTCCACATAGATCACGGCCGGCGATAAGCAGCCCCGCTGATCCCCCATCCAGATATCCCGTGCCGTCCGCCGAGCCAAATCAAGCGCTCCTTTTTGAGTTAAAGCCTCGCGCGTATAGAGAGAGAAGCTAACCCGATGACCATAACCGACAAATTTTTTACGCGGCCCCGTCATTTTCCAAAAAGTCTGGATTGTTTTTTCGTTGCCATACGCCACAACAACCTCCGAGGCGGCCACCCACTCTCTTAGCCCGGCTCGGTCCTGCGCCGGCAGAAGAATATTTACTTTTGAAAGAGCCGGATCATGTTTCTTGAGTGATTCAAGGTAGATCGGTAAAATTCCTGCATCCCGGCTTGAAACTTTGACAGCGCCAGCGCTCTTGACCAGTAGGCCATGAACCAAACTTGAAACCGCGGGATTGGGAAGATTGGCGGCAAAAACATGGGTGATAAGCCTTGGGCCTATGCCGAAAAGCCTATGCCCCAGAACAGGCTTGAAAAAAAATCCATCAAGAGCACGTATATCCCCAAGCTCCGAGCACAAAAGTTTTTTAAGTTTAACTCGGGTGAGTTCTTTGAAAATAGAATCCAGCAGGGCGTGTGACATGGAGTGAGAAAAACGGGAGGATTTTACCAATTCGGCTATCGCGCGGCGACGCCAAATGTAGTTGGGCTCCAGCCACTTTTCGGAAAGCCGCCCCAGAGAAGCGGCAATAGCCGCCGTTTTTTTATTGATAAAATACTGATCGCGGTATAAAAGAAGCTTGTTTATCGCTTGGTGGGTACGGATCATTCTGGAGAACTCGCCATTTCCTCATACGTTAAAGAACACCCGCGAAGACTTGTCTTGGGAGCGCGGCCCAGAAGCTCAAAGCCCGTTTGACGTCTTACCGCTAAGTCCCCCGTTTGCACGGCCATCACTGATCCGCGATTAGCCAAATCAAAATGCCTTAAAATTCCCCGCCTCCCAACGGCCGCTTCACGACCGGTTCGGATATTAATCACGAGGCTTCTCATCCAAGCAGGACCCCTCTTGACGGACTTTTGACGGCCACCGCTTAAGGAATCCTCTAGCGTCGTATCATAACACTGGCTTGAAAGCTCCGTCATCCCGTATTCGCTGACACAAAAAAAAGGACTGATCCCAAGCCTCTTATGGCACTGTCGGTATAAAATTTTCTTTGAAACGGTCCTCGTCCGACCTTTGAAACCACCTGTCTCCATGAGCCTGCTCCCCGGTGGAAGCTGAATCGACCGATTTTGTTTTTGTAAATAATCCAGAAAGATTTTGAGTGAAAACGCTGTGGCAAGGATCATGGCTGGCTTTTTTAAACGCGAAAGCCTTTGCGCTAACGCCGTGCACAAAACCTCCTCATTTTTGACAAAAAATGGATTCTTTTGTCTTGAACCAAAAGACTCATAAACCGCCCCCATCATGTAAGAAAGCGAAGAGTCGCGCAAATGGTTCGGCGATGCCATCAAAAAAAACATCGGCATCCGCGCACGGTCAGGCATTAGGTACTTTTTAAATACGGGCAAAAGAGAGGCCTTGTAGATTTTTAGCGTTTCAAAAAAATGAGCGCCACGTCCTGAGCCGCGCCCTTTCTGTGTAGTGCCGCTGGTTCTAAATACGCGCACCGCCCCCGTCACAGGAAATGTGGAGAGAGTAAACTCCTTAAAACCCTCCGTGGGCATCGCGGGAATTTGTTTCCAAGAGCTTGTGTTGGATGGGTTTTTGTTTTCTATCTGACAAAAACGCCGATAAAATTTATTTCTTTCGTACTGGTAGGAAAAAATCTTTAGCGCGAGCGCCTCAAAATCCCGTTCGGGTGCTAGCGCGGCCGTTTCATAGCGGCGAATAAACTGGAGTATCTCACCGTCAAGACGGCGGGTCTTAAGATCCACTCGAAGGGAGGTCCGAATATCCCATCAAGTATTCATCAACGGCCCGGGCGGCGCCGCGGCCTTCGTTGATCGCCCAAACAATCAAGCTCTGTCCGCGTCTCATGTCGCCGGCAGAAAAAACACCTTTGATGTTGGTTGCAAATTTACCATGAACTGCCTTCGCATTCGAACGCTCATCACGCTCGACATTTAACTCTGCAAGGACGGTGTCCTCAGGACCCAAAAATCCCATCGCCAAAAGGACAAGCTCCGCCGGTAATACTTTTTCGGTGCCAGGCACTTCCTTGGGTCCAAAACGCCCATTCTCATCTTTTTGCCACTGGACATTGACCACGTGGACCGCTTTGACATTGCCATTCTCATCGCCTTCGAATTTTTTAGCTGTGACTAAATATTTCCTGGGGTCATCGCCAAAAACCGCGGCGGCCTCTTCCTGACCGTAATCCATTTTGTAAACCTTGGGCCACTGAGGCCAAGGATTATCAGCCGCTCTGCCCAGAGGGGGCTTGCCCATAATTTCAAGCTGGATGAGACTCTTGCAACCGTGACGCATGGAAGTCCCGACGCAATCGGTGCCGGTATCACCGCCGCCGATCACCACCACATTTTTTCCCTTGGCAGAAATGTAGTGACTGCTTGATTTTCCATCCAAGAGGCTCTTGGTGTTGTGATGCAAAAATTCCATGGCAAAATGAATGCCTTTCAAGTTTCTTCCTTCGATCGAAAGATCGCGAGGCTTCGTCGCACCACCGCACAAAACAACACTGTCAAATTCCTGCATCAATTTTTTGGCGGGATAGTCCTTGCCTACTTCGGTATTGGTAACAAACTTCACGCCTTCCCCCGCCAAGAGATCCACGCGGCGCTGGACAATTTTTTTATCCAGCTTGGGGTTGGGGATGCCATACATGAGCAGGCCCCCAATACGATCTGCCCTCTCAAATACAGTGACCCAATGTCCGGCGCGGTTTAGTTGGGCTGCGGCGGCAAGCCCGGCAGGCCCTGATCCGACAATCGCCACTTTTTTATTGGTACGTTTGGCAGGCGGCTCGGCAACCACCCAGCCTTCTTCAAAACCTTTATCGATGATAGAGGCTTCAATATTTTTAATCGTGACCGGCGGCTCACTAATCCCCAGAACACAGGAGCCTTCGCAGGGCGCCGGACAGACACGGCCGGTAAACTCAGGAAAATTATTTGTTTTATGCAGACGCTCGAGCGCCTCGCGCCAAAGCCCGCGATAAACCAGGTCATTCCATTCGGGGATCAAATTGCTAACAGGACAACCCGAAGCCATCCCCGCCACAAGATTCCCTGTGTGACAAAAAGGAATCCCACAATCCATGCAGCGCGCGCCCTGCGCCTGAAGTTTGTCGGTAGTCATCGGCTGGTGGAATTCATCCCAGTGCTTGAGACGCTCCTTGGGAGCGGCATCCACAGGAATTTCGCGTTTAATTTCTTTGAATCCTGTCGGTTTTCCCATTAGTTGCCGCCCACGCGAGCCAAATCTTTGGCATTTTCTTCAAAAGCCGCCATCACCGCTTCGTCACCTGTAAGACCGGCCATCTTCATTCGTTCCATCGCCTCAAGCATTCGCTCATAATCTTTGGGAATCACGCGGACAAACTTCGGCAGCATCTCTTCCCATAAATCTAAAACGTGTTTGGCTAGGCGGCTAGAAGTATATTTCAAGTGCTTTTCAATCAGAGCACGAACTTCGGCTATTTCATCAGCGTTTTCTATGCCACTTAAATGAACCATCTGTTGATTACACCGCGTGGCAAAATCACCCTTCGCATCTAGAACATAAGCAATGCCTCCGGACATGCCCGCCGCAAAATTTCTACCGGTCGTGCCCAGCACCACCACACGTCCGCCGGTCATATATTCGCAACCATGGTCTCCAACACCCTCCACCACGGCGGTTACGCCGCTGTTTCGTACACAAAAGCGTTCGCCCGCCACGCCGCGGATATAGGCTTGGCCGCTGGTTGCGCCATACAAGGCGACATTTCCAATAATAATATTCTCTTCAGCTTTAAAATGAGCATTTTTGGGAGGGTAAATAATAATTTTTCCGCCGGAAAGCCCTTTGCCGACATAGTCATTAGCGTCCCCCTCCAACTCCAGCGTGATTCCGCGCGGCACAAAAGCGCCTAGACTCTGTCCAGCGGATCCTGAAAAATGCAAACGAATGGTGTCCTCCGGCAAACCTTCTGGGCCATAGCGGCGCGTCAATTCACTTCCCACGATAGTGCCGACAACGCGGTTGGTGTTGTGAATAGGCAGCGACGCACGCACCTTTTCTTGTCTAGCTAGTGCCGGCTCACAAATATCCATGAGCGCCTGGTTATCGAGTGAATTCTCAAGACCATGATCCTGTTGAATCTGGCAATAGCGCCCAACCCCCGGGCCAACTTTGACTTGATGCAAAATAGGTGAAAGGTCCAACCCCTTGGACTTCCAGTGCACGATGGCTTTGCTGGTTTCTAATTTATCCGAGCGGCCCACCATTTCAATGAGTGTGCGAAAACCAAGCCCTGCCATAATCTCGCGAACTTCTTGGGCAATAAAATTCATGAAATTGACCGCATGGGCCGGGTCGCCGGTAAATTTTTTGCGAAGCTCTGGGTCTTGGGTGGCAACGCCAACGGGGCAAGTATTGAGATGACACACCCTCATCATGATGCAGCCAAGTGCCACCAAAGGCGCTGTCGCAAAACCAAATTCTTCGGCGCCTAAAAGAGCCGCCACGACGACATCACGTCCCGTCTTTAATTGGCCGTCCGTTTCAACCGCAATGCGGCTGCGAAGATTATTTAAAACTAGCGTTTGATGCGTCTCTGCAAGACCCAATTCCCACGGTGCACCGGCGTGCTTAATACTTGAAAGCGGCGAAGCGCCCGTGCCGCCGTCATAACCGCTAATCAGCACAACATCCGCATGCGCTTTGGCAACGCCCGCCGCGACCGTGCCAACACCTACTTCGGACACGAGCTTCACGCTGATACGCGCCTTTTGATTGGCATTTTTAAGATCGTGAATTAATTCGGCCAAATCTTCAATGGAATAAATGTCATGATGCGGCGGGGGCGAAATCAAGCCGACGCCGGGCGTTGAAAAACGAACCTTGGCAATCCATGGATAAACTTTTGCCCCCGGCAGCTGCCCACCCTCGCCGGGCTTTGCACCCTGTGCCATTTTAATCTGAATTTCTTTAGCATTGACCAAATAATGACTGGTGACGCCAAAGCGCCCGGAAGCCACTTGCTTGATGGCGCTATTTTTTGAATCGCCATTGGCCATGGGAATAAAACGCTCCGGGTCCTCGCCGCCCTCGCCCGTATTGCTTTTTCCTCCCAGGCGATTCATGGCGATAGCCATACTTTCATGCGCTTCTTTACTAATCGAGCCATAAGACATGGCGCCCGTTTTAAAGCGTTTGACGATCGTTTCGACCGATTCCACTTCATCAATCGGGATCGGGGTTGCGGCCAACTTTAAGTCCATCAACCCGCGAAGCGTGCAGTAATGCTGCGACTGTTCGTTGACAGCACGTGAATAATCTTTGAAAGCTTTGTAATCATTGGTACGGCAGGCCCGCTGCAAATTATGCACCGTCTCGGGATTGAATAAATGATACTCGCCGTCCTTGCGCCACTGATACTGACCACCCGCATCCAGCGCCGGTTCGCGGACCTCGCGGTCAGGAAACGCCTGGTGATGCCGCTGGGCGGATTCGGCCGCAATTTCATTAAGACCTATCCCCTCAATGCGCGAAGACGTCCAGGTAAAATATTTATCGATAACGGTGCGATTCAAGCCTACCGCTTCAAAAATCTGTGCGCCGCAATAGCTTTGAATGGTGGAAATACCCATCTTGGACATGGTCTTAACAATGCTCTTAGCAACTGCCTTGGCATAATTTTTAACCGCTGTTTTGTGATCAATATTTTTTAAAATTCCCTGCTGGATCAAATCATCCAGCGTCTCGAATGCCAGATAGGGATTGATGGCGCTAGCGCCGTATCCTGAAAGCAGTGCAAAGTGGTGTACTTCCCGAGGCTCACCCGACTCCAGGACCAGACCCACTTTCGTTCGCGTACCTTTGCGAATCAAATGATGATGCAGCCCCGCCACAGCCAAAAGCGCAGGAATCGCGGCATTTTCCCGGTCAACTCCACGGTCCGATAAAATAATAATATTAACGCCGCTGTCGATCGCGTCATCCGCTTGGATATAGAGAGAGCTTAGAGCGGACTCCAATGCTTTTCCCTGACCCTTGACCTCGTACAGAATGGGCAGCGTTGCCGACTTAAAACCCGGCGCCTTAATGTGGCGGAGCTTTTCAAACTCTTCATTGGTCAGTACCGGACTTTTCAATTTAATCTGGCGGCAACTCGTCGGACCAGGCTTCAGGAGATTTCCCTCGGTGCCCACCATGGCATCCGCCGAAGTGACAATCTCTTCACGAATACAATCAATCGGGGGATTCGTCACTTGGGCAAAAAGCTGTTTGAAATAACTATAAAGAAGCTGTGGCTTGTTGGACAACACTGCCAAAGGCGTATCCGTTCCCATCGAACCTACCGGCTCCACGCCCAAACGCCCCATTGGCGCCATGATTGAGCGCAGCTCCTCAAAGGTATAGCCAAATGCTTTTTGCCTCAAGAGCACGGTTTGGTGATCCGGCTCGTGCACATGAGGAGGTTCCGGCAACTCATCCAGCGAAATTAAATTTTTCTCAAGCCATTCGGCATAAGGATGCTCACTGGCAATTTTCTTTTTAATCTCCTCATCGGCAATGATGCGTCCTTCTTCCGTATCCACCAAAAATAGACGCCCCGGCTGCAAACGTCCCTTCTGCAAAATCTGATCCGCGGGCACGTCAAGTACACCGACTTCCGAGGCCATAATCACACGGTCATCTTTAGTGACATAATAACGCGAGGGCCGCAAACCATTGCGGTCCAAAATAGCGCCAATGCGAATGCCGTCGGTAAACACAATCGAAGCAGGGCCATCCCACGGCTCCATCAGACAGCTATGAAATTCATAAAACGCCTTCATCTGGGGGCTCATTGATTCATGGCTTCCCCACGGCTCAGGAATCATCATCATGACCGAATGAGGCAAAGACCGTCCGGAAAGCGTCAAAAATTCAAGACAGTTATCAAACATCGCCGAGTCGCTGCCATCTTCGCAGATGACCGGCATTAATTTTTTAATGTCCGAGCCAAAGAAATCTGATTCGCACAAATTCTGCCTGGCGTGCATCCAATTGACGTTGCCGCGCAGCGTGTTGATTTCTCCGTTGTGCGCAATGTAGCGGTACGGGTGGGCGCGCTCCCAATTAGGGAAAGTGTTGGTGCTAAAACGTGAGTGGACCAGCGCCATCGCGCTCTCGACTGCCGGATTTTTTAGTTCCGGATAAAATGTCTCGACCTGCTCGCACATCAACATGCCCTTATAAATAATCGTGCGGCACGAAAGACTGGAGACATAAAAAAAATGTCCGTTGTGGATTTTTTTGGAATAACGGATTTCGTTTTCACCGCGACGGCGAATCACGCAAAGTTTACGCTCAAAAGCAGCACTATCTTTGATGGCGGGGTTTTTTCCGATAAAAACCTGCCGCATAAAGGGCTCTGAAGATTTTGCTGAGGGTCCCAGAGCCAAATTGTCAGTCGGTACAGCCCTCCAGCCCAAGAGCGTCTGCCCCTCGTTTTTAATGATCGTCTCAAAAGCTTTTTCACAAGCCTTGCGATCCGCGGCATTTTGCGGCAAAAAAAGCATCCCCACACCATACTCACCAGCGGCTGGCAGTTTAATCCCAATACCAAGGCAAGCTTCTTTCAAAAAGCGGTGAGGAATCTGCAAAAGAATACCAGCGCCGTCGCCCGTATTGGCTTCACTGCCGCAGGCTCCGCGATGACGTAAGTTATTGAGAATTGTCAGCGCGTCGCTGACAATCTGATGGGATTTTCTTCCCTTGATATTGGCCACAAAACCGACGCCACAGCTGTCTTTCTCAAACGCTGGATCGTATAAGCCTTGTTTCTTGGGATAACCTTTAATGTCCATGGTCTCTCGTCCTATTTTTCTAGAATACAAACATTTAAGTATACCAAGAATAGGAATGAAAATTCAAAGAAAAATGCGGTCGCAAAAAGTACTTTTTAACTGTCATTCCCGAGTGCTTTAATCGGGAATCAAACCTGGGCGCTCCCCAACCCACGTCATTCCCGAAAACTTTAATCGGGAATCAAACCGGGGTATGATCCCCGATAAATGATTTCGGGGATGACACTCGGGTGACACTGACACTGGGCTGATAATGGAAAATAGTTTTTTAGAAGGTTGAGTTTTCTTGGATTTTTTTTAGGATTTTGTCAAAAAGAGCGACGCTAAATTGGATCTCTTTTTCGGAAATAATAAACGGTGGTGTAATAGAAATCACGTTATGTCCCGGCCCCGAAGACAGAAGCACAACCCCTTGCCGCATCGCCTCGGCGATAAATAGGCGCGCCTTATCCGTCGCCGGAATTTCAAGCACACCCTTGCGGCCGATGTCTTGCGTTGTCCCCAACTCCATCCCGATCATGAGCCCAGCTCCACGGATGTCACGAATAATAGGGTGCTTCTCTTTAAGCTTCCACAACTCTTTGCGGAACAGGTCCCCCATGTTTCTGGAGCGATCAACAAGTTTCTTTTCCTCAATCTCTTTGATCACCGCCAGCGCCACGGAGCATCCCAGCGGATTTCCCAAAAAAGTACTCGTGTGGATAGCATCACCGGTTGAAACGCCCCAAGAATGCATGACACGCGTCGTGCCAATGCAGGCGGATATTGGAAAACCTCCACCCATTCCCTTACCCAGACACATTAAGTCGGGAATGATGCCGCTTTTTTCCACCGCAAACAAAGACCCTGTGCGGCCAAAACCTGTGAGCACCTCATCGGCAATTAAAAGTATTTTTTCCTCGTCGCAAAACGCACGCAGTGTTTTTAAAAAATCGGTTGGGGGCACCTGAATCCCACCCCGGCCTTGAATCGGCTCAATCAAAACAGCGCCCACAGGATGTTTTGAGCGACGAGCTTTTTTGACAATAGAAGCCAGCGATTTCATCGCAACAGCCGTCGCCTTGTTACCGTGGACCCTAATCTCAGGAAATGGCGCAAAATAAGAGAAGCCTCCCAGCTGTTTCAAAAAAGGCTTCCTAAAATCCTCGCGGTGAGTCACGTTAAGCGCACCATAACCAAGCCCGTGGTAGGCGCCTGTAAAAGAAACCACGCCTGTTTTTTTTGTATGCATGACTGCCGTCTTAAGAGCGGATTCGACGGCCTCAAAACCGGTGGATGAAAAAATAGTCTGATTTAGATTGCCAGGCGTAATCTCGGAAAGTTTTTTGGCTAGAAGGACTTTCGATTCGTTGGGGTGGACATCCCCCATACCGTGGATCATATTTTTGGCTTCATCGCGCAGCGCTTGGAGAACCGCCGGGGACCCATGACCGACACCGCAGACGGCAAAAGCGCTCGTTAGATCTAAAAAACGGTTGCCATCCACATCAAATAGATTAGCCGCCTGGGCGCGCTTAAAAAAAACGGGGTACACCCCGCCAACATAGGTGATTTGAGGACATTCGAAACGCTTTAAGCTCTCCGTGAGCTTGATGGATTGCGGCCCGGGGAGTGTTTTTGTTTTAATCCGGGGAAGCTGAGATTGAGGTAGAGCGATTGCTTTCTTTTTTTTAAAGCCAAAAGAAAACTTCATCCGTGCGAGCCTTCAACAAACCTTTCAGCATCCAGCGCCGCCATGCAGCCTGAACCGGCCGCCGTGATCGCTTGGCGGTATTTAAAATCTTGCACATCCCCGCAGGCAAATACACCCGGGATATTGGTACATGTTCCGTCGTGGACTTTGATATAACCTTTAGGATCTAAATCCAGCTGACCTTTAAAAAGTTCTGAATTCGGCGTATGCCCAATCGCCATAAATACACCGTCAGTTTTCATCTCAGTTTTTTGGCCGGTCAAAAGATTTTTTAAAACCACAGCGGTCACTTTTTTCTGGGAGGGATCTTTGATCTCGTCGATCGTGGAGTTCCACACATATTCAATTTTTTTATTCGCAAATGCCCTATCCTGCATAATCTTGGATGCTCGAAGCGCCTCGCGCCGGTGCACCATCGTGACCTTGGTGGCAAATTTGGTTAAAAACGTAGCCTCTTCAACCGCCGAGTCGCCGCCACCGACAACTACCACCTCTTTACCCTTAAAGAAAAATCCGTCGCAGGTCGCGCAAGCCGACACGCCGTACCCCTGAAGAGCTTTTTCGGAGGGAATCCCCAGCCAATTGGCCGAAGCGCCCGTGGCTATGACAATCGACTTGGCAAAATAATCTTTGCCGTCGGAAGTGACTTTAAAAGGCTGTTTTGAAAAATCTACTGATGACACGTCCTGTACCAAAAGGGTTGTCCCAAAACGCGCCGCCTGCTGACGAAATAGCTCCATCAGCTCAGGACCTGTCTTTCCTTCGGGAAAACCGGGATAGTTTTCAACATCCGTGGTAAGCATCAACTGCCCGCCGGGCTGGCCGCCCTTAGCAAGGCCTTCAAACAAAAGAGGCTTCATGTTGGCACGCGCTGAATAGATCGCCGCAGTGAAACCTGCGGGTCCGGAACCGATAATAATGACGTTCTGAATTTCGCTCATAAGATTGCTCTCTTAATAAAAAAGCCCCGCTAAGGCGAGGCTTTATTTACTTGGTCATCCCCGAAATCTTTAATCGGGGATCATGTGTAGGTTTGATTCCCGATAAAAAAATTCGGGAATGACATAATTTTTTAAGCCCCGTCACTCCCAATCGCCTCTACCGGACAGCCTTCCTTGGCTTCCTTGCAAAGCGCTTCTTCTTCGGGGGTCGCGGCCTGTTTTTTTACAAAAGAATAACCGCCGCTCTGATTGCGGTCAAAATTAGCGGGAGCTGTCTGACGGCACAAATCACAGTCGATACACTGGGTATCGACATAGAAAGCACCACCGGCGTTGTCTGCGTACTTATTTGCCTTGTCTGCCATTAAATCCTCCTTAAAAAGTGTGTGTATTAGACTAACAATAAACCCCACAGCTGTCAAACATTTCGCTACGGCTTTAAGATTATTTTCCCAAAGTTTTTACGGGCTTCCATGTGCTCATGCGCTTTGGCGGCGTCCTTCAGCGGAAACACCTCATCGATGACCGGCAAAACGACGCCTTTTTCGACCAGAGCCAGCACCGCGTGAAGCTCAGCGAAGCTTCCTACATAGGAACCTAAGATAGAAAGTTGCTTGGAAAAAAATGGGCGTATATCCATCTCTGTCTTGGGACCGGAAGTCGCGCCACACGTCACCATGCGGCCGCCGCGGGCTAAGGAGGTAAGATTTTTCGACCAGGTTTCGGGGCCAATGTGCTCAAACACCACATCCACTCCCCTGCCACCGGTAAGCTTTCTTGCTTTTTCAGAAAAATCTTCGGTTTTATATTGAATCACTTCGTCGGCGCCCAATTTTTTTGCGCGGGATACTTTTTTAAAATCGCCGACCGTCGTCAAAACAGTGGCGCCCAAAAATTTGGCGATCTGAATCGCCATACTGCCAATACCGGAGCCTGCCGCGTGAACCAACACCGTTTCACCGGGGCGGACTTGGGCGCGAGTCACCAGCATATGATAAGCGGTGAGCGCTGCCAGTGGAAATGATGCCCACTCATCGAAAGTGTATTTTTCGCTGACCGGAAGTAACCAGCGCTCCGGAATAGAAACTTTTTCAGCATAGCCGCCCTGCGTCTGCAAACCCAATACCTGAAACTCAGGCGAATAACTGTCGCGCGCCTCAAAACCCTCTGCTGCATGAAGCGGAAGCTGTCCGGGAGAAGCAATCACCCGATCACCTTTTTTAAAAAGTTTCACCCCTTTACCCACTTCAAGGACCACTCCGCTGACATCCGTTCCTAGAATGTGCGGCATGGGAATCTGGATTCCGGGCAAACCCTGCCGCACCCAGATATCCAGATGATTCATGGCGCAAGCCTTGACGCTGACAAGGACCTCGCCGGGACCGGCAACGGGCTCTTTTAATTCACCGTATTGGAGAACTTCAGGCCCGCCATGTTTTTCAAAGAATGTTGCTTGCATAAACTCCTTTTACCCTCAACCCCTCCGCCTCCGGCACCTCCCCTTCGAAAGGGGAGGAAATTGTGCTCTCTTTCCCCTCCTTTCGAAGGAGGGGTGGCGCCGAAGGCGACGGGGTGGTTGAGAGGTAAAGTTCTATTTTTTCGTGTAACTCTGAACCAAGCGCACAAAAACCCTTACCCCGACACCAGTAGCGCCTATTGGCGTCAAGAGTTTGGGACCACCTTCAATCCACGCCGTTCCCGCCACATCCAGATGCGCCCACACCTTGGTGTGTTCAGCAAACTCCTTTAAAAACATACCCGCCGTAATCGTACCCGCCATTTTTTTACTGATATTCTGAATGTCAGCGTAAGTGGCTTTGATCAAGTCAGCGTATTCATCCCACAAAGGAAGTTCCCACATTCTCTCCCCCGTCCGCTCGCCAATCTCTTTCAAGCGCCTCACGAGGTCTTCATCGGTACTCATAAGCCCTGTGGCGATATCCGAAAACGTTGCCGGGCAAGCGCCTGTCAGCGTCGCGATATCAATAAGGACTTTCGGCTTGTAGCGCTCGGCGTAGCAGAGTGCGTCGGCCAAAATCAGACGGCCTTCCGCGTCGGTATTTAAAACCTCCACCGTTTTTCCGTTCATGCATTTGATAATATCGCCGGGGCGCTGTGCCTTGGAACCTGGCATATTTTCAACAATGGGCGTGATACCCACCACACGGGTTTGAATTTTAAGATTCGCGATCGCTTTCATAGCACCCACGACAGCAGCCGCACCACACATATCAAACTTCATATGATCCATATTGTTCGATGGTTTAATGGAAATGCCTCCGGTGTCAAACGTGACACCCTTACCCACCAACACAATCGGCGCTTCTTTGCTCTTCACGCGATTCTCTAAAATAATAAACTGCGGCTCATAACTAGAGCCCTGGCAGACACCGAGGACTCCGCCCATCCCAAGCTTCTTCATCTGACTCACTGTCAAAAGTGTGCAATCTAGATTATTTTTAGAGGCCATTTCCCGGACTACCTTCGCCAGCGCCGGCGGCGTCATGATATTTGCCGGTTCATTCGCTAGATCTCTTGTAAAATACACCGCTTCGCTTAAAATCTCGGCTTCGCTAGCGGCGGCGCGGATGGAGCTAGACGCACTTTCCTCCTGCGAGACCAACGTCAGCGAAATATCTTTTTTGGGTGTCGGTTTGGATTTATGTTTATCAAAACGGTAGTCGGAGAGACGGGCACCCTCCACGGCAGCGCCAGCGACTTCATTTATGGAAAAAGCTTCGGCGAGACTATCCAAATCCAGCGCCGCAAAAGAATGCTGAAAAGACTTGGCTTGCGAGAGCAGCTTTGCGGTGGAATTTCTCACGCAGGAAAGCCGGTATTTTTCTTTTTTTCCAAGACCGATAAATAAAACAACGTCCGCGGCTTTCGATTTGGGCGAAAGAACCAAATAGGATTCGCCGCATTTTCCCGAAAACTTTTTTTCAGAGGAAAGTTTTTTTAAAATATCCGCCAGAGAATTTTCAAGGACATACCCTTTGGGGAAGTGGTGGGGACCTTCAAAACATCCGATTCCCAGGATTTCCGCGCGCTTGGTCGATTTTTTGGATAGGCTCAAATCAATTTTCATTTCTTTCTCCTCATTGTCATCCCCGCGAAAGCGGGGATCAGTTCTTAATACAGATCCTCGCTTTCGCGAGGATGACGCTCTAGCTAATTGGCTCGGTGACAAGAAGCGGGGTCATTTCTGATGCGTCTTTATGACCCAGTTTCTTCAAAAAGTTTTTGATAAGCTCTTCTTCAATGCCGGTACAGTGGTCATGCTCCATGGACCCGCAAGTAATCTGACCGCCGGCAATCATGCCGTGTCCGCCAGCCGTCCCGCGCTTGCCGATGAGTTGTCTTAAGAAACGGCCAGCGTGTCCGTGAATATTGGTGGTTCGAATCGATACAATGATACGATTTTGAAAGCGGCCGACACAGATGGACCAGCTGAGCCTTTCGCAGCGAAGCATAAAATCGGCAATAAACGCAATGAAGTCGGGATTATCCACTTCTCCCAGCGACGTGGCGATTGCGTTTTTATATATGCGGCTGTGATGCATCGCTCGGTTGAGCGTGATGAAGTAATCACGGGGAAGTTTTGGATGTTCAATGCTGGCCAAAAGTTTTTTGTTGCTCAAAGGAAAAAGCGCCAGGTACGCCTGGATATCCGTCTCGCGTGCTTCCCGCCCAAGATCCTGCGTCTCAGAACTAATGCCATACGAAAGCGCCGTCGCTAACTGGGCTGAAATCTCAAGACCGCTGGCAAGCAAATACTCCGTCAGAATAGTGGCAGTCGCGCCGTACTCAGTACGGATGTCCAAATAATCAGCACGCGTTGTCTTACGATGCGAATGATGATCAATGATGATGACAGGTTTTTTGGGAGGGCTAAACGAACTATTACCCGTCTTGGGTTGCATATCCACAAAAGCAAAATCCGTGCCCCGCTTTAAATCCGCATCGGAAAGAGGTTTGACGCGAAGCCGCAGAACGCGAATCATGGCTCGGTTTTCCGCGCGTCCCACGATACCGCCATAGCGCACAATCGCGGGCACTTTAAACATTGATTTGGCGATGTATGCCAACGTAAGGGCGCTTGAAATAGAATCCGGATCGGGATTGTCGTGCGTCATGATCACCAAGCGCTTGGTGTCTTTGAGCGCTTCCCCGATCTTTTCAAGCCTTTCGCGGTACGACTCGAGATTGATCGTCATCTAAATTAATACTTCGGGCAAGCCGGGTCGATTTCCTGCGACCAGGCGTCAATGCCGCCCACCAAATTTTTTACTTTTTTGAAGCCGATTTTCTGCAACAACTCCACCGCCTTGGCACTACGCCCGCCAAAATGGCAATTGACCACAATCTCATCGGCGGTATCCAGCTCGCTGACACGCTCCGGCAAGGAACCTAGCGGAATCAGTTTGGACCCGGGGATTTTGCAAATCTGATATTCGTTGGGCTCACGCACATCCACGATTACAAATTTGTCCTTGTGATCCATCTTCGCCTTCAATTCTTTGACGGTTATTTCAGGAATACTCATCGCAGCTCCATTCTTTTTTTCCTCTCCGCGCGTCAATCCGCAAAAAGCGTCATAATCAATCAACTCTTTAATGGTCGGATTTTCGCCGCAAACAGGGCATTTGGGATTCTTACGAAATTTGACTTCGCGGAAAGTCATTTTGAGCGCGTCATAGAGCATGAGCCGTCCAATCAAGGGCTCGCCCTTACCGATAATCAGCTTCACCACTTCCGTCGCCTGAATGACACCGATGACTCCAGGAAGAATTCCAAGAACCCCCCCTTCCGAGCAGCTGGGAATCATGCCGGGTGGTGGCGGCTCCGCAAAAAGACAGCGGTAGCAAGGGCCTTTTCCGGGATAAAAAACTGTCGCCTGTCCATCGAAACGAAAAATACTTCCATACACAAAAGGTTTACCGGTAAACACACACGCATCATTGACCAGGTAACGGGTCTGGAAATTATCCGTCCCGTCCAACACCATGTCATAATCCTTTAAAATCTTAAGCGCGTTCTCTTTGGTGAGGCGCTCGTTATAGGTGACAATCTTGACGTTGGGGTTGATGCCGTTAAGACGCTCTTTGGCGGAGTCCACTTTGGGCTTGCCGACGCTGTCGTTGCTATGAATGATCTGCCGCTGTAAATTGGAAAAATCCACCACGTCAAAATCAACCAATCCGAGTGTCCCCACACCCGCTGACGCCAAATACAGAGCAGCCGGCGAACCAAGCCCGCCAGTTCCAATCATGAGTACTTTAGCAGCCTTGAGTTTTTCCTGCCCCTCCACACCCACTTCGGGCATGATCAGGTGACGGCTATATCGTAGAATTTCATCTTGAGTTAATGTCATTTTGTGATCTCCTGGAAAAGGTTTTATTATACCACTCCCGCGTTTTTTGCTGCAATTTTAGCGTTTCGGACCATCCCCTTCAATTTTGGTCTCTTTACAGCACTCCCTCGAAACATTTCAACAAATTGATCTTGGTCCGAGAGAGTTTCAATTTTTTCAAGATCCGCCCAGCTTCCCGCAATTTTATTAGGATAAAGTTCCTCATGCCTCGTCGTCTTCGCGCGAAAATTATACGGGCATACCGTCTGGCAAATGTCGCAGCCAAACACCCATTCCCCCATCTTATTCTTTATTTCAGCGGCAGGCTCTTCCTTAGCTTCAATGGTCAGATATGAAATACAGCGCGTCGCATCCATTTCATAATTCCCCAAAAGGGCGCCCGTGGGACAAGCGTCGATGCAAATTCGACAAGACCCGCAAGATCCGGTGTGAGGCTCATCCGCTACCAAATCCAGATTGGTAACGACGCTCGCTAAAAAAACCCAAGATCCAAAATTGCGGGTAATGATATTCGTATTCTTTCCAAAAAAACCCAGGCCGCCGGCTTGGGCAAAGGCCTTTTCAAGAAGAGGGCCTGTGTCGACATACGTTTTAATTTCAGTGCCGTTTCCACCGCATTCAAGAATATATTGGGAGAATTTTTTTAATTTGGCTTCAATAACTTTGTGATAATCGCGTCCATAAGCATACTGGGCCACCTTACCCGTTTTTTTCCCTTCCGGCCGAACATCCTCCGGGTGATGATAGTTCAAAGCCAGCGATATCACCGATACGGCAGACGCCAGCACCGATTTTGCATCCGCCCGCCGCGCGCCACTCCGAGCCATATAATCCATCGACCCCGCAAACCCCTGAGCCAGCCATCTCTCCAGCGCCTGCGCATGAATTTCCGGCAACAATGTCCCGCTGACGCCGACAAGGTCAAACCCCGCCTCGCCCAGCGCATACTTTTTAAGTTTTTCCGTAAGCTCAGCTTTTATCAATCCTATTCCCCAGCTCTGCAGTGCTAATGTGCTAGTGTTGCTACGGGTGCCACATGCCTCTGCATGCGGCATTTCACTTCGGCTTTGATAGCCTTCGCGTCACCTGTCACTGCGCCAGCCCATTGCGTCCTCGGCTTCGCCTGCGGGTCAATGGGCGCCCAGGCTCCGCGCCACCCGTCGCGTGTGCACAACACATAAGTACCGTATACACCGCGACGGGTGGCGCCGGAGGGGAGGCCTCCGCCGCCCGCAGTGAAGAATTACACGAGGACAGGCGGAGTCCCGCAGGTGACAGGACCCGTCGCAGCACATGATACATTAGTACATCAGCACATCAACACACCAACACATAAAAAAAGCGCGGAGATTATCCGCGCTTTTTTTTCACCAAAAAATTAAAAAGTTAGTTTATTCCCAGACTTCTTCCTCAGACACCACATTTCCATCCTTGTCATACTTGCGAATAATCTTCTTGTGCAGCTGACTGGAAGAATTGCTCGAGGTGGAATAATTGCTCTGCTGATACGGCTGTTGCTGGTATACCGGTTGCTGCTGGTACATCGGTTGTTGCTGCACATATACCGGCTGCTGCTGAGGCTGAGAACCGCTACCCATCAAGGAATCCAAAAGTGCACCGCCAATCACATTGGTTCCGGCGCCAATCAAAGCCCCTTTGCCTGCGCTCCCGCCAGAAGCACTGGCAGAAATAGCTCCGACACCGGCACCCAGAAGACCGCTTTTAATAATTTTTTTATTGGGATCTTCTTGCTGGGGCTGCGAGTAATAAACCGGTTGCTGCTGGACATACACAGGCTGCTGATCCACTCGCTGATAAGTCCCTTGAGTCTGCACGGGATAGGAGTTCTGCGAATAGGTTTGCTGCTGAGCATACACCGGCGCTTGCTGCACATAAACCGGCTGTTGCTGCTGAGCTGGCTGCGAAGATCCTGTCAAGCTATCCAAAAGCGCTCCGCCGATTACATTGGTACCGGCTCCAATCAAAGCCCCCTTGCCAGCGTCGCCACCAGAAGCACTGGATGAAATCGCGCCAACGCCCGCTCCCAATAGACCGCTTTTAATAATTTTTTTGTTTGGGTCTTCCTGCCCGCCGTAATCTTGGCCAGCCGCTTTGGAAGCCACCGAAAATGTCATCAAAAATGTGACGATGGTTAGGGTAATTACATTCTTAAATGTTCTCATGTCCTTCTCCTTGTTAGAGATAAACAACAGCGTAACTTGAAAAAATTTGTACTGGGATTATAACACAAAACGGTCGAAACTTGTCAATTAGAGGGGTGGGGTTACGCCGACTGCTCTGCCATGCGGGCGAGCATCGATAGCACGGCGATTTGATTAAAGTTGATGGGCTTTAAGAACCAGCGAGTGGTGGTGATTTGAAGTCCTTGAATAAATTGTGAAAATAAAGTCATCTCGTCGGAGTTTATCTCGACATGCAGGGCATCATAGAATCTTCTTATCCGCTCTAATTCCACAGAATTGGCGGCTATGTTTTCAGAGCCTGTCTCCGCTAGCAGAATACCTCCGGCAGTCAGGGCATCAAGATTAAATACATGATGCTCTCCCACCGACTCGGCAAAGAGATAGAGAGTGTTTTCGGCTCGCTTGAAAGTGGCACGACTTTGCGAGTCCACCGTCATGACGGAGGCTCGCTTCACACTAGGCAAGAGTGTTCCCTGGGCGTCTAGCAGATTCGCGGGTAATGTCTTAGCGTTAAGGTAAATAAATTTTTCCTTGGGGTACCACGCCGAGGCTTTATCGATAATATCGGCTAATAGCTCTTCCTCTTCCCTGCTTCCTTCGAGGATGAAAAGCGTGTTGTTGGCTTTGCTTGCCTTATGAAGAGCATGAACAAGCCAATGGCTAAAGAGCCTGATGGCTTCGGGACTCTTCTGATTTAAAAAACCATCCAGCTTCCAGATGACTACTTTAGTCTTTGTAGTACGGACTTCTCCGAGGATGCTCTGAGCTTTGGCGGTCTCTTCTGAAAACTCAATCCTCACATCCACCAAAGTCAACTCGGCGCGTGATAAGACGAGAGTGTCTTTGCCGGAAGCCTGTCTATGGCGGCGCCTTTCGAGGATGCGATCGTAATGCTCTACCGTTACGCGCTTTGTGCCATCAAACAAGATGGTGAGGGTCTTGGTGGCGGCGTTGTAGTCTAGGATCTCGACGGTGGTCAGTGTGCCGTCATCATTTAATAGGGTGAAAATTTCTTTTTCATCCCGCTCTTTTCTGCCTCGGGCATCGTGTGCTTGTAGAGTGAAGTTAAGACGATCGTTTTGGTCGATGGGAAGGCCGCGGAGAGTGGGCTGAGGAAGAGCGTATATAGAAATAAGGGGTGAGATTTTGGGTTCGGATACAGTTGATCCCGCCAACCGGGCGGCATTCGGTTCTCTGCCCTCAACCCTCGATTCTCCGACCGTTTCTTCCGCCAGGCGGGCGGCGCCTAAATCTTCATCGGACTTCTGCGACCTCTGAAGTAGCATGAGAGCAAGATACTTCCAATTTTCAATAAAATCATCCTCATCACCAATGGCATTAGCAATCTTACTACCCACTTCCACAAAACTAGCCCAATGCCCTAATGGGAGATATACTCGAATGTTGTGGGCTGGGAATCTAGGAATTTCTTGGCATTGAAATAAAAAGAAGCGTATTCTTCTGGTAGAAGAAAAAACCCAGGGTGCCGGAAAGCACCCAAAACCAGAGGAGAATACGCCCCATGAGAAAGAATGC
>CAMDWQ010000017.1 GCA_945877765.1 Candidatus Omnitrophota bacterium | reverse complement strand
CCAGTCCATTAAAGCCTTAAATCTCTGGGTCTTTGGTATCATACAAGAGCTTTCTAAACAAAGGCAGGAACAACCACCAAAAAAGGCTAAACCAAGAAAGATTTTATTTACAGACACTCTTGAAAGTGTCCATAGAACTTGACACTACTGATTACGGTTACCGCCTTGACGGCGGTGGTCAAATTGATCGTAGTTTTTGTGATTGACTGGCGGTTGGGTTTGATTGCGCTCCTATCGCCACCGTTGTACGCGCTTCAGGCCACCATCTTGGCCCGACGTAATCGCGAAGTCGCGAAAGTTGAGCGCGAGGCGGGTCTTGTTTATTCCAAAGAATTGGCGGATTCGATCGGCAACATCGACTTGGTGAAAACATTCCGCAGCGAAGAATACCACGTGAATAAATTTTCAAAAGCGCTCAGAAGCCTCTCTAGCCTCTGGTCAGGCAATCAGAAATTCGCTCTTTATTTCGGCTGGGCTTCGGGTATTCTCAGAAAAATTCTCGACGGTCTGCCGGTCCTGTTTGCGTCCTACCTGGTGGCCAAAGGAAGCCTTTCGCTGGGGCAGATGACGGCCAGCGTGCTTTACACGATGCAATTTTTAGAGGTCAACGGACGGCTTATTGATTATGTCCCGCGGTTGGGGCGCATGTCCGTTTCCGTGAATGTATTTACGGAATTTCTTCAGTTGCGGCCCACCATCACAGAATCTTCTAGTTCCAAGGAAGTAGTTTTTGAGGAGGGTAGCATCACGGCAGAAGGCATCTACTTTTCTTACCTGGAAGGAACGCCGGTCCTTGAAAATCTGAGCCTCACGATCAAAGGACAGCAATGGACGGGGATCAAGGCGCCGTCTGGATACGGAAAGACCACACTTCTCAACCTGATCTTGCGTGTGTATGATCCTGATAAGGGTAAGATCTTGATTGATGGGCATGACCTTAAAAAAATTAAGTTCCGTTCTCTGCGCGAGCAGATCAGTGTGGTTTTGCAACACAGTTTTTTGACGAGAGATCCAATTTGGAAGTGCATCGCCTACGACAAGGAAGACGCGACACGCGAAGAAATTGAGACAGCGGCTAAAATCGCCGGCATTCATGACCAGATCCTGGGTTTCCCCGACGGGTATGACGCGACTTGCGGCGAAGCGGGGTTGAACGTTTCCCAGGGCCAGCGCCAGCGTCTTTGCATCGCGCGCGCGTTATTGCGCCAGCCCCGAATTCTTGTGATGGATGAAGCATTTGGTTCTGTTGACAAAGAAACTGAAGACAAAATTGTTTCTGAGATGAAAGTCTGTTTTCCTAAGATGACGGTGATTGTGGTGTCACATCATCAATCGGTGTTGGATAAGATGGACTCCGTGATTGATCTGACTAAATTGGTGGATAGAGACAGAGGTACAAAAAAACCAGAAATGGTTTTATCTGGGGAAAAACTCTAATGAATGGGCCTGATCAGGAGGATCTCCAATTCCGTGAGTCAGAAATCAAGCGCATTCTTTTTGATATCCGCAGGGGGGATGGACAAAAAAACTCGGAAGCGGTACCGTTTTTTCTTTCAGAAAAAAAGTCGGAAACGGATTATTCTCTTGCGGAACTTCAGGGGGAACTTGAAGAGCTTATGCGGACGGTTTACACCGCTTGTGTCACTATGCCGGCCGATCCGGTGCCTTCACCGCGAGCGTTTATTGGAAAACCCATCACTTGGGCCAAAAAGTTATTTTTAAAGCTTACGCGGCCTTTCAGTTCGATGCTGTTGCAGCCGCAGATTGATTTCAATGAAAATTTGGTTGAAGAACTCAAGGTGATGAATCGTTTGTTGAACCATGCATTGGGGGATATTTTGAAACTTTACGCTGAATTCAGCACCTTTCGTTTGCGGTCGGCCGAAATAGAAGCCGAAAACAGCCTGCTTAAACAGCAGGCAGAAATTTCTGAGCGCGGCAACAACAAAATTAACGGTTTGCGGGCTTCCTAAAAATGACAGTTGTTTCGCCTTCGATGGGTCTGAACAACCTTGAGTTGACCCTATCAGGTCCCTCCGTCTCACAAATTTGGCATGAGCAGGCACTCCGAATTTTATCGGATCAGCAGAAGGTCGGGGTAGTTGTGTGTGTGCCTTTCTTTCAGTTCAGGCATACCGATGAAACATTGCTACATTCCGGAAAAACCGATCTGAGATTCAAAGAGCAAGGCCTGGCTTTTTTTGAGGAAACGGAAAATCTGGAAATTGTTTCGGGATGTCCCCGGCTATTCCGCAATCAATGTTTGAATGAAACAGGCGGTCCCGATGCGGATTTTAAATATTTCGGAGAGGTCGAGTTTTTGCTTCGCTGCCGTAAAAAGGGGTGGCGCGTTTTATTTTTACTCGATAGGGATCCAGCGGAGCCTAAACTGCCGCTTGAAGTGAAACGATTCGCGAAGCAAAACGGGCAAGAGTTCGACCTTGAGCGGTTTCGGTATTTAGCGTCGGGACATCCGGCGGCATTGGCGGGAGCGATCCGAAAACATCCCGGTTTTTTTTCTCCGGTCGACGAAGCGGCCGCGCGGACCAATGCCGCCCGGTTAATCAAAAGGTGTCTGGATGCGAACAGCCTCACTGAGATCAGAGAGTATTTGCCTGAAGTTTCGACGGCCCTCCGCGAAGTTTTCGGAGAGGACCGCTTTTTATTGATTTTATCGGAGGTTGAAGCGCTTCAGGGATATTCGAGAAAATTATCAATCGGTATCTATGACCACGCGTTACACACTCCGGGGGGAGGCCAGAAGTACGCCTGCACGATGGCGGCCGCTCTGCAGGAAGAATACGATGTTACATTCATCGCGAACAAACCCTTTTCTACTAAGAAACTGGAGGAATGGTACGGGTTGGATTTGAGCTGTTGCGGCGCCAGGATCGTTCGTATCCCTTTTTATGAGAAGCCCGGGCGTGATCTGATCGATCAAGGAGCGATCCCGCGTTTTGGCCCAAACCCGTTTGACGCGGTTTCGAAAGAGAGCCGGCAATATGATATTTTTATGAATGTGAACATGCTGACGAAGGTCAAGCCTTTGTCGGTGGCTTCCATTTTTCTTTGCCACTTTCCGGATTCGAAGCGGACACGTTTTTTCAGCGTTGACGATTACACTTATATCATCGCCAATAGCCTTTACACTATCGGGTGGCTGAAAAAGCGCTGGGGGATGCGGCCAAGCGCCCATCTTTATCCGCCGGTAGATATGAAAGGTGTTTCTGTCCCTAAAAAACCGGTGATCCTTTCAGTGGCGAGATTCGACCAAACCGGATCCAAGAAGCAATTGGAACTTATTAATGCGTTCGACCAATTGTGCCGTGAAGCTCCTTCGCAGATGACGGGATGGAAACTGGTTTTGGCAGGCGGGACTTTTGGGCGGAACCCTTATTTGCGTGTCGTCAAGAGGCGCGCTTCCACGGTCGGCCGTGTGGAGATTCTGGAAAATCTACCCGCTTCCAAAATCCGGGAACTTTATGCCAGTGCCTCAATTTTTTGGCACGCGTGTGGTCTGGATACGAATATTCCGGAAAAAATAGAACACTTTGGGATGGCGACGGCCGAAGCGATGCAGAACGGATGTGTCCCTGTCGTGATCAACAAGGGTGGGCAAAGGGAGATCGTGGAGCAGGGGATTTCCGGTTTTTTGTTCGATAACGTCAAGTCGCTTTGTAACTCTACACACAAACTTGTTGAACAGCCCGATCTGAGGAGCCGTCTTTCGGACGCTGCGCGCATCCGCAGCGAACGCTTCAATGTCGACCGTTTCCAGCGTGAAACCTTGGAATTTTTTAGGCGGATACAGAAGGATCATTTTTCAAAAAAAAAGGAGAATGCCGGATGCAAAAGGTTCTAAATCTAGAAGAATTCGTTTTTCATAAAAGTGAAAATTGTCCGGCCTGGTTTTGCAAAAAATATTATTACGGAGGCGCCAATTTCCGGTACCACTCGTTTCAAATGGTGCTGAATATTTTGTTTCAGGATCATGTGAATCCGCTTATCGTTGAGACCGGCTGCCAACGCCACAAGGAGGACTTGGGGGCCGGAATGTCGACCTCTATTTTCGGAGAATATGTGAATCATTATGGCGGCAGGCTGATCACGGTGGATATCGATGCGCACGCTTTAGAAGTTTGTAGGAACGTAACCAAATTATTTTCCGCTCAAATCCAGTACGTTCTTTCCGACTCGGTTGTTTTTTTGGAAAAAATGACAGAAACTCCTGATCTTTTGTATTTGGACAGTTATGATTATGATTTAAAGAACGTGGAGAACCAGAGGCTTTCCCAGGAACATTGTTTGAGCGAATTCAAAGCCATCGAATCTCGCTTGGGTGTGAATTCGATAGTTCTATTGG
Organism: Candidatus Omnitrophota bacterium; assembly: GCA_945877765.1. Taxonomy (GTDB): domain Bacteria; phylum Omnitrophota; class Gorgyraeia; order 2-02-FULL-51-18; family 2-02-FULL-51-18; genus CAMDWQ01. The sequence continues at coordinate 27,686 of CAMDWQ010000017.1, read as the reverse complement.
ATGATAGCGGCCTTCCTGGCGGAGGGAAGCCAAAGCTTGTGAAATTTTATATGGCGGAACATGGCTGGATCTGTCTTTATGATTGGCAGCAAAGTGTTTGGATAAGGCGCCGATGAATAGTGAGCCCACCAGAGGTTTTCTTCGAAATAGCCGGTATTTAAAAGCGCAGCCTGAGGTTTCTCCGGGATTTTCCGATTATTCGATGTTCAATTCGGGAGGGGTGGAGGTTGAGGTTGGGGAATTTTTATATGGTTTTGTCCGCCTCACGAAGCCCGACTGCATTCTTGAGACGGGGACACACCGGGGCATTTCTACGCTTTACATGGCAGCCGCCCTTAAGGAAAACGCGAAAGGGCATATCTGGACGCTTGAAATATTCGATGAAAACATCAAAGCATCCCGAGCGCTTTGGCGGGATACCGGCGTGGATTCTTTTGCCACCTGTTTAAAACAGGACTCGCTGAGTTACCGTCCGGAGGGAATGTTCGACATTCTATTTCTTGATAGCGAGCCGCAATACCGATTTGACGAGTTTGTAAATTTTTATCCCCACCTCAAGCCTGGGGGGTTTATTTTTATTCACGATCTTCATCCCAATCTTGGCTTGTCAGATGTGGTAGTGAATGGTATGCGTAATTGGCCTTACGGTGATTTTCGTGAGAAGTTTGGGGAGCACATCCTAGATCATTCTTTGCAGACATTCAGTTTTTTCACCCCCAGAGGTTTTACGGTTTTTCAAAAAACAGCTCCGGATTTCAATCAGACTCTTTTTTTAAGAGGAGAGAAAGTGATCAACGGCTGATGAAGATCCTTTACCTGTCTTGCCATTCGATTCTTGAATACGACGAAGTGAAGCTTCTTCTGGAAATGGGTCATGACGTTTTTTCGCACGGTGCTTATATGAATCCTGAGAACCAGGGAGACGGGCTTCGGCCGGCCATCCCAAATTTAAATCAAGATAAAAAAATTTTAGAAATTGCTCTCCGGACAAACAAAGATCACCTCACCGAAGAAATGGTCGAGCCGTTCGATACCGTGATCGTGATGTCACTGCCGCACTGGATCAGTAATAACTGGGAAGTTCTCAAAAAAAAGCGGGTGATCCTGCGCACCATCGGCCAGAACAGCTATGTGACGGAAAAAGCGATCGCGCCGTTCAGGAAAAAGGGACTGCAGATCATCCGGTATTCCGCCAAGGAAATGACCATCCCCGGATATGCGGGCGAAGACGCGATCATCCGTTTTTATAAGGAAGCGGATGTTTATGGCGGCTGGATAGGGAATATCATGCGGGTGATCAATCTGACACAAAGCATGAAAAACCGCGGCCGCGAATGCAACTACGCTTTTTACCGGCGGGCGATGCAAAATCTTCCTCATACGCTTTTTGGTCCGCACAACGAAACAATCGGGGAACCCTGGGCCAAAGGCGCCCTGAGTTTCGATCAAATGCTCGAAGCTTTTAGACGCCACCGCGCTTATTTTTATCTGGGAACTTATCCGACGAGTTATACACTGAATTTCATTGAAGCGTGGATGACGGGGATCCCGCTGGTGGCCTTGGGGCCTGAGCGCGGAAACGATCCACAGCTTCTGGGGCACGCGCTTTATGAAGGACCGGATCTAATTTCTCACGGCAAGGACGGTTTTTATTCAGACGATCCGCTGGAACTTGAACAGATATTCAGCGATCTTTTGAACGATCACGATTACGCGAAGGCCGTAAGCCTTGAAGGAAGAAAAAAAGCGATTGAGATTTTTGGAAAAGAAGCTGTCTGGTCAGTTTGGAATAATTTCTTAAAATGAAAACCGCGCTAAGGGGGTCATGTGTTTAAAACAATTTTTTTTAGAAACAAAAACCTCTCGAACATTACGCGGTTGTTTCTATCCCGCTCGAAACTTTTAAAAATTGAACCCGAATGCACCCCGGGGCGCCAGGAATACTCCATGTTCAATTCGGGCGGGGTCGAGACTGAGACGGGGGAATTTTTGTACGGTTTTGTACGCATGACAAAGCCGTCCCGCATCCTCGAGACAGGTACCCACAAAGGTATTTCTTCGATGTATATGGCGAAGGCTTTGGAAGAGAACAAGAAGGGCCATCTTTTAACTTTGGAGCTTTTTCAGGAAAATATCAATGAGGCGGCGGCCTTATGGGCCGAGATGGATGTTCAGGGTCGGATCACTTGTTTGAAGCAAAGTTCATTAGAATATAAACTCGAAGGGCAAGTGGATCTTTTGTTTCTCGACAGCGAACCTCAGCACCGTTTTGACGAGTTTGTGAATTTCTACCCTCGCCTTAAACCAGGGGGGTTTATTTTTATTCACGATCTTCATCCGAATCTCGGCCGTGACGCCGCGCAGGGCCATTGGGCGGACTTTCGAGAAAAAATAGGCGTATGGATGAAAGATCATTCATTACAGACGTTCACTTTTCGCACGCCGCGCGGATTTACGGTATTTCAAAAAGCAGCGCCTGATTTTAGCCACACGGCGCATCTGCGCTTGGCTTCATGAAATTTTTTTATTAATGAAGCTTTTATACTTGAGTTGTCACGAAGCACTAGCTTATGATGAACAACGCATCCTTGCCGAACTGGGACATTCTGTTTGTGTTATCGGGGAGACTACGGGGTACACACGGCCTTTCTTGCCACCGGTTTTATCTGAAGCAGCGTTTGTGGATCCCGGCTCTATCCAGAGAGCCCAACAACTTCTGACAGAACACGGCAGGGTCGAAAAAAGCTTCGTCGATCATTTCGATGCGGTTTTTTTTGTCTCGCGGAACGACTGGATCCTGGATAACTGGGAAGCCGTGAAACACAGCCGGGTTGTTTGTCGCTTGATCGGTCAATCCGATGACGGGACAGAGATCCGTTTAAAGCCTTTTGTGGACCAGGGAATGGTGATGCTCGGTTATTCACCATTTGAGAACCGGAGGTTTTCAATATTTTCTATCCGCCATACGGTACGTTTTTATAAAGACCCGGATGAATGGAAGGGTTGGAATGGCTCCGATCCCTCCGTGATGACGGCCTGCCGTTTTATTGATCGGGACAGTGAGTGTTGCAATCCTACGGCCTACCGGCGGGCGACAAATGATATTCCCCATGTTCTTTATGGGCCCGGAAACGATAATTTTTTGGGGCGCCAAGGAGCTTCGCGTATATTGGATTATGAAGATCTTAAAAAAGCTTATCGCGATCATCGCGTTTATTTTTATGTCGGGACGCGTCCTGCTACTTATACGCTTAATTTCATAGAAGCGTGGATGACAGGGATACCCGTGGTTTCGCTAGGCCCTCGTTTCAATACTTATGAGGTTCCGGAGCTGATCGAGCAGGGGGTAAACGGGTTTTATTCCGACGATATTTCTTTGGTGGAAAAGTATTTAAAAAAAATTATTTCTGATACCGATTTTGCAAGAGAGATTGGATCGAAAGGCCGCCAAAAAGCGGCCGAAATTTTTGGAAAAAAGGGAATTTTAGAACAATGGAAATCTTTTTTCAAGAGTGTCAGCTGAAATTATGAATGTTCTTTGCGATTTTCATCATACAGATCTTTTCAGATCTCTGAGAGTTTTGTTTGAAAAACGCTTTGGTTTTCATTTTTTTAGACCTTTGGGGCAGGATTGGCAGGATCGCGGATATTTTTTTCATCCCGAAGAATCTTATGGGCGGGGCTGCTTGACTCAGGAACCTTTTCATAAGGGGTATTTGAGGGATCTGCCCAAAGGCGCGCCTTCGCATTATCCGCACGGAGAGGATTCCAGAGAATGGTCTTGGATCACCCTTGAAGAAGCCGCTGGTAAAATTGATTTAGTTGTGTCGACTGCGCCTGAAAATCGGGAGTCTTTTTTCAGATTTCATCGGGATCTCCGGCCTCAAGCGAAATGGATCCGCTACCTTGGTAATGAAGGAGAGTATCCTCACAGCGACGATATTAATTTACTTTGCGCGAATTTGGCAGTTTTTGAGAAGGTGAATAAAAAAAATCACTCTGTTTTTTTTCATCCGGAATTTGACCTGGCTCTTTATCGGTGGAGCGCTCCCGCACAACCCCTAAGGCCGGTTATCCGGACTTTTTTGAACGGGATCTATCATGACGCCGCGCATAGTGACCCGTCTTTGTTTTGGAGCCATAAACAAAAACTTTCGCAAAAGGCCGATTTTTATATACATGGCCTTGGAACTCCTCCTCCCGGAGTGGAGCTTAAAAAGGGTCAGGTTTTATGGAAAACGATCTTTGGCCATTACGGTGACAACTATCAAATGCCCGATCTTTCCGCGAATGACGGAGAGCCTGCGGATCATGAGGAGATAAGCCGGTTGATGCGGCAGACAAATATTGCCTGGCACGCGAAAGGCGCCGATGGGTATGGTTTTCTGATTCATCAACTCTATGCCTCCGGACGTCCGGTTATTTGTCGACCCGCTGATTATAAGGGAAAAACAGCTGGATTGCTGTTGAAAGACCGCAAAACCTGTGTCATGATCGAGGGGAATCTCGAAAAAGACATTCGGAAGATAGAGTTTTTTTTGAGGCCCCAGGAAAATAAAAAAATGTGTGAAAGCGCCAGGGATATTTTTAAGGAACATGTTAATTTTGACTACGAAGCCAAAAAAATAAAAAAATTTATCGAAAGATTGAGATGAATATCTTTGTCGACAACCATCATCCGGCTCTGGCGCATTCGCTGGAGTTGCTTTTAGGCAAGCGGCTTGGTCATCGCGTGGTTTATCCGATAGGCAGGGAATGGCATGAGAAAGGATTTTTCAGGGTTTTTTCAAAAAATACGGCCGTCGGCAATTTTTTGGAGATGAATCGCGCGGACGAGGCTGTGCGGAGCGAGAAGTCTATTAAAACGGCTTCAAGGGAAGAGCTTGTGGATCCACAGATACGGTATTGTCCCGATATTTGCAATGATGTTTATCAAAGAACGGTCTCTTTTGAGGAGTTTTTAAAAATGCCGTTTGAAATCGTGATCGCTTCGGTCCCATCGCATGTGAAGCCTTTTTCCAGGCTTGTGGATCAGTATAAGCCGTTCGCAAAACTTGTTTTTCAAATGGGAAACATGTTCGAAGAATTCGATTTTTTGGGAGTAGAAAATATTTTAAATTCAACAGACAGGATCATTCCGGCGGGAATCCACAACGTGAGCTATTCTCAAGAATTCGACGAAAAAATTTTTTCTTATACGCCGCCAGCTCATTCCAAAAAAATCATGTCTTTTATCAATTATCTGGCAGATTTTAAGGAAGGTTCTGTGTCGACGAATCTACTAGGAGAGTATCTGCCGGATTACCGGTTTGAAACCTACGGGAGCGGGAATGTTTCTGGGGTCCTGACCAAAACTGCCTTGGTGGCGGAAAAAATGAAGGAGTGTGATTTTGTGTGGCATGTGAAAAAAGACGGGGATGGCTATGGCCATGTGCTGCATAACGCGGCAGCGCTGGGCCGCCCGGTGATCCTCTCAAAAAAAACCTATGAAAAACTCCGTTTCGGAAAATTCATCGAGGATGGGAAAACGTGCGTGGTGGTGGATGGTCTGGATACCAAAACGCTATCAGAAAAGATCAGGCATTGTGGGGACCCCGAAAGGCTTGAAAAAATGAGCCGGGCCATTCGCGAACGTTTTGAGGAGTTTGTGGATTTTTTATCGGACGGAGAAAAAGTGAAAAAATTTTTTGAAACTTTAAAATAAAATGTTCGTTCTTATCGACAACCACCACGCACAACTGACTTATTCACTGGAGCTTCTTTTCGGCAAGCGCCTCGGCTACAAGGTTGTTTACCCGATGGGTTTGGAATGGTATGAAAAGGGCTATTGGAATGTTTATCCTCATCCTGCAACTGCGGAGAGTTATCTCGGTTTGGCGCGCGCTGATAAAACCGCCCATTCGAAAGAATTTCTTATGACGGGCTCGGGAATCGAGAAGCCGGATCCACGGTTGCATTATCATTGGGATTCCACCAAGGGCATCTATGAGCGTGGCGTGGCATTGGAAACGTTCAAACAGTTGCCAGTCGCTTTTCTGGTAGCTTCCATGCCGGTTCATGCGGAATCTTACGGTGAGCTGATTCAAAAGTACCAGCCAGCTTCGAAGCTTATTTTTCAAATGGGCAACAATTTTCAAGAATTTCATTTTCAGTCGGTAAAAAATGTGTTGAACTCTACTCAGAGGAAAATCCCGTTTTGGATCCGTTCGGTCAGTTACAATCAGGAGTTTGACCTGGGTGTATTTAAATATGAGCCGCCGCGGAACAACCGGCTCATCGTGAATCTGACTCACTATATGAGCAACGCGGAATATTTTAATGCCGTCAAATCATTTTTACCGCAGCACCGCATGGAATCTTACGGCGCGGGTAACGAAACGGGGAGCATCGCGCGCACGGCGGATGTCGCCGATAAAATGAAAGAAGCTGATTTTATCTGGCACTTGAAACACGAAGACGGTTACGGCCATGTGTTACACAATGCCGCCGCGCTCGGCAGACCCGTAATTATTTCAAAAAACCAATACCGCAAACTTCGTTTTGGAAAATTTATCGAGGATGGCGTCACTTGTATCGATGTGGACGGTCTTTCGGCGGAAGGCTTGGCGAAAAAAATCCGTCATTTTGGCGAGCCCGAGCGCCTTGAGAGGATGAGTAAAGCCTTGTATCAGCGTTTCCGTGATCTTGTTGATTTTGATCGTGATGAACGGAATGTGCGTCGTTTTTTGGCGGGATTGCGGTGAGGTTGGCTGTTTTTCATCACCTGCCTTCAGGTGGCGCTTTGCGGGCGCTCCGGGAGAAAATCCTGATTTTTAAGAAACTGGGGCACTCAGTGGAAGTATTTACTTTTTCCACAGCAGAACGTGAAATGTTCCCGTTGGAGGCCGTAGCGCCTGTATTTATTGAGCCCCTGAGGTTTGAGGGCGTCGGACGTTTCGCATCCTATTTGAGAGCTTCGCGTCGTCTGGCAGAAAAAATAAGGACCCGCGGCGTAGATCGGGTTTGGGTCGAAAAATGCCGGTTTTTTGGATCGCCCCCTATTTTACAATTGCTGCGGCAACCTGCTATTTTTTATATGCAGGAACCTCTGCGCATTCGCGCTTATGAGGCATTAGCTCCGGGGACTGGAGGAGACTCGCGATTTTTGGGACCACCGCTTAAAGCCTCGGATCAGCTTAGAAGATTATTCAAGGCACCTGCTCATTATTTTATAAAAAAACAGGATAAAAAAAGCGCTCGTGCCGCCGGGAAAATTTTTGCCAACTCACGATATAGTTCTGCGTGGGCGCGCGCTGTTTACGGATTTGAGGCCCAAACTCTCTATCAGGGGGTGGACACCGTTTTTTTTCAGCCAGATACTTCCATTGCCGTCAAAAGCCAGGTTTTGTCCGTAGGCCGTCTCGACGTCAGCAAGGCGCATGATTTTGCGATTCGAGTCGTTTCGCGTGTGACTGATAAAATTCGGCCGTCTCTTGTTATTGTCTGCGACCAGGCGAACGACGAGGCTCTGAAAGCTTTGGAGGCACAAGCCCAGCTGGGGAGAGTGAGCCTTGAGATTCGCTCCCGGGTCAGTGATGAGGATCTGCGTATGCTTTACGGGCAGAGCCGTGTTGTGCTTTGCTCGGCGCATCACGAGCCGTTTGGGCTTGTGCCTTTGGAAGCCGCAGCCTGTGGAGTACCGGTCATCGCGGTGGAGGAAGGAGGTTTCAAAGAAACTGTTTTGCACGAAAAAAAAGGGTTTCTTGTACCCCGCAATGTAGATCTCTGGGTTCGTTATCTTGAAGTTCTTTTGGTGGAGGACGCGGTGTCATGTCCCATGGCTCTGTCTGCGCGCGCGGAGGCCGTGAATCGCTGGCGATGGGATATTTTGATCCCTCAATACGAAAAAAGTTTAGTATAATAATTTCCAAAATGAACCCTTTTCTCAGCGTCGTTATCGTCAACTTTGAAACACCAATTCATACGATTCAGTGCGTAGAATCCCTGTATCGTAACCGGTCCACCTTTCCTTTTGAGATCATCCTGATCGACAATGGTTCCCGAGACGGTAGCGTGGACGAGATCCGTTCGCGCTTTCCCGAGGTGGTCAGCATCGAGACAGGCGAGAACCTGGGTTTTGCTCGTGCCAAGAACCTTGGCATCAATAACGCACGTGGTCAATATATTCTTCTTTTAAACAGTGATACCAAGATCTTAGATAACGCTCTTGACCGGATGCTGGCGCATCTGGAGTCGGATGCGAGTATTGGCGCGCTGGGGCCCCGGCAGTTGGATGGACATGGAAAGCTGCAGCTTTCGTGGGGGGCGTTCCCGACATTTGTCTCTGAGATATTTCGTAAAGTTCTCCATCACCGTCTGTCCTTGGATGATTTTCGTATCCGCGATTATCTGGAGGAAAAATATGCCGGTTCTAATGAAGTGGATTGGGTTTCCGGCTCCTGCCTTTTGGTGAGGCGCGAGGCGGTATTTGGGGCGGGCCTTCTGGATCCACATTTTTTCATGTATTTTGAGGATATTGACCTGTGCGAACGTATTCGCCGTGCGGGGTGGAAGATTCATTTTAATTCTGATATCACGATTGTTCATTATGGCGGCGTTTCTGCGAAAAAAAATATTCTCAACGTGCTGGTAGAATACCGTCACAGCCAGATTTATTTCACTAAAAAATATTATGGGCTTTCCGGTGTGGTATTGCTGAAGTCACTGCTTTTAATCAAAAATGTGACATCTTTCATTCGGTGGGGAATGGTTTTCGCCGCGGATAAGCTTTTGCGGCGTGACGGTGGGAAAAATTTTGCTAAGCTGCTTCTCTCCAAAAAAACAATCGAGCTTATCTTCCGCGCCGAGCCGCGGCTCTACGGACTGGGCGTCAATTCCCGTTAATTTACCGGGAATGCCGGTAATTTGATAAAGTACCGGGATTCCCGGTAAATGAGGAGGGATTATGAATCTACCCAACGTTAAAAATATCATTCCCGTTGCCAGCGGCAAAGGCGGCGTCGGAAAGTCTACCGTGAGTGCTAATCTGGCGCTGGCATTGGCAAAGGCGGGGGCGAAGGTTGGTCTCATGGATGCCGATGTTTACGGCCCGAGCATTCCAACCTTGTTGGGAATTACGGCCAAGCCCGAGTCTAAGGATGGTCGCGTCCTGCCAGTTGAAAAGTATGGGATCAAAGTGATCTCGATGGGATTTTTTATGCCGCCAAATGAGGCGGTGATTTGGCGCGGGCCGATGCTTAATAAAATGATACAGGATTTTCTGTCTGTCGTGGATTGGGGGGAGCTGGATTATCTAGTGGTCGATCTTCCGCCGGGGACGGGGGATGTGCAGTTGTCGCTTTGCCAATCGATTTCGCTCACCGGAGCGGTGATTGTCTCGACGCCGCAGGAAGTGGCGTGGAATGTGGCACAGAAGGCGATTGTGATGTTTGATAAATTGAATACGCCGGTTTTGGGCATCATTGAAAATATGAGCCACTATATTTGCGGCCATTGTGGCGAGAGTGAAGAAATTTTTGGCAAGGGCGGCACGGAAAACGCGGCGAAACGCCTTGAGACCCCATTTTTAGGATCCATTCCTTTGGTCAAAGCGATTAGCGCATCCTCCGATCAGGGAGATCCGCTGGTTTATGCGGACCCCGACAGCCCATCCGCCAGACAGTTTACTGAGATTGCGGGCAATCTTCTCAAGCAATTGGAGCTTCGCCGCACCCAGGGCGATAAAAAAATAGCCCCACTTGAAATAAGCCCGGCAGGGGGCAGCGAGATTTCTATTTTGTGGAATGATGGAAAATCCAGCCGTTTTGTCCCGCGTGAGCTTCGGCTTCTTTGTCCCTGTGCGGGATGCGTCAATGAAATCAGCGGTCAGCGGACACTAAACCCCCAGACGGTACCGACGGATGTCAAAGCGTCAGCGATTAGCAAGGTCGGCCGCTATGCGTTGCATATTCAGTGGAGTGATGGGCACAACACAGGCATTTATGGTTTTGAATATTTAAGAAACCATGCGGCCTGATGAACGCTTTTTAAAAGGGCTTGAACTTTTTAACCACGGGGAGTATTTTGAGTGCCACGAAGTGATAGAGGATTTGTGGTTGGAAGTCCCGGAAAATGACCCGAATCGGGACTTGTACAAAGGCGTCATTCAGGCGGCGGCGGCTATTTACCAGTGGGACCGTGGGATTCTTTCGGGTGCGCGAGGCCTTTACCGGACGGCGGTATCGTATCTTGAAAAATACAGACCCGAAGGTCTGGGGTTGAATACGAAAAAATTGGTTTTGGAGATGAAGCTTCTTTTTGCAGATTTAGATCGTTGGGATGGACACAGCGAAATGCTAAGAGATAAAAAATTAACACCGGTGTTGGAATATCAATCGCTATGAGCATTCAAGATTTCTGGGAAAAAGCGCTAAAGAAGACTGAGATCGTGCGTCCGCGCGTGCAGCCGCTGCTTTCGAATGCGGCAACACACCTTCCTTATATTTGCCTTTCGGAGTCCTCGATTAATCAAGGGGATACGGTGGTACGTAAAGGCGAGGTCGTCGTTGAGAAGCCTGCGCTCATCATGCCTTATCAGATGCCGCACTTTGAAGGATTTGATTTCGAAAAAGAGATGCAATTCAACGAAGACACCTTGACCAATTTTTTTCTCGTCCGAGGCGTTTCATTTCCGTCGATGAAATACAATAATGTCACCTCTTCAATGGAGGTCCAGGCTGGCAGTTTGTCCAAAGCCATCGAGGATCATAAGGCGCTGCTTCAGCGGCATGAAAATGTCCACTCCGGGCTGATTGTCGGCCCCGAAGACTGCTGGCAATTTTCTATTCTGATCTTTGTGGCGGGGCAGGTGATGCGCTCGGCCGAAGGGGATATCCGGCGCTTATTGGATGATCACTGGAAAAATCAGAGCTTTAATTGATTTGTGTGATTTGTGTCATCCCCGAAATTTTTTATCGGGGATCATGTATAGGTTTGATTCCCGATAAAAACTTTCGGGAATGACATGGAGTGTGGAGTACTTCAAGGTTCATAATTGAGATTAGGTCCGAGCCATTTTTCCGTAGTTTTTAAATCCATCTCCTTGCGCCGCGCGTAATCTTCCACCTGGTCTCTTTCAACTTTTCCCACGGCAAAATAACGCGACTGGGGATTGGCCAAATAAAAACCGCTCACGGCGGCTCCGGGGATCATGGCGCAGCTTTCGGTGAGCTTAATTGAGGCATTTTTTTCAGCGTCCAGTAATTGAAATAAAGTAATCTTTTCCGTGTGGTCCGGTCCGGCGGGGTAACCCGGGGCAGGGCGGATCCCTTGGTAGCGTTCGCGAATCAGGTCCTCATTGGTCAAGTCTTCGTTGGGCGCGTAACCCCAGTGGTATTTACGGACCATCTGGTGAAGGCGCTCAGCAAAAGCTTCGGCCAGACGGTCGGCGAGAGCTTTAGCCATGATAGAGTGGTAGTCGTCCAAGTCTTTCTCAAATACTTTTACTATTTTCTCAAGTCCGATCCCGCCGGTCACCGCGAAGCCGCCAAAGTAATCAGCTACACCCGAATCTTTGGGCGCGATAAAATCGGCCAGCGCCAGGTTGGGATCGCCGATCTCTTTGAGGATCTGCTGGCGCAAGGTGTGAAAGCGAGCGAGGACTTTTTTACGACTTTCATCCTCATAGATTTCAATATCGTCACCGACGCTATTAGCCGGATAGATAAAAATCACGCCGTGAGCTTCGAGTTCGTTGTTGGCAACAATCCGTTTGAGCAGGACCAGCGCGTCGTCAAAAAGTTTTTTGGCGGTATTACCGACAACGGCATCTTGAAATATTTGTGGATAGCGGCCGCGGAGCTCCCAGGTATGGAAAAAGGGTGACCAGTCGATAGCGTCGACGATTTCACGTAAAGGATATCGGTTGAAAGCCTTGACGCCGATGAAGGAGGGTTTAGCGATGGGAGTATTTTTCCAATCAATCACTAGCTTATTCGCCCGAGCTCTGGCGATGGGGACATAGCGCGCTTGAGATTTTTTATTTTTCTGCTCTTCTCGGATCGCCGCATACTCAGCTTTTTTTTCTTCGATAAATTTATTTTTTTGAGTAGGGTTTAGCAATTTACTGACGACCCCGACGCAACGCGAGGCATCTAGGACGTGGATCACGGGGTGGTCGTATTGCGGCTCAATGCGGACCGCTGTGTGCGTGGGTGAAGTGGTCGCTCCACCGATAAGAAGAGGGAGATCGAAACCTTCTTTTTTCATTTGGCTGGCGACAAATACCATTTCGTCCAAGGAGGGCGTGATGAGACCCGAAAGGCCGATGATGTCCGCCTTCACCTCTTTAGCGGTCTGGAGAATTTTTTCGCAAGGCACCATGACACCTAGATCCACTATCTCGTAGTTGTTGCAGCCGAGTACGACCCCGACGATATTTTTACCGATATCATGGACGTCGCCGCGGACCGTGGCCATGACAATTTTCCCAGCCGACGAGCGGCCGGTGGCCTCTTTTTCTTTTTCAATGAAGGGTGTCAGGTAAGCGACCGCTTTTTTCATGACGCGCGCACTTTTGACCACTTGAGGCAAAAACATTTTCCCCGCGCCAAACAAATCGCCGACGACATTCATGCCGGCCATCAGCGGTCCTTCGATGACGCTTAATGGGCGATCGTATTTTTGCCGCGCCTCTTCAATGTCTAGGTCGATGTAATCGGTGATGCCTTGGACCAGTGCATGTGAGAGGCGTTCTTCGACGCTGCCTTTGCGCCAGGATTCGTATTTTAAGCCCGTCTCCTTTTTTTCTTCTTTGCAGGAATCAGCATATTTTAAAATCCTCTCGGTAGCATCTGGCCGCCGGTTAAGCACCAAATCCTCGGATAATTCCAACAAGTCTTTAGGGATCTGATCATAAATGGTGAGCAGCCCCGGATTGACGATCGCCATGTCCATCCCGGCTTTCATGGCGTGGTATAAAAAAACCGAGTGAATGGCTTCGCGGACTTTATTTACCCCGCGGAATGAAAAGGAAAGGTTGCTGACGCCTCCGGAAATATGGCAGAGAGGGAAAAGGCGTTTGATTTCTTGAGCCGCATTGATGAATTCAACGGCGTAGTTGTTGTGCTCATCCATGCCGGTGCCGACCGTCAGGATATTGGGATCAAAAATAATATCTTCCGGAGGGAAGTCCGCTTTTTCGGTGAGAAGTTTGTATGAGCGCGAACAGATAGCTACTTTTCTCTCGGCTGTATCCGCTTGGCCTTTTTCATCAAACGCCATGACGACTACCGCGGCGCCATAGAGGCGAATTTTTTTGGCATAATCCAAAAAAGATTTTTCGCCTTCTTTTAAACTGATCGAATTGACGACGCCTTTTCCTTGCACGCATTTTAAGCCCGCCTCAATGACGGACCACTTGGACGAATCAATCATGATGGGCACGCGTGAAATGTCAGGCTCCGCCGCCACAAGATTGAGAAATTTCACCATCGCGGCTTGGGAATCCAAAAGTCCTTCGTCAAAATTGATATCAATGATTTGCGCGCCGCTCTCGACCTGCTGCTTGGCGATGGAAAGCGCACCCTCATAGTCACCCGCTAAAATTAATTTGGAAAATTTGGGCGAGCCGGTGACATTGGTGCGTTCGCCGACGTTGATTAAGAGGCTGTCAGGGCGGATCGTTAGAGGCTCAAGGCCGCTTAGGCGCGTCAGCGGTTCTTTGGAAGAAATCGGACGCGGCTTGGCATTCTCGGCAACCTGTGCAATTTTACGGATGTGGTCTGGTGTGGTACCGCAGCAACCGCCGATGATATTAATGAAACCGCTTTGAATGAAGTCTTTGATGAGCGCGCCCATGTCGTTGGCGGTTTGGTCGTATTCACCGAATTGATTGGGCAGTCCTGCATTGGGATAGGCGATGATGGCACAGTCGGCGATGCGGGAGAGCTCTTGCAAATACGGGCGAAGCTCCTTGGCGCCCAGAGCGCAATTTAGGCCGATGGCCGTAAGACCCGCGTGGCGTATCGAATTGTAAAAAGCTTCGGTGGTCTGGCCGGAAAGTGTGCGGCCGCTGGCGTCGGTGATGGTGCCGGAGACCAGAACAGGTAAATCTTGCCGCTGGATTTTTTCCAAATGCGTACGAATTGCAAACAACGCGGCTTTGCAATTGAGGGTGTCAAACACCGTTTCTACCAATAAGAGATCGACGCCGCCCTCCACAAGAGCGCTGACTTGCTCCGTATAGGCCGCTACCAACTCATCAAAAGTAATGGCGCGATACCCAGGGTCGTTCACATCGGGGGACAGGGAGGCCATTTTATTGGCCGGTCCGATAGCACCAGCGACGAATCTTGGTTTGGAGGGATTTTGCCGGGTGACATCATCCGCGGCTCTTCGTGCCAGAAGTGCTGCGGCCAGATTCAGCTCCCTGACAAGGTTTTCCATCTGGTAATCGGCCATGGAGATGCGCTGGGAGCTAAATGTGTTGGTCTCAATGATGTCGGCGCCCGCGGCAAGGTAATCACGGTGAATAGACTCAATCATTTGCGGCTGTGTCAGGCTCAGCAGGTCATTGTTTCCTTTGAGGGATGTCGGGTAATCCTTAAATCGCTCGCCGCGATAGGCAGACTCGTCGGGTTTATGGCGCTGAATCATCGTGCCCATGGCGCCGTCGATGACGAGGATTCGTTTTTGAAGCTGGAATTTAAGTAAATTCATGACAGTATCTTACCAAACCCAAGGTTAGGATGAAGAATTAATTAATTGACTTCAAAAGCCCACATGCCTAATGTAGTTTATTCAATGGTCAACAATCTTTTGCAATCCAGAACGCGCGCGTGGTTTCGCTACTCCATCACTTGGGTCCTTTTGCTTACCCCGGTTCTCTTGGTCATTGCTTTTAGTTATTTTCAAATGAAAAAACAAGTGACCGCGTTGGTTTTTTCGCGCCGCGAAGCCATCGCCTCGCTTTCTGCCGTGAGCATGCAGGAAAAGTTGGACCGCGTGGTGGACTTGGCCAAATCGATGGCGGGTCGAGCCAAATTTCGCCAAGCGCTTGCCAAAGAAGACTGGGAAGAGGCGATTCGCGTCATCGCGACAGTACCCCAGGAATTTACGTACGTCGATCAGATTCTTTTGACGGACACCGCTGGCATCGAGATGGCGGATGCTCCAAAACTCATGGGAATGAAGGGAAAGGATTTCTCATCGCTGGACTGGTATGAGGGTGTCGTGCGGGGCTGGAAGCCCTACGTCTCGGGAGCTTATTCCAAAGGAAAGTTTCGTCAGCGAAATGTAGTCGCGATTGCCGTACCGATTCTCGGCGATGATGAAGCGGCAATTGGTATCCTTGTCCTGGAGGTCCGTCTGGAAAAAATCCTGGAGTGGATCAAGCAGGTGGATGTGGGGCTTTCAGGATTTGTGTACATGACCGATCAAAAAGGGATGCTCTTGGCGCATCCGCGGTTTTCTCCCGGAGGGGACATTCCTGATTTCTCGACGGATCCGTCGGTCCAGCGGGCTTTGCGCGGGATGCAAGGCGTTGGCATTGACCAGCATCCATTGGAAAACGAAGAAAGAATTTCCGCTTACACTTTGCTTCCCAAGTATGGCTGGGCGATTGTCGTAACACAGCCAGCCAATGTGGCGTTTATCGAAAGAAATGAGGCGATGGACAGTCTTTTGGTGGTTTATGGAATCTTTTTATTTCTAACGGTGGTTTTAGCGTCCGCGGTGGTGCACTCCATGATTGTGCGCCGTCGTTCCGAAGAGATGATTCGCAACTTGTCGTTGACGGACGAGTTGACGGGGTTGTACAACCGCCGCGGGTTTCTGATGCTGGCAGAAGAGCAGTTAAAACTTGCTCGGCGTTCACGAATCACCATGACGCTTTTTTTTGCAGATTTGGATGGCTTGAAGGGCATCAATGACCAGTTTGGACACAAGGAAGGCGACACAGCGCTGATCGATATTGCCAACATTCTAAGAGATATTTTTCGCGAGGGAGATATTATTGCCCGTTTTGCCGGAGATGAATACGCAGTCCTAGTGGTCTCCGATACGCGAGTCGACAATGCTTTTTTTGTCAAACGAATGGAAGAATACTTACTGCGTTTTAATTTAGAGGGAGGCCGCCGTTATGCGCTGTCGCTGTCGGTGGGGCATAGCCAGTTTGATCCTCAGAAAAATCCTTCAGTGGATGAGCTCATGACCATGGCGGATGAGAAACTTTACGAGCTTAAGGGGACGAGGAAGATTTTGGATGTTGCGGGTGCGGAGTAATGTGCTGCGACGGGTCCTGTCACCTGCGGGACTCCGCCTGTCCTCGTGTAATTCTTCACTGCGGGCGGCGGAGGCCTCCCCTCCGGCGCCACCCGTCGCGTGTGTTAGACGCGAGAGAACAGACTACGTAAATTGTTTGAGTAACTGTCATTCCCCTGAAAAGGGGAATCTGTGTAGGTGCGGGTCCTCGCATTCGCGAGGATGACAATTACGTGAACTGCTCGAAGTGAATCATTTCCTTGGGAATTCCCATTTCTAATAAAGAGGCTTTTAGTTGTTGGCACATAGGCACTAGGCCACAGCCGTAGAAATCTAATCCTGAAGTTTTTCCTGCAAATTTTTTTTTGACCACGTCTTGCACGTAGGCGGTCTCGCCGGTCCAATTTTTTCCGCGGCTGACGGTGGGGATGAAGTGGAAATTTGTGTGCGCTTTCTCAAGATCGAGCCACTCTTGGTGATAAAGCACGTCTGTTTCATAACGGTTTCCGAAGATGAGCCAGATATCCTTCGTGCAATTTTTTTCAAAAAGATTTTTAATCATGCCACGCAGAGGCGCAACCCCCGTGCCGGTGCCAACGAAAACGAGATTGTCCTGCCAGGGCTCACGCATCACAAATACTCCATAGGGGATGCTCGTATGAATCACATCACCCTCTTTTAACCCAAAAAACCAAGTCGAAACATAACCGCCTTCTACAATTTTAATGCAAAGCTCGATTTGGTTTTTGTTGGCCGCTAAAACGGGGGAGGACGCGATGGAATAGGGTTTTTTGTGCGGTTTGCCGTCTTTTTCCAGATGAACCATCATGAATTGCCCAGCAATGAAGCGTGTGTCGGTCTCGGAGGGGTAATCCAGGACGAAGTGTTTGACGGTCTCCGAAAGCGAAATAATCTTTGAAATTTTTGCGTCGTAAAACCGGGGTTTCTCGGCCATGAAATCTCCTCAAATTTAGCCTCATTATACCTATTAATTGGATTCCGTAAAGGGTTTTGTGGGTTGACTTCCAAAGCATAATAGTGTATAAACTTACTTAAGCATAGTCAAACTTGTCACAAAAAAAAGGAAGGAATGAACATGGGCACTGATAACAATAGCAGTAAAAAATTTGAAGAGGCGCTTCAGCTTCTCAACGAAGCCGCGCGCGAGAAAAAAGAAGAAATCCAGCAACTTTTTGGTGATAAATACACTCACATCCGTGAGGCAGTCCAAGAAGCGGCAGCCGTGCAGGGCGATCGCTTAAACCGTGTGCGTCAGGCGGCCGGTGACGCTCTTGAGCTTGGCGGAGAGCGTGTCAAACAAGCGGCTTCCGATCTCGATGAGAACGTTAAAGAAAATCCGTGGGCTTACATCGGTGGTGTCGCGGCTGGAGCTTTACTTCTGGGATTTATTCTCGGTGCTTCAAGAAATAATCGATAGAATTACCGCGCCGGGAAAAACGGCGTTGGGCAAGATTCAGAGCCTTTTGTACGAGGCGACTGTAGGGCTTCTTTTGGACTATCAGAAAAAAGCGATGGAGCTTGTCCATATTACCGCTGCTTCCTGCTATTTACAGAGTGTGAAAGCTCTGCGGCAGGCAGCGGCGGTCCTTTTTTTGGTTACCTTGGCAACGGTTGTATTTGCAGTCGCGGTGGTGATTGTTCCGATTGCGGTCATTTTGGTGTGTCCTTGGACGGCGTGGCAAAAGGCAGTAGGCATTCTGGCATTTGGATTTCTGGATATGGCTGCCGCGTTGTTTTATCTGACCGCCCTTTTTTCCGAAGAGCGCTGGATGAAGATGACCCGCTCGCAGGAAATCATTGATAAAATTAAAAATCTTTGACGGGGACCTATTGAGCCAAGGCACAGTGAAGGATTTTTCTAAATTAGCAGACAGTCTTAAAAAAGCGCCAAAGGTCGAGATTCGCAAGGAAACTGACGGCTATCTTGAATTGGTGATTGCCGTGAATGATCTTCCAAAAATCTATCCCGCCTTGGATGAGTTTTTTGGCCCGCCTTTCAAGCCAGCCGGTGTCGAACCCTCCAAAGAAGCGGCTCATCACAGCGCTAAGTACGGAGGCATCCAGCAGCAGCAGACCCTTTTTTATGCGGAACACAAAGGGCTTTCCACGTGTGCGATGCTCTGGCCCTGGCAAGACAAAGAACATGTGACAGTGAAGGTTGCCCAGGGCGAAATTTTAAAATAAAAGAAGTGCCGCTAAATTTTTCCGACCGCACGGCTTGGAACCACTCTCAAAATGCGCTGACTCAGGCGCTTGAATCCAAGCGTAGAGAACAAATCCCTGTTATTGATCTGACGGTATCCAATCCCACGCTCTGCGAATTTGACTACACCAAAAATCCGCTATTTCAAAATTTAAATGACACCCAAAATAAAATTTACCAGCCGAACCCGCAGGGACTCTTGGCTGCCCGCGAGGCGGTTGCTCGGTATTATGCTGATAAAAATATTGAGGTATCACCCGGGCAGATTTTTTTGACTTCGAGCACCAGCGAAGCTTACACCTATTTATTCCGGCTTCTGGGGAATGTGGGGGATAAGATTTTGGCGCCCAGCCCCGGCTATCCGCTTTTTGACACGCTTGCGGAATTAAATGATCTCTCGATTCAAAAATACGCGTTGTGTTATGAGAAAACATGGAGGTTGGACGATCAATCTCTGGCAAATTTTTCTGAGATACGGCCCAAAGCCCTGATCTGGGTGAACCCCAACAATCCCACGGGAAATTTTGCCTCGGCGGATGAGAGAGAAATCTTGAATCATTTTTCGCTTCAAAATTCATGCCCGCTGATCATTGACGAAGTTTTTTTAGATTTTTGTTGGGAGGGCGGGGCGAAAGCGAAAAGTTTTGCGGGAAATAAAAAATCTCTCACGTTCACGCTTAGCGGTATCTCCAAGATTTTGGGTCTTCCTCAGATGAAGCTTTCGTGGATCGTGGTCAGCGGCCCCCAAGAGGCGGCAGCAGAGGCTTGCCGGCGGCTTGAAGTGATTGCGGATGCGCACCTTTCGGTGGGCACGCCGGTGCAGCATGCGCTGCCTGGGTGGCTTGAGAATCGCAAGGTAGTTATCTCAGAAATACTTTCGAGGGTGCAAAAAAATTATTTTGAGCTCTTGAAAATTACAGCGCCCCATGCAAAGGTGAAGGTTTTAAATGCCAGCGGCGGATGGTATGCGGCGCTGAAGATCGACGGAATTCAAGACGAGAAATTTGGCGTCAGGCTTCTAAAGGAAAAAAATGTTTTGGTTCATCCGGGGTATTTGTTTGATTTCGATGAAGAAGATGTGATTGTCGTCAGTTTGCTTTTGCCTGGGGAGCAATTTACACGGGGTATTTGTCGAGTGATGGAATAAGCAATGACTTATTCGCGCGCTATTCAAAAGCATTACGACTTTCTTCTATTGGCCGTGGCTCTCATCCTGGGAGGCATACTCCTTTTTTTTAACCTTCATGGGGCCGTGTATCTAAACGAAGACGAGGCGCGTCCCTTTACGCTCATGAGCAGCGGGCAGTTAATGTACCTCATGAACTCCTTGGCCAACCCGCGGTTTTCCCCCGAAGACTCTGCATTTTATTTTGCCGCTGGACTCTCCTTTTTGAGTATCGTCTTATTTTATGGCGTTGGCCGCATTTCTTTTGGCAGACACATCGCGGCTTGGGCTGCGCTTGTTTATGCGGTACACCCTCTCAGGATTGAATACGCACGGACGCTTTTTCCGGCGGTTTTCATGGAGCCGTACGCACTACTGGCAATTTTATTTTGTTATCTGGGAATTTCACGGCGCCAATCCTGGTGGATGCTGGGAGCGGGTGCAAGCCTAGCGGCCGCTTTTCTTGTCCACTACATGGCGTATGTTTTAATCCTCGGGCTTACGGCGGTCTCGGTCTATTTTTTGTTGATTCGCCGGGAGAATTTTAGCGCGCGATTTGTCTTTTTTTTCTTTTTAAAATTTGCTTCGGGCTTCCTGGGTGTCTTTTTTACCATGATCCAAATTTTGAAAAAAGTTTATCAGCAGGATTACTTTAGCCTACTGAGAGGCTATTACGATTCTCTCCCGTCCCACAAAGTGGAGTTTCAAGCCCTCACTTATCTAAAGGATCTTTTTTTGAGGACCACCGGCTCCGCTTCGAGTTTTTTAATCACCGCTGTAGTGGCGGCCTCAGTCCTTTGGATGGCGATCTTATTTTTTAAAAAACGAAGCTTCCCGCATGGTTTTTTTCTGATTCTTACGTTTGTGGCGGCTGGTTTTTTTATGTGGATGGCACTTTTAGGAAAACATTCAATCTATGATCGGTATCTGGTGTGGATGGTTTTATTTTACTCGCTCTGTGTCGGGGTGACGGTGTCCTGGGCTTTGGATTTCCTGGGTCGGCGCGGCCGCTGGATTCTGACTTTGCTTTTTTTTGCATGGGTGGGGATTTGTATTTTTGAGAGCAATCGTATCGTCCACGAAACCTTTTCGCTGGATCCGGTACGAGCGTGGATCAGGGAAAATCAAATACCCAAAAATTTAATCCTGACTAATTGGCATATTCGTGAGGCGGGCGATACGAAGGCGCGTTCGATGATTCCCGTTTCCGCGGCAGGTTCTGAGCGCAGCGGAGACCCCGTATGGTTTTTGCACGTCAAGCCTCGCATTGCCTGGCCTGTGATATACAGGGCTTATCAAAAAGGATTGTGCGGGTATATTTTGACCTCTGGTCTTGACGATTTATACGTCGACTTAGGGGATAAGGACACAATGCTTAAAAATGTAAAGCCGCTAAAGGTGTGGCCGCATCCTTACTCCGCCATGCCGCATCGGTCTTTTTATCGGCCCGGGACATTGTATGAACTGCGCTGCTATAAACTCTCCGATGTATTCTCGCGGGAAAATTTTTTAGCGATGAAACAATCTCCGCCTCCTGGTATGGCGGAGCGTGTATGATATAATCCTGACTTATGGCTAAAAGCACCGCCGGCGGTAAAAACATTTTAAGAATTTCAGGCATCCTTTTTGGGGCTATCGGGATCTTTCATCTTCTGCGTTCCCAGGGTATCAATATTCAATTTGTCGAGTTGACCCGGATGGGAAGCCTTGTGTACGGGGCTTTGATTCTAGCCCTGTCGGTCGTGTGTTTTCTTAATTCCAGAAAATAATGTGATATACTATTTTCTCTCTAATTAGAAAAGGGATACCATGTCACTAAAAGAAATCTACGAGTGGAATCAAAACATTTACGACGAAAAGCCCCGCACACAACTTTTGCCTGAAGAAGAGGCGGAGATTGCGCGTTTTCAGGTTGAGATTGATCGTCTTGAAAAGGGCGCATTGGACCCGGATGATTTTAGGCGGTTTCGTTTAAACAACGGGATCTACGGGATTCGCGGTGCGGAAAATCGCCACATGATCCGTATCAAAATCCGTTATGGGCTCATGAACGCCCTGCAGTTGGAATGCGTCGCCGATCTTACTGAAAAATACGCTCCCAATCAGCTAGCCCACGTGACCACTCGCCAGGCGATTCAATTGCATGAAATTTTAAGGACGGATGTGCCGATGATCCTGCGCCGTTTGGCGGAGTCGGGACTGACTGCCCGTGAAGCTTGCGGAAACACCGTGCGCAATGTGACGGCATCCCATTATGCGGGAATTGACCCTCAAGAAGAATTTGATGTCACGCCTTACGCGGATCTTTTAAGTCTTTATTTTTTAAGAAACCCTGTCTGTCAAAATATGCCGCGCAAATTTAAGATTGCCTTTGAGGGAAGTAAAAAACTCGACCACGCCAAGATTGGTATTCATGATCTGGGATTCATTGCCGAAAAGCGGATGATCAACGGCAAAGAGGTAAAGGGTTTTAAGGTCTATGTCGGCGGAGGCCTTGGAAGTTCTCCATTCCCAGCACAGCTCTTGGAAGAATTTTGCCCTGTCGAGTTGTATCTACCGACCGCGGAAGCTGTGATACGTCTTTTTGACCGCAATGGCGAGAGAAAAGATAAAAACCGCGCGCGCATCAAATACCTTGTCGCCAAATGGGGGATTGAGACTTTTCGCCAGGAGTTTTTGGCTGAGAGAACGCAAGTTGTGATGACCGGCTCCGGGCGCGAAGCATTTTGGAAATTAAATATCGAAGAAAACACGGCACCTGCACTGAAAAGTCCCGCTCCTACCGATGCGCCGGCGATTCTTCCCGGTTTTGAGGAATGGAAAAAGACAAATACCTTCCAACAAAAGCAAAAAGGCTACTGGGCGGTCAATGTACGTTGCCCGCTGGGGGATATCACACCCGATCAGATGAGAAAACTCGCCAAGATTTCGCGCGCATTTTGCGGTGGCCGTTTGCGTACGACGATTTCACAGAATATTCTACTTCAGTGGATTCCCGAAGGCTCTCTGAAAGCTCTTTTTGCCGAGCTGGGTAAATCGGGCCTGAATCTTAAGGGCGCTGAGACAGTCACGGATATTACGCGCTGTCCCGGGGCGGATACCTGCCAGATTGCGATTACGCATTCCAAGGGTCTTGCATTCGAAATGGGGAAAATTTTTTCTAATGGTTATGGCAGCGACCCTACGTTTAGCCATGTCACGATCAAAATTTCCGGCTGCACTAATTCGTGCGGACAGCACCACATCGCCAATATTGGTTTTCATGGCGCTTCGAAAAATGTTGATGGCCGTGCGGTGCCGCATTATCAATTGATGGTTGGTGGGTACACCGCAGCGGATGGCGTGGCGGTATTTGGTAAGCGCATCGCACAGATTCCGGCGCGGCGTACTCCCGATGCCACCAAAGCCCTTTTGGACGCTTTTAAGAAAGAGAAGGGTGCCTCGGAAACATTTTTGCAGTGGTCCGAGCGTGTCGGCGCGCAGAAACTTAAAGAAATTGTGGCGCCCTTTGTGGCGATTCCCAGTTTTGACCAGGATCCCAAAGCCTTTGAAGATCTCGGAGACCCGGGAAAACCATTTGAACTTAATGTGGGTAAAGGCGAGTGCGCGGCTTAACCTGTCATCCTCGCGAAAGCGAGGATCGGCGCTTACGCTGATTCCCGCTTCCGCGGAAATGACAATTTAGAACATGAAACCCTACCTAGACCTTCTTCGCCATATTTCTGAACATGGCACGCAAAAAGCCGACCGCACCGGCACCGGCACGCAAAGTGTGTTTGGTTATCAGATGCGTTTTGATTTGGCCCACGGATTTCCACTGGTCACCACCAAAAAAGTACATCTGCGCGCGATCATTCATGAGCTCCTTTGGTTTTTGAAGGGCCAGACCAACATCCAGTATTTAAAAGATAACCAAGTTTCTATTTGGGATGAGTGGGCCGATGCCAATGGGGATCTGGGACCGGTTTACGGCAAGCAGTGGCGTAGCTGGGAAGCCAAAGATGGCCGCGTGATTGATCAGATTTCGCAAGTGGTTGAGCTTTTGAAAAAAAATCCTGACAGCCGACGCATGATCGTGAGCGCTTGGAATGTGGGGGAGCTTGAGAAGATGGCGCTCATGCCGTGTCATACGATGTTTCAATTTTATGTCGCGGACGGCAAACTTTCTTGCCAGCTCTATCAGCGCAGTGCCGATGTGTTTTTGGGTGTGCCGTTTAACATCGCAAGCTATGCGCTTTTGACGCTCATGCTGGCACAAGTAACGGACCTTAAGCCGGGCGATTTTGTCCACACGTTTGGAGATGTCCATATTTATTCCAATCATGTGGAGCAGGTGAGACTACAGCTTTCTCGCGAGCCCAGACCTCTGCCTCAAATGAAGCTAAATCCGAATGTCAAAAATATTTTTGATTTTAAATTCGAAGACTTCGAACTTTTAAATTACGACCCGCACCCCGCTATTAAAGCGCCAGTGGCCGTTTAAATCCAGAATGATCTATCACGTCGTCGCGGTTTCCCAAAATGGAGTGATTGGAAAAGAGGGCAAACTGCCGTGGCATTTTTCAGCGGACCTCAAATTTTTCAAAAATCTTACCAGCGGCCACACGATCATCATGGGCCGCAAGACCTTTGACAGTATCGGCAAGGCTCTGCCCAATCGCAAAAATATCGTGATTAGCCGGGTGGCGCATGCTCCGGTGGTGGGGGTGGAATTTTTCACGAGTATCCCAGCGGCTCTTGAAGGTGCCAAAGAGGGTGAGACTTTCATTATTGGAGGTGCTTCGATTTATGGAGAAACCATCGATTTGGTCCAAGGCATCTATCTGACACGTATTGACCAAGCCTACGAAGGAGATACTTTTTACCCGGGGATTCCCGCCGCGTTTAGAGAAGTTTCGCGTCAAATTCTCCAGGAAAACCCGCTCATTGAGGTAATTCGATATCAGCGCAGCCTAAAACAAACCTAGCGCAACTTGGGCTTACCCTCTGCGTATGGTATACTTTTCGTGGTATTGGTATGTATTATTTATATGGGGAGGATGCCCTAATGGTCAACAGTCATGTGATTCAGCGTTCACCAGAAATCTTGGGCGGGACGCCGGTGTTTGAAGGGACGCGTGTGCCCGTTCAAGCTTTGATTGATTATCTTGAAGAAGGCAGGCCATTAGATGAATTTTTAGCGGATTTTCCCACCGTTGCTCGTGAGCAGACGATAGAGGCTCTCGAAGACTTAAAGAAAGCATTGTTGGAATAAGTCGTGAGAGTCCTCATCGACGAATGCCTACCAAAAAGAATCAAACTCACCTTAAAAGGCCACACGTTATCGACAGTTCCGGAAATGGGCTGGGCAGGAAAAAAGAATGGTGAATTACTCACGTTGGCAAAGGGACAATTTGACATATTCGTAACCGTTGACCAAAATCTTCAATACCAGCAAAATCTAAAAAATTTTGAGATTGCTATTATTTTGCTCGTTGTCAAGAATAGCCGCTATGAAACTCTTAGCCCTCTGATCCAAAAAGCGCAACAAGCTCTTCAGACGATACAAGCGGGACAACTTGTTCGCATTGAAGCTGTTTAAGCGCTAACCCTACAGCGATAAAATCAAGGGTGGCGGCATCGGTATGAAAACCTGACCCCAATCCTGAATCCACGAGTTTTTTTGACAGGGAAGGGCCCTATAAAATTTTCATCACAAATGCTTGAATTTGTGCCCTTTCTCGTGTACATTTTTGATACCCATGTTACGCAGACCCCCCATCGCTAAAAAGGCGACCCGAACGGTCTTTCTTAAGAGCCTCTCGCTCACGCTAATTTTATGCCTTTTAATTCAAGAGTTTTCTTATGCAACACCTCAACTTCAAAAGATGGATTTAGGATGGAGGATTGAGGATGGAGGGGAAAAGCAAAAAAACCTAAAATGGGCGAAAAAGCTACTTCCTCCAATCCCTGAATCAGTTGCTACGATTGAAGATGCCTACCAGGTGCCACAGGGGTCTGACCCCTCTGGCACCAAGACGGTTATTCTCATTCAAGACGCCCACACCAATACTTCGTGTCAGTTAAATGAATCTAAGTTGTTTGATATTTTATTCACCAAGCGGATCGAGGATCGAGGATTGAGGATTGAAGAGACATCCCTCCATCCTCCATCCTCAATCCTCAATCCAGTTGTGTTTACAGAAGCCGCTAAAGGCAACGTCAACCTCACCTTCCTAAGAGACAAAGCCTCTCTCTTTAAACGTAAGCAAATCGCCAATGAATACCTTCAGAAGGGATTGTTGCATGGCATTGAGTACCTAGACCTAACCAGTGACCATACCTTCAAGATAGAAGGAGTAGAAGACCCCACTCTTTACTTTAAGTCCCTAGAAGTCTACAAAGCCTCTGTCAAAAAAAGAGACTCCTTTGAACGATACCTAAACGAAATAAACTCCACTATCGATGTCTTAAAGAATAAGCTTCTCAACCCCTTCCTTTTATCTTTCCTCCAAACCAAAGACAAACAAAAAGACAACCTCTCCGACTACATCCAGACTCTTACCACCCAAGCCCAAGCCCTAAACCTAGATCTATCCAAATACCCCAATCTTAAGAAACTCCAAACCCTTAAAGCCCTAGAATCCAAGATAGACTTTAAACTTGCATCCGCAGAACAACAAGAAGCGGTAAAAGCTCTATCCCCAGAAGACCAAAAAGAACTAAGATCTCTATCTGTCTCAAAACTAAACATGAAAGACTCCCAACGTGGTTTTTTCTTGCTTCTTGAAGAGAAACTTTTGCAAAATGAAAATGGAAAATTGAAAAGGGAAGATAAGCCTTTTCCCCCATCCTCCATCCTCAATCCTCAATCCAATTACCCCAACCTCTCCCAATACTTTAAGTACCTAGACCAATCCAAGTCCCTAAACCCCAAAGACCTCCTAAATGAACAAAAAGAACTAGAATCCCAAGTCCTCAAAGGTCTCACCACCAACGAAGACGAAGAAAAACTCCTCCTCTCCATCAAAACCTTAAGCTATTACAAAAAACTATTCTTTTTGACCCTCACCCCCGAAGAATACCAAGACTCTAAAGATCAGAAGTTCACCGACCTTAAAGTCCTCTCAGGCTTCCTAAACCAAAAGCTAATGAACCTAAAAGACCATTACGACAAAGCAATCTTTCTAAAAGAAGACTTCACCGACATTCAAAACCTATGTACCCAATTCTATGAACTTACGTACTTAAGAGACCAAGCCTTTATCTCCAATATGCTGGAGGTGATAGAAGATACCCCATACCCGGCGATGGGTGACACGGAGCCTGGGCGCCCATTTACCCGCAGTGAAGAATTACACGAGGATAAATGGGCTGGCGCAGTGGCAGGCCCCGTCGCCGCACACCAGTACATTCTAATCACCGGAGGCTACCACACCCCCAATCTTAAATACCTCTTAAAACAAAAGAACATCTCGTATATCTCCCTCATTCCTCAGGTGACACAGGAGACGAATGTTAAACGATATGAGGAGATTCTTTTAAACCAACCCATTCCTGGGCGCACCACTTTCCAAAGCCAGCCGCTGTCTCAAAAAGTAATGATGGATCATCCCTTCATGGCGCCCAATGCAGTAAAAAGCCAATTTTCTAGCACATTTCTAAATCGATTTAGGATATTGGAAAAAGCGAATCCGCTTCTCTTGGCTCCCGCAAGGCTTGCCCAAGAGCCGACAGCGGAACCTAGCGCAGAGATGATGCCGGGATCTACCCGTGATCCTAATAAAAACATATTCAACAGGTTTGGCTGGAAAAAATTAATAGCGGTGACCTTACTGTTAATTCTACCTCTAGCAGCATCTTATTTCTTTTTTTACAAGCCCGATAAACCATCCAATATCTCGGCTATCAGAAACGAAATAAAGCAGACGGTGTTGGGCATCACCACAACAACAACGAATCCCGTCAATAGTGTTGTCGCCGATGTCTTTCGTCTGACACCCCTGCACCGGTCACGGTGATTTAACACATCAGCCTTGCTTTTGTAGGATCCGGAATTTTAAAGCTCTTGACCGGTCT
>CAMDWQ010000016.1 GCA_945877765.1 Candidatus Omnitrophota bacterium | reverse complement strand
AAAATAATCACGATCGATCTGAGTCGTAGCAGTCTGCGAAAGATCTTTCGTCACAGCATAATAATCAAGGTTGCCCTCTGTCGAAACAATTTCGCCAAAATTGGGTTGGCCGCCAGGACTATCCGGGGTCATTGCAATCGCACCCGTGTAGCGAGGTACAGATGCAATCCACTTTGCTATCGCCGTGGCTAGCGCTGTCGCGCGCACCTTTTCAGCGGGATCTGTTACTGACGCGGCATAACGCAAGCAGAACAGAGCCATGAAGCAATTAGGACCGGTTTGCTTCTGATACTCATATTTTTTCCAGGCAAACAGATTATTAATGTTGTAAACAGACCAGAAACCTGAAAAGCTAGCACCTTCGCTCTGCCATTCAGTATAGAAGAAGTCCAGAATCTTTTTGGCGGCAGCCGTATCTCCCTGAGCCGACATCGCTATCCCGACAATCGCCTGGTCATAAGTGAAGGCCTGAGTGGAGAGGGGAATCCTGGCCCATTCCTGGTTGACGTTGCCTTCATGCCAAATGAAAGAGGCCTCATCCGGGTGACTGGCGATAAGACCGCTATCATTGGGCGCCTGGGCTTGAAGAAACCACGCTTCTATCGCACTAAGACCACCGATAGCATCGGTACCATAGCTCTTTACAAGGTTGCCCGCTGTATTAAAAGTCTCAATGCGAACCAGCACCTCATTCACATCATAACTGCATCGTCTTGAGACAACTCCCCCCTTAACCACTTGCAGAGAATAGATCCAGTCATGCTGAGTTTTTTTCCCGGTCAAGGGGTCATAAAAAATTACATCGACAAGCCCTTTCTCATCGTAAAAAGACGCCTTCGAGAGTCTGCCTTCCGTGTAAACTTCGATCATCACTTGCTTATTGTTATCAAAATAATGTTTACCTGTCAGAACCCCGGCTGCATTGCGCTTGACTGCGGCGTAAAAAATAATTTTCCAGGCAGCATTATAACGAATATCTGAAACTTCGGTCATCCAGGTAGTAATCGCAGGATTTTTCGGGTCTTTAAGCTCTTTTTTATACCCGCTCTCCTGGTTGTTGCTGTCATAGGTGATGTTCGAAAAAAACGCAATATATGAAATGTCACCTTTTTCATTGTTGATGGTCATTTTGTAACTTGTCGCTCGTCCGTCTGCGCCATACTTAAATGCCGATTTGACGGTAGCCGTCCACGCCGTTGCGACCCCCTTGGCGTCGTAAGTCAAATTGGTAAAAACTCTCTCCAGAGTGACTATTCCAACCGCATTCTTAAACGTGACGACATACCGCGACCGATTAATGGTATCACCCTGGTACTGAATGTTAGATACCACATAACTCGACATCACAGGGCCCAGCTGACCATCCGACTGAACACAGTACGTGGTGACTTTAAAACTGGTAAGTCTTGTTCTGTCATCATAGATTCTGTTGGTAGTTATGGTGGTTGTACTTGTCGGACCTAGTTGAAGCGGCTGAAGATTTGACACGGCATTCTTATTGTCAACGAGTGCCACCGCAACGTCCTGGCTTTTCTGCACTTGTTGAGCGGGTGCGCCCGCTGGCTCTATTTTCTCCTCTACCAAAAGTCCCGCGCAGTAGCCGGGCTGGGAAATGATAAAAGTAGTCAGCAAAACAAACGCACCTATTTGATGCAGATTTTTTTTCATTTTTTTAATTTTCATGATGCGTTTGCTCCCCTATTCATTGATTCGCGCGGCTTTGAATTCTCTCTCATGTAAACGTTTACATTAGAATTCTACTTGACGCCCCTAAAAAAAGCAAGAGCCTAATAATAAATTTCCACCGAAGAGTACCCTGAAAATTAGGTTCGCTTAAAAAAAGCTACTACCGCTTAAATTTGCTAACGATAGTGAAATGCAAAGCGAATTTCTAACTCGTCTTTTCCCAATAGAGCCAGAATCTCTTTAGGAACCTCCCCAAACCCTGAAGCTCGTTGAATGACTTGTGTGCAGAATGTAGAAAATAGAGGGCTCCCATAACTATCCAGCACTTTTACCGTCTTGACTTCACCCTTGGCGTCGACGGTAAATAGAATCGTCGCATCCGCCGCCTGAAAATCATTGGGATATTGAAAAGACAAATAAGGAAACCAGGCCAGCCACACCCTCTCCTTTACATTTTTCATGTAGATTCCCATGTCAGAACCCATCGCGTCATAGGAAGTAACGCCTGACAGCGAGGCGCCTCGGGACTTAGCCCGCGCCGTTGCCTGCGTGGTAATCCTGTCCAAACCAGCGGCTTCCTGAGTACCGGGCTTGGACGGCTGAGCCGCGGCTTGCTTTTGATTGTTGGGAGCGGGTGTTGCGACAGTTGACGCCTTGACCGGCACGGCGGCGGGAGCCTGATCCGGCACGCCCGGATCAGAGCTGGGCTCCTTTTCCTTATCTTCAGAAGCATCCGCTTTCTTGGCTGGCTCTGATTTTCTTGTTTCCTGCTGAGGCTCGGAAGCAATACTTGGAGCTTGCGAGGGCTTAGCACGAAGCTGTTCGAGCTGATCCGAGGGCCCAATATTTTTAATTTGAGGACGGCGGTCAGTAATCGTCTTTTCTTTGGAAGGGTCCCGATTCACGGAATCTCGGTTGGACATTTTTTTGGCGCGGGCGGGTTTTTGCGCCGGCGCTAAAACAGGCGTCTCAATAAATTCAAACGGAAGTCTATCGCGCTCATCTTGCAAGAGTCGCTGGCTTTTTAAAATTTCAGCCTTTTGCTTCCCATCAAAAAAAACTTGGTCCGCGGAAAGAATCATCATCGAATTAAGCGCAACCGAAGCTGCTAGACAGTAAACAAAAGGACGTATCACGGGACTTTGGGGGTTTTGTTTGGACGGGGAGCCTTCTCCCAAGCGGGAATCTCCACTTCTACATCGCCATGCAACACTTGCGCCTGGCAGCCAAGGCGAAGCGGTGATTTCAAATCAAATGAATCCAAAATTTGCGCTTCGGCGTCCTCAATGACAGAGAGATTTCCAAGGCCTTTAAGTACGCGCACGCGACAGGTACTGCAAGAGGCATTGCCGCCGCAAGAATGGTACAGCGCCACTCCAGAAGAAAGCGCCGCCTCCAAAATGGAAGTGCCCTCATCAACAACCACCTCCCGCTTCCCCACAAAAGAAATCTTAGGCATTCGCGGTCAAAAATTCCAACACTTCTTGGGTGTGCTCAGCAGGTTTTACTTTTTCATAAATCTTTTCAATCTTCCCATCTTTTCCGATAATAAATGTCGTTCGCGCCACCCCCATGTACTCACGCCCATACATGCTCTTTTTGACCCACACGCCATAAGCCTTGCACACCGTCTTTTCCTCATCCGCCAAAAGAAGAAACGGCAGCTTAAATTTCTCAATAAATTTGTTATGCGTCTTCACCGGATCCGGACTTACCCCCAGCACCACCGCCCCCTGCTTCTCAATTTTTTTAATTCCATCCCGAAACCCACACGCCTCCACCGTACATCCCGGCGTATCATCCTTAGGATAAAAATACAAAACCACTCGAGACTTCTTCGCGTAATCTTTAAGCGACACTTCCTTACCACTGGACGACACAAGAGTAAACTGCGGGGCCTTCACACCTTCTTTGGGAATTGACATTGCACTCTCCTGTTTTATGAAAATGTTTAAACATTAAATCAGAGTAATGTGCTGCAACGGGTCCTGGCCGACTGTCCGCACAGTCGGCACTTCGCTTCGGCATTGATAGCCTTCGCGTCGTCACCTGTCGCTAGAGCCCAAGCTCTCCAAATATTTCTTTTATCAATAAACACATTCTACAGCACCAGTATCAGCGTCAGCAACGGGTGACGCCGGAGGGGAGGCCTCCGCTGCGCGGAATGAAGAATTACATGAGCACAGCGGAGTCCCGCAGGTGGCAGGACCCGTTGCAGCACCTACACCTGCACCTTTTACACCTATACCTAATTACTTATCTTCAAGCGGCCAAGCGGTGAGCTCGAGTTTGTTTCCGTCTGGGTCGAGAAAATAGACCGACCAGGATTTCTCTCTTTTTTTCTCAAATGTAATGACGACGTTTTGTTTTTTAAGCTCTTGGACTGCCGCGTCAAAATCCTTTGTCGGCACACGAAACGAGACGTGATTGCCACCAAGACCTGCGTCTTGCAAAAAATGTTTCTCCCCCGCGGGGTCTCCCTGAATCAAGCCGATGAGCGACGTCCCACAATCCAGAAAATACTCAACCCCGGGCTTTTGGTATTCCCTCGGACTTACTTTCAGACCCAGCACATCCTCATAAAATTTACGCGAGACTTCCAGATCCTTCACGCTAAGCGCCGCATGATCTATCCCCAAGACGCGAATCATAGTTTTTCCACCCTCTCTACTTTCCTCTGACGAAACACACGGTATTCGTTGTAGCCCGCGTCGAGCGCCCACTGCCGGGCGACGTCATAATCACGCCCCACGTCCTGTGGGTCATGCGAATCGGATGAAAACGTGATGGGCACCTCATGCTTGCGGTAAATTTTAAGCGCATCCAGCGACGGGTAAATTTCTTTGACGGGTTTTCTTAATCCCGAGGTATTAATTTCGACGGTAACACCGGACTCTTTGAAAACCTTGGCTGTTTTATCTATTTCAGAAGAAAAATCAGTCACGGGCTTGTGCCCAAATTTTTTGACTAGGTCCACGTGGCCCATGATGTCAAAAAGCCGCGAGCTTGCTGATTTTCTCAAAAGTTCATAATAATCCCGGTAAACCGTATCGACGTCTTTATCCTTCCACCGGATTTTTTGGTCCGGGTCATCAAAAGCCCACGCATCAATAAAATGAATTGAGCCGATCACAAAATCATAGGGATAAGAGGCGATGATCGCGCGCGTTTTTTCTTCATAGCCAGGGATGTAGTCGGCCTCGATGCCAACTTTTATCGTAAAATTTTTAAACTGCTCCTTCACGCGGCGCATCATTTCTAAATACTGCGGCAGCTCTTCGTGCCTCATGGTATAGCGAGAGTCGTCATAAGCAACCAAAGGAGCATGGTCCGAAAATCCCACTTCTTCCAGGCCCACTTCCATCGCACGCCGCACATAAGCCTCCGGCTCTCCCACCGCATGGTTACAAAGCGGCGTGTGCATGTGATAATCAACTTTTGGAAGTGGCATGCTTTTACCTTTTTTTCTTCAAAAATCGCTTGGGACTAAAAGCTTTTACGAGCCCAGCATCGACCCGTTTGCCTAAAATTATATCACTAGACAGCTTCCCCACCGAGAAACATGTAGTCACCCCATGCCCCCCTAAACCAGCTACCCAATAAAAATTGGCAAGCTTCGCATCTTCTCCAATGACAAATCTTCCATCGGGCACCATGGTTCTTAATCCCGACTTTGTAAATTTTATTTTTAGCCTGCCCATCTGGGGGGAATAATTTTTCATCTTTTGGATTAAAACTTTTTTGATGCCCGCATCGGTTGTTTCTTTTTTCTTACTCAAAATTTTTCTGCCTACCACGGCTTTATCGCAGGGACTTAGCAGTACTCCTTTTCCTTCGGGTCTGAAATAAAAATCGCGGCTTAAGTCCCACACAAAAGGCCACTGGCCGTGTTTCATCCCAAGCGCATGAGTCACATAGAGGTGGCGGCGATAAGCCTGCAAGGGAACCTCTTGGGCTTGAATCCCAGCCGCCAGAAGGGAAGACCAAGCGCCGGTGGCGTTGACAATTTTCTTTGCCTGAATAATTTTATTTCCCAAGTCGATATCAAAAGCCCCATCGGACGAGGTAATTTTAAGCGGCGTCACTCCTAAAAGAAGGCCAACACCCAACCTTCTTAATTTCGCCTGAAAGCTTTCAAGAAGGGGTTTTGTTTCTAAAAGCGCATCGCTGGGGCAAAAAAGAGCTCGCTGATAAGAAGCTTCTCCCACGAGAGGCGCTTTGGCAGCCACTTCCTCTTTAGAGAGCCAGCGTGTTGCGATTCCAAGACGCTCGGTGACCCTCTTAATTTTTTTTATTTCATGGAGTTTGTCTTTTCCCGCCAAAAGAAGCGAACCATTGGATAAGAATTTGATTCTTTCCCAGCCGCTTTTGGATGCCCTGACAAACGCTTGGCGCCCCAGTAAGGACATGCGCGCAAGGAAAGGGTCGGAAACTGTCTGACGAATCATGCCGGCATTGCGGCCGGAAGCGTGGCCGCCAAGGATTTTTTCGCTCTCAAGAATAAGGATGCGTGACCGCGAATCGCGTGCCAAGTGATAGGCAGTTGAAAGACCGGCGACTCCCGCGCCGATGATGACAATATCCGCTTGGAGATTTCCTTTCGACGGGCGCATGGCTAACCGTTGAGCGATTGAAGGCTCTGGAGTAACTTCTTTTTCTGGGAAGGCTGGATGGAGCAGCCCGCCGAATTATGATGGCCGCCGCCGCCGAACTCTCTGGCGACTTCCGCCACGTTGATCCCGTGCTTGGAGCGCAAACTCACGCGATAATTGCCTTTTTCCGTCTGACGAAAAACAACCGCAATTTTAGAACCTTCAACAGATCGCAAATCATCAGCCACCGCATCCGCGTCTGAAATTTTGGCGCCAAAACGCTTAAAATCTTTTTGATAAGCAACCGCCCAGACGAGCGCCCCGTCCGCTGAGGATTCCATATTGAGCATGACGTGGCTAGTGAGCTTAATGCTCGCCACACTCCGCGTCCAATAAGCTTCTTCAATCAGGTGCTGTAAATCAACACCACAGGCAATCAATTTCCCGCAAATATCAAATGTCTTGGCTCGAATATTTGAAAAACGAAACGACCCCGTATCGATGATGATGGAAGTCAATAGGCAAGTGGCGATTGCCGGGGTAATTTCCGCTTTAAGGGCATGCAAAAGTTCATAAGCAATCTCCCCCACCGCGGAAGCCTCATTTTCAAGAATTTGAATTTTTCCAAAAGACGCGCCAAAATCATGATGGTCCACTTGAACCGTCGTCTTCGCGCGAAAGAAAGCCTTCTGCGCCGTCCCCATTTGCTGGCGGCTTCCGCAATCGACGGCGATCGCGACATCGGCGGCTTCGGTTGTTTCGGAAAGAATCAGTTCGCTCCCCGGGAGAAACTGAAAACGCGTCGGAACACCGTCTTGCGATAAAAGTGTGGCTTTTTTTCCCATTTGTAAAAATGCCAGCCCCAGCGCCAATAAACAACCCAGTGTATCGCCATCAGGATTCACATGGCACACCACGAGAATTTTTTTAGCGCGGCGGATGGCACGAACCGCCTCGTCAATGCGAAGGTCTAAGCCGTATTTCGTCGAAGAAACCATATTGATGTAACCTATTGAATCTAATTAAGTTAAAGTAATTTAATTACGGGAAAATAGTGGGTATTTAAGAATACATCACAGGTTATCAAATGCAGACATTCAAATCAAGGGTAATCGAAAACAACCCTACAACCCCTCCGCCTCCGGCACCTCCCCTTCGAAAGGGGAGGAAAGAGCAGCCGAAGGAATTATGCACTATTTCCCCTCCTTCCGAAGGAGGGGTGGCGCCGAAGGCGACGGGGTGGTTGAACGTTTAAAGATGGCGCTTTACTTAGGACGGCTTCTGATACTTCTCACATATTTTATAGAAATTACAAAAGTCGCAAAAACGAGTGTTGTCCGTGTATTTAAAATTTGCCCGGGGCAGAGGAATATTTCTTTTGGCATCTAACAGAAGTTTTTTCATGCCCGCGATGCTTTCGCGCATAAATTTTTTGGCCGTTTCCAGATTCGCCTCGGTCATCGGATGCTCTTTGGCAACAGCACCCGGAGAGCTTAAATTAAATAGATACATCCTGACATCCGAGAGCTTGATCCCCCACTTGTGCATCGCATAGACGGCATAAGCGCCCATCTGCACCGTCGCGTCGGTGGATTCATCCTTACCCGTTTTCCAGTCGTAGATTTCAATGAAATTATCTTTTTTCCTGGCAAAATCAAGCTTCACATAAATCTTAGCTCCCTCAAAATCAAACTCTTCCAGGTCCTCGATCACTAGCCAGGATTTTTTATCATCTGCGCTTAACTCCTTGAAAAACTCAGAATTAAAAAAGTTTTTGAGGCAGTTGCTGGACTCCTCGTGAATTTTTTTCCAAGTATCATCGGTAATAGGCTTCTCGTATTCGTGCTCAAAAAGCCCTAGATTTCTTTTGGGATCCTCAAAATATTTCTTAGCTTTTGAGTTGCGGTAATCGGAGCGCATCCGATCTGTCAGGCGTGAAAGTTTTTCTTCTAGCAAAACCGGTTGATTCGCGCGGTAAGATTTTAGGACTTCTTCAATCACATGGTGAACGGACTCACCCTTCCAGGCCCAGCGATTTTTTAAATTCTTGAGGACGTAAGCCAGGCGGATATCCGGCTCTGCTGTCTTGTCCCACCCACCCCAGGAAGCGTACTTGTCATAAAAATATTTCCGCTGACAGTCACGAAATTGTTCATCCCGTGATTTGGACCAGGAAAATACATTTTCAAGATATCCCACGTGCTCTCTTTTCGATCTTCTTTATTTTAAAATACCATCCTCAAGCCAATTGTATTTCCCCTCAAGATAGTTGCGGCCAAGCTTGTAGATCATTTTATCATCGTTACGCTTTTGTGCGTCAAATTCCCGGCGAATGCGCAAAGCCGCTTCTTTGCAAAAAAGATCCGCCAATTCTTCCGGCCCATTATCAGACGGGTTTTCACCCAAAAGATACGCTGCTCTGGAACAGGTGGCTGCCATCGCAAACAGATCCGTGCCGATGTTCACGTAACGCGCCAACAGCTGTTGATGCTTTTCCAATCCTTGCTGATAGCGAACCATCGAATGGAAAAGATCGCGAGCTAGCTTGTGGCTTGTTTTTTCCACATACGAAATGTGAGTGCGTATTTTTCCCGAAACTTTGGTGTGATTTTTCCAACGGCCCATGTACACCCACTGCCGCGGATACCAGAATGCGTAGTGCAGCGCCATTTCAAACGATTTCTTTATCTTTTCACCGATTGGGGTCCGCGGATTTAAAAGCGGGAAAATCCGCTTTAAGTGAGGGTCCATTGCTTCGCGCGCGATAAAAAGGCGCATGATTTCGCTGGTGCCTTCAATAATGAGGTTGATGCGTGTATCCCGCATTAATCGCTCAGCCGGTATAGGCTCTTCTCCACGCGCCTTGAGTGAGTCCGCGGTCTCATAGCCACGCCCGCCTCGAATCTGTACCGTGTCATCGGCAATCCTCCAAGCACACTCCGTACAAAAAAGCTTGGCCATCGCCGCTTCCAGGCGCACATCACTGCCGCCCCGGTCCACCATCGCTGAAGAAAGCCATGTCACACTGTCCATGGCAAACGTATTGGCAGCCATCATTGAAATCTTGGCGGTAATCGCTTCGTGTTGACCGATCGGAGCACCCCATTGCACACGCTTATTGGCCCACACACGTACAATCGAAAGCGATGTCTTAGCCATCGCCGCGCACGCCGCTGGCACCGTCAAGCGTCCGGTATTGAGCGTCACCAAGGCCAGTTTTAGTCCCTGCCCCAGGCCGAGAATGATATTCTCCTTAGGCACTTTCACATCCGTAAACTTTAGAAGCCCGTTTTGAATTCCCTTGAGCCCCATAAAATTGCACCGGTTCAAAACTTCAAATCCCGGCGCGCCTTTTTCCACAATGAAAGCCGTGATCTGCGTTTTTTCTTTCCCGCGAACAATGACCGGGGGTGTCTTGGCCATGACAATCAAAACATCGGCAATCACGCCGTTGGTGCACCAAAGCTTCAATCCGTTGATCAAATAATGGTTTCCATCAGCCGTGGGTATCGCCGTGGTGCCCATCTTTGCGGGGTCAGAACCCACTTCGGGCTCCGTCAGGGCAAACGCCGATACAGCGCCTTTAGCAAACATAGGAAAATATTTTTTCTTCTGCTCCGGCGTACCGAAAAGTTTGAGCGGCTGCGGGACTCCGATGCTCTGGTGAGCGGAAAGAAGCACCGCCGTCGAACCGCAGTGGCTGGCAACCAGCGCAATGGCGCGGTTATAATTGATTTGGGAGAGTCCTAGGCCGCCGTACTCTTTGGGAATCTTCATCCCAAAACAACCCAACTCCGCCAGTCCCTTCATTACCGTATCAGGAATAATCCCCGTGCGATCCACCGCATCGGCATCCAGCTCTTTTTTTAAAAAGATGCCAAGCTTCGCGCAAAATGAGTCACCAATTTTTTTATCTTCCACTGACTGTTCAGGAAATGGAAATATGAGGCCCCAATTGACTTTGCCAGTAAAAAGCTCGCCGACAAAACTAGGATAAGTCCAAGCATGTTCCCGCGCGTCCTCGGCAACGTCCAAAGATTTATTTTTTTCCGCGTTTTCCTTACCTTTGAGCAGATCCATCGGGAGTCCCCCTTATGGTATGTTTTTGCTTAATATTGATTAAAGTATAGCATAATAGATTAATTTTGGGAAGGGGCGATTACGGATAGAATTACAGCCACTTCTAAGTGCTTAGTTCTAGGAAACATGTCGAACGGCGCTATCTCACTCACCTGCCACTGCCCCAACGATAGAATGATTTTTAAGTCGCGGGCTAGGGTCACCGGGTCGCATGAAATGTAAACCAAAGAGTGGATCCCCTGTTTTTTGGCTAAATTAAAGGCTAATTCCGCGGATAGCCCTTGCCGCGGCGGGTCCAAAAGCACCATAGAAGTACCCGACTTATTACTCTCATAGGCTTGAGGAAACAATTTCTCAACACGGCCCTGGATGATTTCCATGGATTGAATCTTTTTTTCTTCACGGTTCATCTTTAACGCCTGGACACTGGCCTCGCTTTCTTCGATGCAGACAATCCTAGCAGCCGTCTTGGCGCATAGAATTGAAAAAACCCCCACACCGGAATAAAGGTCAAAAAAGGTATCCGGCTTACATGACGCAACCCACCGGCTTACTTTGTCAGCCAAAAGAGACGCAACGGCAAGATTATTTTGAAAAAATCCCTGAGAGCCCGCCAAAAAAGATTCTTCGCCCATCCGGACACGATAAAAAATTTCATCGATGTCGGGCACGATCTCTCCATTTTCAGACAGTTTGAATGTTATTTTTTCGGGCTTATCCTTAAACAAAAGCTCTTTATCAAAAATCTCAGTGAACCGATCGTCCAAAAGAAGGCAGCTTTTAATAGGAATCTTGGTCACATTATCTTTGCCAATAAAACCTAGGATGGCGCTCTTCTTTTTTTTGGAATAGATGGGGTGTAAAGTCACGCTGTTGCGATAGCCATACTCTTTTTCGGAGAAAGCAATCGGAGAGATTTTTTCAACATCAAGACCGGGCACGGTTTTTAGGATTTCAAGAAGCTGCGCTTCTTTCATCCGAAGCTCTTGAGAATATTCGACATGTTGATACTGGCAGCCGCCGCAGTGGGCCACGTAGCGGCACGGAGGGTTGATGCGGTGTTTGGAAGGCTCGAGGATACGGATAATTTCAGCGCGAGAAAAATTCTTTTTTTCAGCCACAACGCGCGCCAACACCGTCTCGCCTGTCAGTGCTCCTTCAATGAAATACACTTTGCCTTGATAGTGCGCTAGCCCGTCACCGCCAAATACTGTTTTATCAACAAATAGCTCAAGCGGCTCACTACTACTAGTCATGCGCCGTTTCTGGCTTCTTTGTCAGAGCGGCCACAGCTTCGGTTAGACGTTCTTTTTCCCTCTGAACTTTCTTTAAATCAGCGCGCAGACTTGCAAGATCCGCATCCATCGAAATGGTTTTAGCTTCAAGAGACTCTTTTTCCTTTAAGAGTGTCGAGTACCGCGCGGAGGCTTTTTCAAGCTCCGAGCCAAGCTCGCTGATTTTGGCGCTCTTGTCCTTGATGATACGGTTTAGCTCATCCGATTGTGTTTTCGATTTCGCTTCGGTGTCAGCGATTTCTAAATTTTTATCGCTAACGGTCGCGTCATACTTTTTAGCGGCGTCTTCCAATTGGCTATTCAGCACCTGGATCTCATTTGCTTTTTCCGCCATCTGGACCTGGTGCTTGTCCTTTAGGTCAATGACTTGGACCTCAAGATCATGAATTGTGTTCTTAAGGTCCATCACCAGCGATTCGTTTTCGTTGGAAGTTGATTCCATTTTGTATTTTAAATCATTAAGCTTAGTCTCTGCCTTGACTCGTCCTTCGTTTTCACGAACCAAAAGCAAAACAAGCCCCAGGACGGCAAATCCCAGGAAGGAGATAATCAATTTAGATTTATTCATAAGTGCTTGTTTTTTCTCTTTACGTCATTCCCACCGTTATTCGCAAACACCACCCCAACCGTCATTCCCGAAATCTTTAATCGGGAATCAACCTGGACATGATCCCCGATAAATAATTTCGGGGATGACATCAGAGGACGACGCCAGGATGACACTGGCATAACACTAGCTCGCCGATTGCTTAAAACTGGGTCTTGCCTGAATACGCGCAAACCAGGCCGTCACATTTTTAAGCTCAGCGGGAATGCTTGTGCCTAAAATCGGAAGCGCTGCGATATGCGGTGTCACCGAAATATCTGCCAGCGAATAATCACCAAAAAGATACTCTCGACCTTCCAGCATTGTATCCATTTCTTTCAACACATCACTAATTTCGGCGCGAAGTTTTTGCTTGGTCTCTTCTTTTTGCTGGTCCTTGGGCTTTAGGAGACATTCGATTACCAGGAGTCCAATTTTAAGGACAAAGCGCTTATCATTGATCCCCACCCACTCGCGAATCTTTGCCGCGGCGGCGTCATCCTGGGGAGACAAGGATGGTGCTGGATATTTTTTATCCAGGTATTGATTGATTTCAAACGCTTCGGACATATACACATCGCCATCAATAATCGCGGGCACCTTTCCTTTTGGGCTGGCTTTTTTAAATTCCACATCTTCTTTATTAAAATCAGGGGCGTGCGTATTGACTGGCTCGAAGGGAATATTTTTTTCAAAAAGGGCCAACTTCACTTCGCGGGAATTACCCGAACGTGGAAAACAGTAAAGTTTTATCATGGTTTTCTGTTACTCCTGTTATCCCAGTGTCATCCCCGAATTTATTTATCGGGGATCATACCCAGGTTTGATTCCCGATTAAAACTCTCGGGAATGACTTGAAAAATTTTCTGAGCCTCTATTTCAGCCGCTCGTACACAATCCGGAATCCCCACGCCATCATAGCTTGACCCTGTCAGCGAAAGGCCTGGAAATAAGGAAATATCCTTGCGAATATCTCTCACCAGCTCTGTGTGACCTAGGCGGTATTGTACCATGGCGTCTGGATAACGTTCGAGGCGCGTTAAAACCGGGTTTCCGTGAATTCCCAGGTATTCCTTAAGCTCAGAGGTCACGGCCGAGAGAAGCTCCTCATCGTTTCTTTTAAAAGATTCCCGCCCAAAAGCGCCCCCCACAAAAGCCCTTAGGAGCACATGACCTTCCGGGGCTCTTCCCGCAAACTTTTGACTGGAAAAAGAGCAAGCAATCACCGTTTTGTTTTCCGATTTTGGCACCACAAAACCAAAACCATCCAACGAGTGAGAGATTTGCTCTCTTTTGTACGCCAAGTTGACCGTTGCTACCGATTCGTAGGAAATGTTGGCAAGTTTTTTTGAAATATCCGGCAGGGACTTTTGCAAAAGTAAGGCTGCACGCCCAGCGCTTAAGGTAATACAGACAGCGTCAAACTCTTTTAGGCCCTTTTCTCCGAAATCAACCTGCCATTTACGTGTCCGTGGCTCATAATCAATGCCATGCGCCAAAAAACCTGTCCGAATCAAATTTCCGGGAACTGATTTTACCAGCGCATCAGAAAACACGCTCATCCCTTGGCGAAAACTGGCAAAGAGGCTATAACGCGGACCGCTGGCTTGCGCAAAAGGATTTTTTTTGCTCTTAACTTCAATTTGTAAGCCGCGAATCAGACTGCCGTATTTTTGCTCCAACTCAAAAAATCTGGGCATCGACGCTCTTAGGCTCAATACCTCTGGATCCCCCGTGTAAATTCCTCCAATCATCGCCTGTGCGACGCGCTCCAGCGCTTCGCTGCCAAAACGCCTCCGCACAAAAGAAGCAATGCTTTCGTCTCGGTCATCGGATTTTTTTGGCAGAAAAGGCTCAGCGATCATACGTAATTTTCCGGGCCACGAAATAATTGACGAATTTAGAAACGCCCGCACAGAAAGCGGCGCGACTAAATAAAACCCCTCCGGCACCGGCAAGAGCTTCCCGTTTCTGGCAATAAAACTACGGCGATTAACCGCTTGCGTGCTAATTAATTCATTTTCAAGGCCCAGTTCCTTGGCTAGTGCCAACGCCCAAGGTTTATCGGTTATAAACGCGTCGGGACCTTTTTCGAGCAGGAAGCCCTCCGCTATTTCCGTCTTGATGGCTCCCCCCGCTCTTGGACTGCCTTCAAATAGACGCACCTCGATCAGTCGATTATTTTCTTTGGAAATCTTTCTTAAGAAATACGCAACCGCTAATCCGGAAATGCCCCCACCAAGGATCGCGACCCGCGGTGTTGTCATGATAGTGACTTGGTGAGTAAATCCGCGACAAGATGAATAAATTTCGGATGATCCGTCACTGTCTTGGCTCGAAAGTAGCCTAGACCCAGACTTTCGCAAAGCCTTCGGCACTCATAGTCGAGGTCAAAAATGACTTCCACGTTGTCACATAGAAATCCCGCGGACACCAGGACTACATTTTTAAATTTGTCCCGGTCGATTTCTTGGATCGTCTTTTCCACCGAAGGCTCAAGCCATGGGTCGGCGGGATTTCCGCTGCGGCTCTGGTAGGCAACCGACCAAGAAGAGAGATTTAATTTTTTGACGATACACTCGGTAGTTTTTTCAAACTGTTTGTCGTATCCACTCTCTTTGGCCATTCCTACGGGGATGGAATGGGCAGAGAAAATAAAAAAAGTTTTATCCAGCTCGCTGGGATTAATTTTTTGAATCACCTGGGTAACTTCATCCGCCTGCGCCTCGATAAATAGCGGGTGTTCATGAAAAGGTGCGGTATAGCTAAAGGTTATTTCCTCTGCCCCGACTTCTTTTTTGGCCTCTTCAATTCGCTCAATATATTTCTCAAAACTTGCATGCGAACGAAGCGAGGCCAGCACAAATCCTACCACCTGTTTAATTCCCAGAGCTTTCATCTGGCTAAGCGCATCCGCATTGGAGGGCGTCGAATGACGAAATCCCACAAAAATAGGCAACTCCAACCCACGGACAAGAAGCTCCTTTCCTAAGGCTTCTTTTTGAGTGTAAGTAATTGCATTGTATGGAGATACGCCTCCAACAATTTCATAGTGATGCACCACCTCCTCAAACCGCGCTTGCGGGATTCTCACCCCTTTGAGCACGCTCTCCAAAAATGGGCGCACTTGGTCCATCGCTTCAGGACCGCCAAAACCGATCAACATCACTGCTTTTTTATCTAAAAGTGGTTTCATATTTATTTTCTCAACTCCTCCTAGCCTCCTCTTTAGTAAAGCGGAGGGAACGCGCTATCAGATTAAATGTCCGACAGGTGTCAGGTAATTATTTTTGTGACGCGTTGACGAGGCGAAGCGGCCACGGTTCCCGAGACAATGGTCGAGGGAGAGCGAAGCCTCGTCATTCGAGCAAAAAATTGCCTCGGAGGGGCAATTTTGAGCGCCGGCACAAAAATAATTACCTGACACCTGTCGAGCACATCACTCTCTCCTGCTCATTTCATGCACCATATCCACCAGCGCAATCACATTTTCTTCCGGTGTATGCGGCAATACCCCATGCCCCAGATTAAAAATATGTCCTGGGCGTCCATCGGCTTCTTTTAAAATTCTTTCCACGTGCTTTTTTATTTCGATAAGCGATCCACATAAAATTTCGGGATCTAGATTTCCCTGGATGGTGCGGTCGTGTCCAATTTTTTTCCAAGCCTCGGTTAAACTAATCCGATGATCAGCACCAATCACATCTCCCCCAGCCTGACGCATAGAGTCCAAAAAATCACCTGTCTTGGTTCCAAAATGAATGACAGGAATTCCTTTTCGGATGCCCCGTATCAATTCAGCCGAATAAGGCATGGCGTATTGCCGGTACTCTTGCGGGGTCAACACTCCCGCCCAACTGTCAAAAATCTGCACCACCTGGGCCCCGGCCTCTATCTGCGCATTCAGATGCCGCACCGAAACGGTTACAATTTTCTGCATTAATATTTTCCACAAACCCTCATCGGAAACCATCATGGTTTTGGTTCTTGAGAAATCTTTCGTGGCGCCCCCCTCAATCATGTAGGACGCCAGTGTAAAGGGTGCCCCCGAAAACCCAATGAGCGGCACATCAGACTTTAGCGCGCGGCGCGTCTGACGAATCGACTGATAGACAAAGGAAAGTTTTTCAAGCTCGAAAGTATCCTTGAGCACTTCCACCTCTTTTTTTCCACGGACGGGATTGCTGATAGAAGGTCCGTCTCCTTTGACGTAGGAAAGGTTCAATCCCATCGGCTCCAAAGGCAAAAGAATATCAGAGAAAATAATAGCCGCA
Source organism: Candidatus Omnitrophota bacterium (assembly GCA_945877765.1). Classification (GTDB taxonomy): domain Bacteria; phylum Omnitrophota; class Gorgyraeia; order 2-02-FULL-51-18; family 2-02-FULL-51-18; genus CAMDWQ01. The sequence continues at coordinate 15,630 of CAMDWQ010000016.1, read as the reverse complement.
TCCGCTCCTATTTTTTCCTGGGCATGGACGGTTACTTCGGTGACAAGATCTGTATTTTTACAAAGATCGAGAAACGGAGTCTTTTCGCGGATATCCCGATAATCTTTCATATAACGGCCTGCTTGACGCATCAACCACACGGGCGTAAAAGATGATTTTTGGCGGCGGCAGGCTTTTAAGAATGTGCTGTTTTTAAGCGACTCACCATCACTCGTCATTCCCGAAAGTTTTAATCGGGAATCATACCCAGTTTGATCCCCGATAAATAAATTCGGGGATGACACTTTATTTGCCAGAATTTTTTTAGCTTTTAAGGCAATCTCCAGCACCAAGGGACCCATTTTCGGACTTTCAGGCTCAATATCCACCGATACGCCGCGGGCGCGTAATGCCTCTGAACAATCAGGACCCACGGAAGCAACCGCCATGGTTTTAAAAGCGCTTAAGAGGGCTTGCTCCAACCCCATCGTTTTAGCCACCTGCAAGACATGTTCGATTTGGACGGCCGTCGTAAATACCGCCACTTCCATTTTGCCGTCACTGATCGCGCGAATGGCTGCTTTCAAAGGCTCTAGATCATCGGGAAGCGCCCAGCGGTAGACTGGCACACGTAAAACAGTTGCCCCTCTTTTTTCAAGGGCATCGGTCAACTCGTGGTTAGTGACTCCATATTCCTGCACGGCGACGGTTTTTCCTAAAAGAGGAAGTATTTCCTTGTTTTGATCCAGAGACTCAATTAGCTCACGCCAGGTATTAGGTTCTGGCACGGTGATGGCAAAGGGGACTTTCCATTCCTGGAGTACGCGGATAGGTTTGGGACTGCGGGGAACAATCGTGGTCTTGCAAAAAATCTCCAAAATCTTTTCCCGCGGATAACGCATTTCCAAAATTGACAGAAGCGCTTTAGTGCCCACGCCGGTAAGGAGGATCAAAATATCTATTTTTCCCGCAAAAATTTTTTCACCAAATAAGAAAACCTCAGGATTGTTTTCCAGGGGCACTTCCTTCATCGACGGCGCTAAAAACGGCAGTCCTCCCTGGACGCGTACAAGACTTCCAATGGTTTCCGCGTGCCGGCTCTCAAAAGAAACGACGTTTAGATTGGCCAGCTTCATGAGGGCGCTAGCTCCCGATAAATTGCTTCCATCTGATCCGCCATACGGTCCACATCGCAAAGAGAACCGACCAGATGCCGGCCGGCTTGCGCGATTCGCACTTTCTCACCGGGAGCTTCCATTAGAAAGCGAATCGCTCCAGCCAGAGACGACACATCCGCGGGTTTGGCCATCACACTGCACTCACCGGGCCGAAAAATAGAGTTTATTGCGGGAATATCAGTAATCACCACAGGACGCCCCACTGCCATCGCCTCCGCAATCCCCAAACCAAAACCCTCACGATGAAATGCCGGATGCACAAAGATATCCGTCACCGCCAAAGCCTCGGATATATCTTCAAGCTGCCCGACAAGCGCCACGCGGCCCTTAAGATGCAAATCACGGATGGTTTTCTCAAGATTTTCTTTCTCTCGCCCAGATCCCACCAAAAGAAGGAAAATTTCAGGGTGTGTGGGAAGAAGTTCCGCAATGGCGCGTACAAGAATTTCCTGGCCTTTGTCACGCACTAGGCGCGCAGTGCAGCCCACCACTATCGAACCTTCAGGAATCTTGTGCCGGAGCCTTATTTCTTGGGCATTATGCTGTGAAAAACGGAAAACGCTTTCCTTGAGATCAATTGCATTGGGCACCACACGAATTTTGGACTCCAAAACCCGGTGAACTTTTTTTAATTCCTGCGCTACAGGCTCGCTGATAGCAACGACCCGGCTGCCCCAAGCCGGAAAAAGCTTTCTTCCTAAATTGCGCTTATAAAAACCATGACAGGTCGTCACCACCGGGACCTTGTTCGCACGGCCGAGAAAAAAAGAAAGTGCCTGCGTCACACGCGTATGAGCGTGGAGAATATCATATTTCTCTTTCTGGATCAGGGCTGAAATCCCGGGAAGTGTCATGTATAAGGAGGGGTCCACAATACTTTTTTTGCGCACGGGGAAAATAGGCGTCTTAATCCCATTGGCAGCAAATTTTCCCGCAAGGGCACCGCCGGCGGACAAAACTGAAATGCGGTGTCCCCGCTCGGACATGGCCAATCCCAAAAGGCGGATGTAACTAGTGATTCCCCCTGTATCCAGGTGGCTGGTTAGGTGAAGTATCTTAAGTTTTCGGGTTGAATGCATGTGGATATTATAACACTCTACCCAACGCCCCCTAACCCCCTCTTTTAACTAAAGAGGGGGAATAAGCACGCTCCCCCCTCTTTGCTAAAGAGGGGGCTAGGGGGCGTTGGTGTCTGGGTTAGTCTACCTTTTCCATCTCCGACGAATAAGGCGTCTGTATCCCGTACTCGCGGCTCAATGCGTCCACTTCCGCAAGCAGCTTCGGTGTCTGACCCTCTGCCGTCATCCGGCTGATCAAATAATAAATTTTGTTGAAAGCGTATCCCCGCTTGATTTCTTCCGTGCCTTTTTTGGCCTCTTGGAGCGCGCGGCTAAAAATAAGCTCTTTGGTTTTTCGATCAATGTCCCCTAAAAGCTGCATGGAAAAATCATTTTGGCTGTCATAGCGCCCATAGAGCGTAAACTCAGCGCCGCGGTAAAAATCAGGCAGTGCTTTAGGAAAAACATCCTCCGCGTCAAGATTGTTGAGCCGGTAACGCAAATTAAGAAAAATAGGGTCTTTAATTTTGTCATAAAAACTTCCCAGGCCTTCATCTAGATCCCCTGTCTTACGCACAAACTCAGACCATCCGCGATTTTGATAAGCAATGAAATCCAAAAGATAGCGGTTGACCTTAGCGCCTCCGGTGAAAGCAAACACTGGGCGTGATTTTTTATTCAATCGTGTGACGGAGTTAATCAGCTCACGCGAATTGACCACCCCGTAGGTGGGGCGGCCGTCCGAAATCAGGATAATATTCGAGGGCTCGTAGGCGGCGGGCTTTTCGATGATTTTTGAAAAAGCACTGTAGACATCGGTGGCCTGGCTGGCCGTCAGATCCGAGACAAATTTTTCCGCGCGTTTGATCGTTTCTGGATCAGCGGTAACCGACTTTTCGGAAAAAAATTGAACCTGATCTTTAAAGGCGATGATATTAAAAACATCGCCGCGGTTTAAATGAGTCAGGCAATAACGAATGCCCCTTTTAAATTCATCCAACCGGTCCTTGGAAATACTCAGCGAACAGTCGATAGTAAACAGGATTTCTTTTGGCATCACCTGGAGGCTCTGGGAGCCCGGCTTCGCATAAATCTTGATCATAAAATACTTTTGATGATCGCTGGGAGCTTCATAGGTATACACCTGGATATCCATAAAATTATCAAGGGGCTCATACTTCGAAGCGCCGCCGCCAGGACCCTCACCACCACCCTCACCGACCCCCAGCCCACCCGGACCATCGCCGACACCATTGCCAATCCCCCGCCCATCGCCGCTTCCGATGCCGCCCGGACCGCTGCCGCTAGACCGCGACGGGGTAAATCCAGGCATCCCCTCCTCGGGGTCCACCGCCATGTTTTCAGGAGAATACAGACGTACCTTGCTCAGAGACTGCGAAAGGCTATTCATCAGGCCCTCTCCCGAAGGAGGAATAGCCTTGATGCTTTTTTCGGCATCTTTTTGATAAAAATCCCGAAGCGATTCCTGCCGGACCTTCAATTGACGCGTGGCGTCTTCTTTTTCATTTTCAAAGATAAGAGAATCAAGGTTTCTCGAAGACGAGGGAAGCGGATGAAGCTGGCTTTCCATCGGAATGCGCGTGGCCTCGTTATCCGTGTCTGTTTTCTCATCAAGTATTCGCGCCTGTACTTGTCTCAACGCTTTGTTGTCATTGACGGCCTGCCCCGTAGAAAAAAAAGTTTCTTTTTGGCTTCGTCCCAAAGATCCCGAGCCGCCACCGCCGGGCTGCCCCGAAAGCGAGGTGCCTGCTTGCACTTTATTTAAATGAAACTCCAAACGCTTATCTTGGGGTTTTTCCTCGAGCACACCCAAACGAAGAAAAACAGCCGCTAAAATTAAAAGAAGATGAAATGACAAAGAAGCGGCCAGAGGCCCAAACCATTCTTTTTCGTAAAAATACCGTCCGTTAGTGTCCATGGGGTGCCTTTAGGTTTTCCTGGTTAAAAAAATGCGTGGCACGGCGCGCCCAGGGCGACTTGGGATAGCGCTTGACCAGCTCCTCAAATACTTTTTGAGCCTCATCCTTATTGCCGAGTTTGACAAAACATTCCCCGGCTTTGTAAAGGGCGGCCGAACTATATTTTTCATCATCATACAAAATGGCCACGTGCATAAAAGCTTTGGAAGCCTCTTGGAGATTGCCCCGCTTCAAATACAAATTAGCCAGCTCAAATCGTGCACGCAGCGCCGCATCCAAGCCGCTTTCAAAACCCAGCACTTTGACAAAAAAATTCTCCGCCGTATCGAGGTGGTCTTGGGCCGCGGCGGCGATTCCCATCCCTAGATACGCATACGGCACGTAGGGACCGTCGGGCTTGGCTTCCACCGATTTGGAATAATACTGCAAAGCATCCGTATAATTTTTTAAACCCATCAAGCTCTCACCGAGAAAAAAATTAATCTCATGCGTCAACACCTCATCCGGATACCGGCGGGATAATAGAGTAAGCACCGCCCTCATCCGGTCGTATTGCGAATGGTTTAAATCATGCCGGATCACCCAAAAAGCCGCGCTAGATTCCAGGGGAATCTCGGGCTTGTTGAGCAAGATATCTTCATAAAACCGAGCCGCTGTCTCATAGTTTTTGTCACGGACATAAAGAAAACCAAGCCGCGCCAGCGCTCCTGGATACAGCGGGTGAGAAGGGTACTTTTGCGTAAATTCTTCGTAGTATTTAATCGCCTTGCGCGTATCTTGCGCGTTGTCAAAACTTGCGGCGGCGCCGTAAAGAGCTTCAGGGTAAAGTACCGAATTTTTTTGATTCAAAATTAATTTTTCAAAAATCAACGCGGCGCGGTCATCGTTTTTCTGCCCGCCGAGCGCCATGCCCAGTTTATAGAGCGCCACATCTTCATAGCGGCTCTTAGGGTACGTTTCAAGAAATTGATTCGAGGCGAGCACCACGGCATCCCATTTCTCCTCGTCAAGGTCTAGCTGGATTTTTTCTAGCGCGGCGCGCGCGGCTTCATCGCTTTTTGGGTTTTTTTCCATGTAGCTGGCAAGGAGCTGTCGCGCGTCCTCATTTTTCTTAAGCTGGGCACTCAAAAATCCCGCCTGATAAAGTGCGGGCAGTGAATACAGGCTATCGCCGCTCTTGGCCGCCTCCAGATAGCTAGGGAGAGCCTCCTCGAGTTTTCCTTCATCCCTCAAACTTTCCGCCTGAATATACGCGCGCGCCGCCAAAGCCTTCGCCTTCATATCCCCAGGAGCCTTTGGATCTTTTAGAATCTGATCTAGCCGCTCCAATGAAAATACAAAATCTTTTTTTTCATGGGCCAACACTCCCAGAAGATAATCAATGTCGACGTGGCCTGGGCTTTTATTTAAATAGGCCTCATTCGCCAAAAGAAGTTTTTTGGAAGCCTCGAGATCTTTTAAATAAAAATTGGCAAAAAACAATCCCGTCAAGATCCGATCAAGCGAAGCCCGCTTAGGCCGGTCATAGGCTTTTTGGTAATAAGCCCTGGCGTTAGAATATTTTTTTTGAAAAAAGTAGAGGTCTGCCGCCTTAAGGGTGGCTTCCTCAACCGCCGATTCAGCCGCCTGAGCCTTGGGAGGACTCACCACCCCATCGGCGACCAAACGGTAAACACGAATCGCTTCGTCCTCGTTTTTACGAGCCGCAAAAATATCTCCCGCAAAAAGACACGCATACATCGTGTAGTCCGTCTCGGGATAATCGTCGGTCAACCGCCGCAGCGTCGAAATCGCTTCATCCAGCTTACCCTCCGCCTCACTCGTTTTAGCACTATAAAATAAGGCGCCGGCTTGGATATTGTCATCCGCCTTCACGGCAGCGATATCAGAAAAAACGCGGTGAGCGGCGGGGTAATTTTTAAGAAAATACTGAGCCGTGCCGATACGAAGGAGGGCCGCCAGGCTTCTTTCATCCGTGGGAAATTTGCTCCGGAAGGACTCAAAACTATTAATCGCTTTTGCGTACTCTTTTAAAAAATAATAAGATTCCGCCAGGCGATAATAGGCAGAGGCAGCATCCGCAGACTCGGGACTTGCTTGAATAAATTTTTGGTATTCACTGATCGCCGGCCCATACATCTTCCGCGCATAAAGCCCATTCGCAAAATCCAGCGACCCGGAAGAATTTTGGTTCTGAGTCTCCGCATAACATTTATTTTCGCCTGCAAATAATCCCAATAAAAAAAATAAGCTCACAATCACTAGAAAGCTCCAGCGACGGGTGGCGCGGAGGGTGGGCGCCCATTGACCCGCAGGGCGAAAGCCCGAGGACGCAATGGGCTCCCGCAGTGACAGGCCCTGTCGCAGCACATTCAGCACAGCGCGTACGCCTCTTATTTCTCTTTCGTAGTGGCGAAAGAGATGTTCCATATTTTTGCCTTGGCGCAGGCATCCAGCACCCGGACCACAAATTCATGGTAAGTTTTTTCATCCGCGCGCACGACCACAGATTGCCCAGGATAGATTTGTGCTGTTTTAATAAGAAGTGCTTCTAGAGCAGCTGGCGAAAAACTTTTCTCGTTAATCACCGTCGTGCCGTCACGGAGAATATTGATGACGATCTCCTGAAACGCCTCTTTGGCCTCGATGGAAGAACTTGCCTGCGGTACCGAGATCCCCAGCTGAGACTCAAAATTTAAGTGGATAAACATCGACATAAAAAAAGAAAGCAGCACAAACAACACGTCAATCAGCGCGACCACCTGCACCGCCGGCAACGCTCGAGAAGATTCGCGGGATTTAAAATTAATCACGGTTTCGAGTCCCCTCTTGGTTAGCGCGAAAGCGCGTGAACCATTTCCGTCGCCGCGGATTCCGCGCGAGACGTCGCTTCGCTTACTTTCCCTCGAAAATAAGCATAAAACACAAGGCAGACCACCGCGACAATCAAACCAAACACCGTGTTAACCATGGCCTTGGCCAACCCTTGCGTCAATACTCCCGGATGAATCGAGCCGCCCTTAAAGTAATGAAACGCGTTGACAATGCCTAGCACCGTTCCTAAAAGACCCAAAAGAGGCGAAACCACCGCGACATCCCCAAGATATGCCAGGTTTTGCCACATTTTTTCAATAGGCGCTTTACCCTCTGCTTGAATCACACCCTCCACTTGTGCGGGTGTCAGCTTCCCCCGAGCCACACGCGGCAGGACTTTTAAAGCGATCTGGGACACCAGATTATCCTGTTGCTTGCTGATAGAAATGGCTTTGTCATATTCTTTTTTTTCCAAAAGAAGCATCAGATTTTCACAAAAATCCACCGGCACCAAACGATTAACGTTGATCGTTTTAAAGTGATAAAGGATAAGCGCTAACCCCAAAATTGACAAAAGTCCCTGAAAAATCATGCACACGCCGCCGGCGACAATCAACTGCCATAAAGTCGCTACCTGATCCCCAACGCTGCCCGGCGCTGGGGTATTAGCAGCCGAGACCGCGGCAGAAGCTGGTATTGATGACAATAAAATGACCAAAGAAGCCAATTGAGCCTTAAAAAAAAGATTCCTTTTTTGCATGACAACTCCCTTTTAAAAAAATGAGTCCAAGAAAATTTAGGTAAGAAGGTGACAGGACTATTGTGATACAACCGGAAGGAATTGTAAATTGGAATTAATCGGTCGGGATGCTTAAAATTACGTAAAAAAAACTTTTTTACGCGGCGGTGCCTATCGCCAGCTCTTGGTTCTGGATTGCGGCGATGAGATCGCTGAAGACCTCTGTTAAAGGCGTGTACATAAAGGTGCGGTTGTCGCGAGTTCTTTTGACGCGTGGCAACTGCGCCTGCCCGCCGGACAAAGCCAGGGCGGCCGCAAAAATAACTGAACCGCTAATTCCGTGGCCGTCTTCTACCGGTACAATATTGAACAAATATTCTCCGCTCTGGAGATTGGGGATCGTCAGACCGCGAGCCACCATCATGTGTGAACTCCCAAGAGCACTACTTCCAAAAACTTTCCTGATTTCCCCCGCCCTGTTAGAACCCTCTGGAAATAAGCGCACTTCATTGAAAAGCCCAAGTGAACTGGCAAGCTCTTCGCCGTTCTCTGTTAGAGCGCTAAAATTAAACCGAACCTTGGCCCCTGAGCCTTCAGTTTTATCTAAAACTCGCTGCATCTCCAATGCCATCTCCCGCATATTTTTGGCAAAAGAGTCCACCCCACCACTACTCAACATACTCTCATCAAGCGTAATAGAATAATTTCCCGAACGAAGTTCTAGAGCAGCGATCGTGGCATCGTATTGTCGGTTGACCGTCTTTTGTATTGCATCATAAAGTGCCGTCACATTGACAGTTCCCGAAGCTAGGTGCTCCACTAAAGAATCCGCTGCTCTTGAAAGAGCGGTAGTATCAGGGCTGGCAAACGCCTCGGCAAGTTGCGCAGAAACATCCTTCAAAGAAACGGCTTGGCTGGTGCTCGAAAGCCCCCTTAATTTTCCGCCGGAGATTTGAAATACAAACGGTGACGCGGCAGAGAAACTCTTCTCTAAGCTTGCCTCGATCTGGCGTAATGAAGCAATAGACTCTGATCGCAGCTCGGCTTGCAGATCGTCATCAGCTTCTTCCTGCCGTAGAAGAATTCGATTCAAAAGACTTAACACCTCGCCCTTCGCTTGGAGATGGCGGCCCACCGCGCCAAAGATCTGATCAACTGTTTGAGAAATATTAGCCGCGCTTAACTCATCTTCCCCGACAATAACGTGCATAAATCCCGCTTCGGCTTTTTGGGCATACAAAACCGTATCGCCGGCGGCATGCACACGAAATTTCTCGGCCACAGCGCCGCCATCTTTGTTGGTCATATAGGCTCTCAAATCTCTTTGCGCTTTAACCAAAAGCGGCTCATTGTGCGTGCCGGAGTTTGTCTTAAGCGCGACGATCACCTCGGGCATGACTCGGGCCAGATCTAACTGCCGCGGATTTCCAGTGCTTGCTCTGCTAACGCGACGGGTTTTGTCCGGTGTGCGACGGTTTGATGCGAGAGCGACGCGATTCTCGTTCGGGGCAATAAAAGGTGCGGGAAGACGATTTGAAGGTTTTGATACGCTCGCGCTGAATTTCTTTGCCGAGACATCTAAAGATGGAAGAGAACGACTTGCGGATGTTGCGATAGCAGCGGGTGCGGACGCTAAACGGGCGGCGTCGGGATTCTCTGCCGAGACACCTGAAGGTGTGAGAAAAGGACTTGCGGATGCTGTTACCACGATAGAATCAGTTACGGCGGGGGATGATGCTAATCGGGCGCCACGAGTTTCGAGCCCTTCCCGCAAGACTGCTTCAACCGCTTGGAGAGCTGCTACCGCATAGGCAATTGAATACTCAACGGTTTCAACCGCTTCTCGGCTACTTGGATCACTTAGCTCTGAAAGATTTTTTTGGTTGCTTGCTAAGAGATCCCTTAATGCTGGTAAAAGCGAAAATAAGTCTTGGCTACTCTCAAATTCACTTAAGTACCTTAAAATAAAAGACTCAAGATGATTACCATTTTTGATAATTGTAGGTCCGACAAGTTTAGAATAATGAATAGGCTCCGACTTAAGCTTAAGCCAAGCATCCACAAACCCTAAAATAGAAGGCAGGCGCGTATACGTTACGCCGCCGTTCCATTTGTATTGGGGCTCATCATTCCTTCGTTTTGCTTGAAGCAAGGCATTCCAGAAAGGCTTCACATCGGCGTGGTCAGCTCTAAGAGACGCTTCAAACTCACGCCTTTTCATTTCAACAATTTTGCCAAATGCAGAACCTTCTTTTATGTGTGGTCCCAATCCCGGGACGAGCGCCTCTTCAAGTTTTAAGGCTCTAATACCCAAAGCAGGATTCGCAGAAATAGGGACACCGCTCCCTTGGGTCACCTCGGCGCGATCAAAAAGACCCAATGACTCCCCAGTCACAGCATCAACAAGACGAACAAAAAGGGCATCCCCGACGAATTGGCTAACTTGCTCTTGAGCTAACCTGATATAAAGTTCTCTTCCAACTGGGGATTGGGGATCATGGACAGACGCCCTGCTTACCGCCAAAATAACAGGCTTTGATTGCCCCTGATCAGCCCTGACATAAACTTGCGTGGGGGATTGACCTCCCAAGTCGATCGCTTTAAAGTTCCCATCAGCCTTAAGTCGCGCTTCCAATTCTGCCCGGAATAAATCTGGAATCAGCTGAGTTTGGGCTCTAAATGACGCCATACTTCCCGCTTGATCAATCCACTGGTTCACCAACCCCACGGGATCCCGGTAAGCCTCAAGACCACGGCTGTAATGACGTAATAATTCCCAAGTTGTGTTTTTAGAATTTAAGATTCTCGCGTATGCGATAGATTCCACTGCCCGCTCCCAATACCCTTTACTGTCTTTTTTCTGGAGACGGTTAATTTCTTCAAACAGGTCTCGAAATCCCTCCCAATTATGTTGACTGGGGACGAATACCGTACGACCGACCACTCCATGAGATTGCAAAATCCCTTCCATTTGCGTTGGAGCAACCACCAAAAGTCCAAAAAGACCAAATGCAAGCTCTGTGTATTCGGCCGCCCCCGTTTCCGGATCGCAATCATTAATCCCGGTATCAGCTGCGGTTTCCAGCATTAATTGGTCATCAAAATTCCAGCGTGTCACCACCACCACGCGTCCGCGTTTACCTTGCGCCGCCGCCTTCGCGTTGACTTTTCGTGCAGATTCAACAAGTTCTAGACATAGCCGCTTGGAGCTGCTGTTTGTCTGTTCATTGGCATAAATAATCACATTTCGATCCAATTCGAGCACTCTGTGCCTTAGAGAGTTTTCATAATGGGCTCTTTTCCCGCTAGCTTTTTCCGTCACCCCTCTGCCGGTAAAAATATCCAAGGGAATATTTGCGTCAAGCTCGTCGGGTAAATTTAGGTCCGCTTCACCGTCAACCCTATTCGCGTTTTTGTAGAGTGCTTTAAATTTACCATTTTGGAGCAAAACTTTCCTGGCATAGTCCCGCACACGCGGAAGATCCTCTACGGTTAAATCCCAGATGGACTTGCCCGGTCCCAGAACCTCATCAATATAAAGTTGGAAATATTTGGCCATGATCGCCACATGCATCCCGTTGGTTAGCGCGATGCTCTGTATTTTTGGATCAAATTTATCCGTTTGCTGAAGATGGTTGCCTGACACTTTTGTCGGCGGAAGCATGGACGTCCTCTGGGCGGCGCTCGTTGGATCGAAACGGCCCAACCTTTCCCAAAAATGAAGTTCACTCTGCATGAAAGCGGTTGGCACAACATCCTCGATAGCTGTCATCACATCGTTTTTCTCCCAACTTCCTCGATTACCGACGGTGTGTGTCTGATGGCCACCAATTGAACGATTAAGCAATGCCTCCCCAGACTCTGGATTAAGATCTAACTTAGCATGTCTTCTGCGGGCAGAAAGCCGGTAAGACAAAAGGGCGGTTTGCCCATCATGAAAGTGGTAGACGGAGGGCTTCCACTTATTAGCTTTCCCTTCTTCTTTGTACCTCCTTCGCCTCTCTTCTTGCATAAAAAGCATATGCATTTCAGCCGCCTTGGCAAAAAACTCTTCAAATTCGGACTGCTTCGGGGCATCCGCATTGGTTTCGTTGAGGTAATAATAAATCTGTTTGACAAAATGACGCTCTGCATCAGCGGCAAAGTAGCGGGTTTGCCCGTCCCTGGTCTTGCCTTCATAAATAATCGCTGTCACCGGTCTTCCCGCCACCGTGATTGGATAAGATTTTAGCATCCTAATATCACTTAATCCGTCGGGCAGCTCATTGTATTTTAGATTGCTTAGAGTTTCATTGGCACCCTGATTCTCTACGCCATATAATTTATTGCCGGCGCCATCGTATTGATAAAAAGGCTCGAAAGTCCAAAAATCAAAATGCTTTCCGAGGCTCTCGGCAAATACTTTCACCGCCTGAATGTCAGAGGTGTGAAACATGTTCACACGACCTAATCCGCCCATAATAACCGACATCTCGGCCGAAAACCACGCAATCTCCGACCCCTCAAGCGCATTGATGATATCCATCACAGCATCTGGCGGAACCGGCAAATCCATCATTTCTCGAATGGCGGTCGCAAGAGGGCTATTGGCATAATCTGATTTATCAAGCTCATCGATAAATTTATCTCGCAGAGCCCTGTCCATACGGCTAACTGCTTTTAACACCGTCCATTTAGCCTCCACCGGCATCCGGTAAAATGTATCCGTTGCCTGGGTGTATGATTTCATGAGCTCGTTGACACCGATAAACCGGTTTATCGAAGAGGAAGATGGTTGCATCGTATTCTCAAAATCTCGCTTCACAAAATCCACATCTTGTGCCATGAGTGCCGCAATAGCTTGCATGTCACCGGCAATGGCATTTAAACGAAACATGACAACACCTTTGCCGTTCACCCAGCTCTGCACAATTCCTTTTTCCTCTAGATGGTCCAAGTATTTGGATACCGTGAAATCAGACCCAAAACGACCGTTGGTGGCAGATAAGCCACGACTAACGAATAACTGATTAGCTTTAGCCTCAATACTGATAAAGGGAATATATCCCCGCCTTCCCTCAATCGCTTTGGCTATATGAGGGTTGGCATAAAAACTGAGCATCGTGGAAAGCACAAGCTGGGTTTTAAGCCAGTGGTTTCCCAGGCTCTGATCAGGGTTTCTCATGTCCATCCCGGGATAAAGTGTTGAATCGGACATAAAACGTGGCGCGCTTTCAGCCGATACTGCCAACCTTGCCGCGTTAAGCGCGGGGACCAGCGCTGAAATGGGTGCGAGAACTCGTTTGGGAGATGCTATGGCAGGCGCCAAAACAGGTGCAAGAACTGGTGCAGACGCTTGCGGAGACCGCCTGTCAGGTTTTGTCGGATTTGGTAAAATGTCAAAAACAGGCGCTTCGGTAGTAAATGTCACCTTCCCATCAGGAGCGACTCGCCCTTTTTGAAGGTACAATTCATCGAGTTGTTTAGGGCTTAGATAGGATCGTTCGCCGGTGGTCTCATAAAAGAGTTGTGTCTGCTTGCTATACTCCGCCACCCATTCTCGTCTGTTAGAAGGCGATAATTTCCCGCTCTGGGTATTGGCCCAGAGAAATATCTTCTCGACTCTTTCCTTCACCGCTGCCTCTGCGTTGGGGCTCCCCTCGGTCACAGACGCAATACTATAAGCCAAATAAAAATCAGAATCTTTAAACTGCTCTTCGTATTCTTTGGGTTTGCGCGTCAGGATGGTGATGTACGGTCTATCAGCACTCTTTTCGTCAAACTTCGGCATGACCACCAGGTACGAAAGTTTTTCATTGTCCATGAGTGAGGAGATCCCTTCGCTGTGAAATCCTCCCGTCACCAGCGCCGCGACGTGGACACCTGATTTTTTCATCCGCTTAAGCGTATTTTCCATGAGCGCTTGGTTACGCAGGGTTGCTAACTTATAAAACTGTTTCGCGTTGGGGATAGCATTTTCTAAAATTTCAAAATTGGCATACGACTGGGCGGGCACTTGGTATTTATCCCCGAGTGTGCGCAAAACCCGGCGAATCGAGGCGATTTCGCACGAGGCTTCATTTTGGACAAAAAATTCGTAATCTTTTGAGGAGAGAGTGGTGTCCGCTAGCTGCGAAAGAATGCTGATTGAGTGAACGAGGTTTGAAAGCTGCCGCTCATCGTCATTGCGGAAAATTTTCTCACGGATATCATTTTCAAATGCCGCGGTTTCTTCCAGCACCGACAGAAGATCAATGGACTCGTAGATCACGGCATATTCGGCATAAAGAATGATGTTGGAGTAGGACTCGGGGCTAATCCCCGTCTTTTGTGAAAGAGTTGCCACCAGCTCATGGAAACGGCCGGACGAGGTTTTGTTTTGCTTAAATCGCAGAGACTCCAAGATCAATTTTTCAAGATCGGACTTCGAAAGCCGGCCGTTTAACTCCCCAATCAGCGCCCCTCTCTCCACGCTCGCTTTTTTGAAATCGATCTTTTTTTCAAGCGTGACAATCTGGGATAATTTTTGAAGATTGGGATAACGTGTGTGATCAACCCCTTTTTCTTTTGCTTTTTGGCTAAAATAATCCCAGTACTCGGTAAATTTAAAAGACCCTTCTTGGTGTAAAAGTTTGTGACGGGCAAAATCGATAAGCTCGGGAGAATTAATTTTGGTCTCCAGTTCGTGCAAGGCGCGCTGTAGTCCTTTTAGCTCTTGACGCACCACCACTTTCTTTTCCACAAGCGCTCGAAAAACGTCCAGGTTCTCGCGGTAAAGAGCCGGATCATCGACGCCGTATAGCGTGACCGGCTCACCCGAAACCATGGCGTAAAATTCCCCGGCGGATATTTTTCCCTCTTGCATCAGAGACGTGGCCGCTTTTCTTCGGGTCTCTTCGATGGGAAAACTGGAAATAATCGAAGTGTCGATAGCGCCCGATCCGCCTTCCAGCGCAATCAGTTTTAGATCATAATTTTTGACAAGGCTGTCGAGAATTTGGCTGATAGATTCCTGCGCGCCCAATTTGGAATGGGCGTCTTGGATATTGATGATAACGTCTTGCCCCTTTTTTGATACGGACTTGCGGGTGATTCCTGATTGATCCGGAATGGCAATGGGGCTGGATGGCAAAGTGCCCTGAGCAAAAATAATTTCCTGAGAAAATAAGGAGGCCAGTAAAAAAACCGAGATACCGCGCAAAGCGTTTTTAGACATAGATGGTTTCTTCATCAAATTAATTTCATCCCTTGTCGGTCAAGTACACGTCATTACATTCAAAAGAAATATAATATCTCGTAAAAAAATAAACCAAAAAAATTGACCCTATTAAAACCTCAAAAAATAGGGCTGGTTTAAAGCCGTATGTATTGATGCAAGCTTATTAGTCAACGAATTATACGTGATTCAATTCTAACCTTCAAGACTCCCAAAAAATGTTTTCCGAGGAGGTCAATTGATGCTTAAATTTGATTAAATAACTAAGTATTTATACAATTAATCTATAGTCAATTCAGGGCAACCCTAGCATCGCCGAATGATTAATAAGCGCCCATGTCATCCCCGAAATTTTTAATCGGGGATCATGTTAAAGAGACAAGCTATGGGTTGCCTTTGCGGTGTTTGAGGTAGAGCTCTTATTTTTTAAAGAACCTAAAAGTCACGAATTATTTTAAGTATGATCCCCGATTAAAGATTTCGGGGATGACATTGGGGGTATTCGTAGATGCTAAGGGGTTACACATATAGTTTGTCATCCCCGAAATTTTTTATCGGGGATCATGTTAAAGGGGCAGGCTGTGGATTATTTTAAGTATGATCCCCGATTAAAGATTTCGGGGATGACATTGGGGGTATTCGTAGATGCTAAGGGGTTACACATATAGTTTGTCATCCCCGAAATTTTTTATCGGGGATCATGTTAAAGGGGCAGGCTGTGGATTAT
>CAMDWQ010000015.1 GCA_945877765.1 Candidatus Omnitrophota bacterium | reverse complement strand
CAGCATCGTGGGAGTTACAGCAATTCCCCCTGACTTGAGTTTTTTCTTAAAACGGTCTTCCAGCTCATTCAAAGCAGTTGTCTTTATAGCTTCGTCCATCGGATCGGTCAACGGTGCTCCCGACCAGCGAAATCTGCTCAATTCGGGGGAATTGGAATTCGTGGTAGCTAGATGTTGGGCGAGCTCACTGAGGGCATCTCTCTTGAGGGTGACGCGCTTGAGCTCGGCGCGAGTTTCCGCGAGGTTTTCATCTAAGGACTTCTCCACACGCTGAGCCTCTTTAGAGTCTGGGGACGGTGCTTTCTGCACAGTGGACGCATTCGGTAAACTTTGCGCGATTGGTGCTTCGACGGGCGGAGCGAGCGCTCTTTCCCCCCGCGCCTTTTCAACAGCCTCGAAAGTCTTCTTGCTGAGGAAGGTGCGCAATTTATCAGGGATGGAATCTCCACGATCGAGCGCTTCCGCCAGTCCCTTAAGAACAGCTTCGCGCTTCAGGCGATCGGCTCTGTCCCACATTTCCTTACGAGCCTTCTCCCAAGTCTGCGGCAGATTGATGGTTATAGGTCTGGGTACTCCGTTGCCCCAGTCCAGAAACTTTTGGAGCTCGTCCGTCGCCCGGTTCAGATCCTGCTGGGCCATGCCTCTGGACTTAAGTATTGCCGTATACTCATCCAAAACGTCTTTTTTTATACCTGCGTCCATCGGCTCGGTCAACGGTACTCTTTCCGGGAGGATGCCCCGCAGTTCGCGGGCATCGGATTTCATGGCGGCTAGACGTTGGGTTGCATTACTGAGCGCAGTTTTTTTGAGCTCGGCGCGAGCTTCCGCGAGCTTGTCCTCATTCGGAGCTGGGTCTTGATCAGTCTCTTTTAAAACATCATTGATTTTATCCCGCGTCAAACTCAAGTCACCGATTTCCTGCCTTAACTTTGTAATCTCGGCCTGCTTGGCGGCTACTTCGCCAAGGATCGCCTTCTGGCGATTTTCAATCTCAGCGGCTCTTTTCTCAAAACGAGTCTTCCAAACCTGATAGGGTGAATTCTTTTCGCTTTCGGGTGTTTTATTCCACTTGGTATCTAAATTTTGCCTCATCTCATCCTGACTGTAATAAGTAGTTTCATCTTTTTTGAGGAAATTCTTTTGAGCCGCGCTCACTTCGGAATTTAAGGCCGCAATCTCCTCTTGGAGTCCTGTGATTTGAACTTCCTTGGTGGCGATAGCCTTAGTGCGTTCGACTTGCTGGACTTGCAATTTTTCATTAGCCGCTTTTACTGTTTCCGAAGCCACACGGAGCATTTGGGAGCCCTGATCTACTTTTTTCCAAAAATTTTCTACTATTTTTTCCCGCATTGACGGACCCTCGACTGTCTCCTGAGCGGGGAGTGCCGTAGGAACATACGGATTTTTTTCCGCCTCTTGAACTAATTTTTCTAACGGCGATTTTTCCACCGCTTCCGGCGCCAAGGGGACCTCCAGCTGCTGGAGAGACTCACCACGGATATCGGCAAGATAGGCTTTTTTAACGTTCTCCAAGTTCTGCATGGCTTGGAAATAAGCCTGAGGATCTTGGGTTGTTTGTGCTTTAGCCATAGCCGCCTGAGCTTCCCGCAGTTCCGATCTCTTATCCAGACCATCAATTTTGGGCGTTGACAACTGTTTTGAGGCAGCCGTAGCGGCGCTTTGAAGCTTTTGGAGATCTTCTGCGAGTTTGCGGATCTCTTGGAGCTGCTTCTCCTTGTCATCATCATTGCCAGATAGTGCCGGCGTCGCAGTTGTCAAAATATTCTCTAGTTTTCCGCCCGCATCGCCCTCACCACCCGACCCGCCTCCCCCGCCGCCGATAACGATCGACTCAAAATACTGAATACGTTTGTTAGTAAGCTCCAGTTTTAATTCGGCAATTCTCTGTTGGTTAATCCATTCACCGTAGAGGTCCTCATCATCAGTCCGATCAGAAATAGCCATCTCTTGTTTGGCTTCCTCGAAAGCTTTTTCGTCATGGATTTTTTCTTCCTTAAGCTCAATCAACATTTGCTCAATTTGAGTTTTTTCCAACGCCGCCACCGATTTTTCGACTTTCAAAAGCTCTTCCTCAAGAAGGAGTTTCCCAGCAGGGTCAGCACTTTCCAACTTTGCCAGCAAGCGCTCTCTGTGAGCTTTGGCGATATGGAGGTCATATTCGATCGACTGCTTCAAAGCTTGGGATTCCAAATCTTCTATTTGAGTCAAAAGTGCTTTTCTCTCATCACTTGTTCTAGCTTCGGCCTGCTCTGCTTTTAGAGCTTCAATGTGGTAAGCCGTGGCCGCTGTCTGCGCATCTTGCTGAGCCTTCATCAATTCCTTATTAAGGTCCGCTATCTCCTGCGGGTCCGCATCAGGTGCAACATCGGCTCTGCGAACTTGGACCCGACGCACCTCCTCTGCTGTTTTCAAGGCCGTGATTTGCGCTTGAAGGACTTTCTTTTGAATAGGCTCTTCTGCTTTGGCCTGTTCGGCTTCCAGAGTGAGAAGTTGAGCCTGGAAAGAAGCTTCGGCTAGGCGGCGGTCGGTTTGGCTTAATTTTTCCTCAAGCGCGGTCAAAGTGGCTTTCGTTTCCGAAAGCGCTAGCGCCAGATCCATAACCATTGAGTCATCTGTGCTCGCCACTCTTTCCCTTTGCAGGCTGCTAAGACGCACGCGTATCGCCTCAATCTCTTTCTCATAGGTATTTTTGGTGGCCGTGGCTTCTAATATTTCTTGTCGCATCTTCCAGATTGCTAGCTGCTTCGGATCTTTTTCGTTCTCAATACCATTTAAAATTTTCTGCAGAGAAGCTGTAGCGCCTGTCGCCGCTTCCACACGAGAAGCTTCGAGATAATCCTGCTGGCTGCTTATATATTCGACAACAGCCGCTGTCAGCTGCTCAACGTCGTCCTGAGTTGCCTCATCATCAACCTCCAACGCCAAAAGAATTTCGTCACTTTTTAAAATAAGCGCGCGGACCTGCGCTGGGCTTAAAGTCGATATAAGATTTTTATTTTGAATTTCAGAAAGAAAACCGTTTACTGCCTCATTCGAATCAGGCATTAAGACAGAAAGATTTTCCTGCGCCCTTTGGAATTTTTCCCGGGCGTGGAGGGCAGTCTGCTGGGCCTCCAGATGTGCAATATTGGCCTTAATTAAAACGAGACCATCACCGTTGTCTGTAGCACCACCGACCCGCAACTTGTCCTCCAGAAGCGTGATATCACTTAGGGCCTTGGAAGCATCGGATAGCTCGACGACCAGAAAATTTACCGCTTTTTGATCCAACTCCGGGAACTCCCGCAAGACAAGATCTTTAATTTCGCGGCGCGTCATGCTCATTGCTTCCTGCGCCAGCTCTTCTATCCGATGGTTGGATTTTTTCTCGTCGGAGTCCAGAAGACCTAAACTATTTAAATGCTTTTTGATGCCAGCGCTGGCCTCGACGAACTCGCGACGAAGGTCTCTTGATTCCGCGGCCATCTTAAATTGTTCTGGTTTCATTACCATGTCCGCCAGATGACTTACGCGGAATGTCGCCTCCCCGATCACAGGAAAGCCGTTTATCCAGCTCTGCAACCATTCGGCAAGATGTCCGAATACACCCAACATACCGCCCATATCCTGAGCAAAGTATTCAAGCGCGCGAGAAAAAGGTCCAAGTGGAGCATCGGGGCCGCCGTAAATGCGAAACCCTGTCGTAGAGACAGGATGTCCCTGGTCCGGGTGAGCACCTTCAATCAGTTGACCAAACTGTTCAAAAAAGTGAAGTTCGATTTTGACTGAGCTAACTTGTGAAAAAATCCAACCAATGACAGAGTCAAAAATGCCTAGTTGGGTCAAGACGCCCGCGATTTCAGTATTGACAAACCACATCGAAAACCACCGCGCGGGAAGAGAACGCCAAAAACGCGTGCCAGAAAATACCTCTTTTCTGGCTTCGAAGCCGGTCTGTTTCCTCCAGACAGAAATATCTAAAGAAAGAGCCTGGATTTCAGGCGCATCTTCTGTCACCGCTGACGGGGGACCTCGTTTGGCAATAAGACCTACCAGATCCGCAATTTGAAGGCGTTGGATCTTATCGGCCTGGAGTAAACGCGCCAGCCGCAACCTCACACGGAGATTACTGTCATATTTTTGGAGGGCGTAAAAAAGTTTAAGAATATTTTCTTTTTTGGCAGTCTCAAGACGGCCCTCTGAAGCATTTTTAGCAGCGCTCTCTAAAAAATCAATGGCGGTAGCCGCGTCCCACTTCCAAACAATGAACTCACCTCTGGCGTTGATATACCCACGGGTATTTTCTTTTTTTTCAAGAATAGAATCTAAAAGAGTTTCAAATTTAAATTGGTCTTTTCTGATAGCGCCCTGAGCTAAAATCTGAGCTCTCATTTGTGAGGAATTCTGGATAAATCCACGGACAAATGTTGTCAGAAAAGGGCTTAGCATCTGGGATACAGTAAAGCTCCCCAAAAACACTTTCGTGATTGCATACGAGCCTAGCCATGTGGTTACATATCCAGGCAATACCAAATTTGCCAAGAGATTGGCGGCCATTAGAGGCAAACCAAAACCAATCGAAACAACGGAGGCGATGATAACAATTCCAAGAATAATACCTATGCGCTGGTCATGCAGTGACCTGGCGCTGACATCCTTTCCGAATAAAGTTTTCGCACGATTATTAATTTCAGGTCTGTAACGAATGGCTGCATAAAGGAATAACCCTAGGGGAATGACAGCCAAAATAGGGACTCCCATCACCAGCACGCTCGATATCACTGTCAGACCGCCACCAACTAGCACTGAACTATAAATATAAAGCCCAAATCTTTCTGTTAAAAAAGTTATATGAGCACGCACCAAAATCACGCGAGTCAAATAACCTAGGACCCCGATGGCCCTGAAAGCAAAGTTCCTCACAACGGTACGAAAGCGCGGTTGAGAACTCAAGTTGAGTTGAGAAGCGACTTGATCTCCCAATACACGCCGCGCATCCCGAACATCCAAGGATGCTGTCTCGCTGCTACCCAGATAGTGGTAACGAAAAGCGCTTCCTGGATGACGCAAATAAAAGCCACGAAACAGGTGCCAGGCAAAAGAAGGCCCTGCGTAATAACCCACAACCTTATACCACGAGGTGTCCAGCTTGATAATTTTTTGCTTAATCAGGTTTTCACGCACCTCTTTGTACTTGGCTTTTACAAATTCTCCAAGCTTCTCCACGTCCTTACCATAATTCTTGTCTCGGTATGCTTTTTCATCGGCAGCTTCGAGATCGTTTAAGGCCAGAGTCCAGTCAAAACGCTTGTCCAGAAATTCATCGATCTGGGATTCATCCATCCCTCTAATCTTTAGCGAGTTTTTGATCTCACTGATCTGGTTGGGCCACTTAGCCTCAATTCGATTGCGGCTAAAGCGATCAGATGCCCCCGGGGAAAATAGGGGTAAAACCGTCCTAGAAAACAAATTCTTTAAAAATATCCGCGCTGAAGCTACTAGAAATGGTGGTATCGCTGCCAGCTGCTGGTACCAAGTCTTCTTTTCAGAAGTCACTAATTTCTCCCCCGCGGCCTGGGCAATTACATTCTCGGTCTGAGCTTTTTGAGTTTCCTGAGCGGCCTTTAATGTCTGCGCCACTTGAATGTCCTCTCTAGCCTTTCGCACGCCGCTGTCGTTCTCAACGGACGCCACCCACAGCTCATAATCTTTTTTATCGTCCTCCGACACTGCCAAAAGAACACGAGCTCTCTTTTTCAAAGCCTCCACTTGGGACAAAAGCGCGGGCGCCGGCTGTCCAGATTTTAAAAACATTGCATTGAGTTCTGCATCTAACGCTTCGGTGGTCGCACGAAGATAAGCTTTTCTACGATTATTTCTAAAAATTGACGTCTGTGGATTTTGTGTAATCTGACTTATTTTTGCTTCTGCCATCCCATAACGTCTCAGCTCTTTTTGAACGACAGCGCGTGGCACATCGAAAAGTGCCTGACTGGCATAATCATGAACCAAAAGCCTTTCTATTTTTGCAATCAGACTTAAAAGTTTCTTTAGCTCTGTCTTCTGTTCTTCAGACACCCCCTTATTCTTAGCGGAGGCAAGAAACTTGATGATTTTTGTCAGATTACTCAAAGCGTTGGAAAGATCTTCGCCTTGGCTCAAAACATCAAATAATGTTTTGGCTTGGATATTTACATGGTTGGTTTTAGTAGGGCGGGCGGTGGTCATTGATGTTGCCCGACCCGCTTCCTCTGCCTTTACTACTCTTGCAACGATTTGACCGGCTTTGACCCACCGCGTAACAGCCATGTCATGAACCAAGCTCACCTGGTCTGCTGATAATCTCGCCCCACGCCTGTTAGCAATCGCCCGTACGTCATCCTCGGTGGGCTGACGCATTTTATTTTTGACTCCGACCGCCACCACCGCATCCGCAATTGCCCCCAAACCGGCATCATCAATATCATCAATTAAACGTATCTCCTTTTCCGCCAACCGCGCAGCATTTAAAGTCAGTGTTGTGGTTGAAGAGTTGGGATTTAAATCCTCAAAACTTACTTCCCTAATACCATCCCTTCTCTGGACGACATGGCCTTGGCTTAGAAGTTGCCGGTATTCTTCTACGGAAAAAATGGGCTCCTTGCCTTGGTTTTTTAGGGCATCGAATTGACGTTGATAAATCTCCGCCGATTGATCAATCCAGTTTTGAGATAGCTTCGTCTCTTTTGAAAAATTCCAATACTGATAGAGAAGCGCTTGGACCCTCGACTTTCCGATCTCACGCAATTTAGCGATCTGCCCAGCTGTTGCTTGCGGGTCTTTTAACATTCCGGCAACTTCCAGAGCCACGTAAAAATCAGGGTCATCACGAAAAGCATCTTCATATTCGCGGGGTTTCTGAGTCAGGATGGCGATGTAGGGCCTATTGGGAGACTTCTCGTCAAAACGCGGCATGACGACAAGATACGAAAGTTTCTCATCATCCATCAGCTTAGAGATTCCTTCGGAGTGAAAACCTCCGGTGATGAGGGCGGCCACGTGGACGTTTTCTTCCTTCATGCGCTTCATCGTATTTTTCATAAGAGCGTGATTTCTCTTTTCGGCCAATTCATAAAACTTCCGGGCGTCCGGCACCGATTTAGCAAGCGCTTGAAAATTAACAAAAGAGGCATCAAACGCGTATTTAAGAGAAAGTTCCCGGATAGTTTTTTCAATTGAAGAAATTTCGCAGCGGTCAATATTTTTGGCGTAGAATTCGTACTCTTTGCTGCTAAGAGCCGTGTCTAAAAGACCGGAAAGAATGCTGACGCACCGGGCGGTCTCTGAGAGGGTCCGCTCATCGTCTTGGGTGAAGGACTTCTCTTTGAGTTGATTTTCAAAGTTCTCCACTTCGTCAAAGATGGCGATAAGATCGATGCTCTCATACGAAACCACGTACTGGGAATAGAGAATCACATTTTTGTACACGGCGGGATTGATATTCATCCCATGGGCGGCTTGGCTCAAGGAAAAGTGAAAAGCTCCCGGGGTGATTTTATTCTGCTTAAACCGTAGAGCTTCCAGGACAAATTTTTCGAGCGCCGGCTTGGGGAGCTTTTTGCCCAGCTCATCGATCAAGGCTTCGCGCTCAAGGTTGGCCTTTTTAAAATCAATCTCTTTTTCAAGCTCGACCATATCGGAGAGTTTTTTGATGTTAGCGAATTGGGTGATATCAACATTCTTTTGTTTGGCAGCCTTGGAATAATATTCCCAGTACTCGGTAAACTTGATGTCACCGGTTTTGTGAAGAAGCTTCTTACTGACCATCTCCAAAAGTGCTGGAGAATAGACTTTGGCTTCCAGGCCCGCCACCGCTTTCTTAAGGTTTTTGAGTTCCTTGCGGATGACCGCTTTGTTTTCGATGAGTGCTTTAAAAACGTCCACGTTTTCTTGGTACAACGTCGGGTCGTCAACTCCGTAGAGTTTGACAGGGTCCTTAGAAATCATCGAATAAAATTCGCCGGCGGAGATCTTGCCTTCTTTCATCAGATAAGAAGCTGTCTTTTCTTTCACCTCCTGGATAGGAAAACTAGAGATAATGGAGGTATCCACCAAATCGGTACCGCCCTCAACTGCCACCAAACTTAAACTATAATTTTTGACTAGGCTGTCGAGTATTTTGGTGATGCTCTCCTGGGCGCCGAGTTTGGAGTGAGCGTCTTGGATGTTGATGATAAGATCACTGGTGCCGTTCACCGCGACTTTGCGCGTAAGGCCCGAATCTTTTGGAATGGTTATTTTTTCCAGATCAGAGAGCTTAACCGTGGAAGTATTTTTGGTGTCGATGACCTGGGACCACAGTGGGGTCCCGCCTTGGGCTTGGACGATATCCTGCAAAAGAAACGTAAACACCAACACCGCAGACATAGACCTCAACAGCGATCCGTAGCGCGACCGAAACCGTTTTTGGGTTTCGATTGTGATATTTTCCGCTAATTCGGATTTTGGCGTATCTGTTTTTTCTATGTCCATATTTTCTCTAATTAAGAAGTTATGAAGTGACATATTAAAAATGTATAAAAACTAGACTTTTAAGTTACCCAAAAAAAATAAATTTCAATCAACCTTCGGGATAGAAACCCGATTCCCAATACCTATGAAAATTATATATGATTTTGCTGAAGTATACAACGGAAGCTATTAAAATATTTGTTCTATTAACATTCTGGATCAACCGTCTTTTCCCATGGCTTTGCGCCATAAGAAAGACGTATCTTTCCTGTAGCGGAAATGGGGAATCAGCTCTGGGCCCTTCTTTGTTAAGGAGCCATGAAAGCTACCAAATTTCTAGAATCATTTCATTTTGGACCTATTTTTGATATGATTTCTGCTAGCAGATATATAGGAAAGGACACGATGACGGGAAAATACAAAGAAAAAAGAAGCTACCTAAGAATATATGTGAAGTGCGAAATACGATTAATAAAATCCGCAGAGAGAACTGAAATAAATTCCTACGTGGACGCGGTTATAAGAGACCTGTCTGCGGAAGGGGTTGGAATTGTTTTTGAAAGAAAACTAGCCCCGGGAGACGCCGTGGATATTAAGTTTAAGTTTGCCAAAGAGCGGACTCTTAAACTTAAAGGTGAAATCAAACGCTGCGATCAGCTGGCGGTTGAGGGTTCTTCATCAAAGCAATATTCCATTGGGATTAAATTTGTTGATTCCCCCCAAAATATCGCTCCAATATTTTTAAAAATTTTTAGAACTGGAGTAAACGTTACTTTTTTACTTTCAGACTCTGACGCTTCTGCCAATTCAAAGAATATTGATTAAGAGCGTCGATAAGGTCTTTCGAGGTGGGTTTGATGGACGTGCTATCCAAAGAAAGCAGCTCGCTGGCTGACAAACGCTTCCCATAATACGATTCATCCGCGCCGTTATCGGGCATCACCACCGCGCCGTTGAGTGCCAACCCGGCAAAAAGTCCCCGGCTGCGTGAATAGGAAACAATCATCGATCGAAGAAAAAAATCCGTTGATATTTCAGAGGCCCGTCCGACGGGACCTACCGATAAAGCGATATCGCCCCCTAAAGTTATTTTGCTGTTAAGAAGACTCTCAAGCCCCTTGTTGTTTAAAAAAATAAGAACCAAATCGGTGGCTTGTATGCCCGCCTGCAACCCCGCGCTGGCCCCCGCAATCGTCGAAAAAGTCACAGGCCCCCACTCGCCCGTCTTTTTATCGCGCTTGAGAACAACTCCCTTTCCATAACGACCGGCAATAAGAAAACCGCCCTTGAGCACAAACGGGTAGATCGCGATCGCCTTACATTTAGCCAGAAGTTCTTCAGGGATGCTCTGGTCGGGGGAGGCCATCATCTCAACAAGCACCTGTTTGGCCTGCCCAATGATACGGTCCTGCTCCGCGACATCCGCATAAGAGGTAGATGAGAGACCCAAACCAAGCACCAGCACACTAATCAAAATTTTAGATTTAATCATAGGGGTATAGTACCAGACTTGCCGGATGGAGAGTAGCGTAGTTTTAAAAGAATACTTTGCCTTGAGTATTTTTGCGGGCTTCGGTGTAGAATAAACGTAGAAAACAAGGAGAGGTTTTTCCTAAATGCATAAAATTAGCTCTTGTTTTATTTTAGCCTCATTTTTTTTAAGTTTCTTGATTTTTTCAACGACCGCCTGTGCCGATACCGTCTACACACGAGACAAACGCACCTGGCAAGGGCTGATCATCGCCGAAAATAAACACCAGGTGTGGCTGGATCTTGGTTTTGATATCGCCATCATCAAGAAAGAAAAAATTATCCGCATCCTGCGCTCGGACAGCCAGACCGCAAAAAATATTAGCGCCGAATTAAAAACCAAGCGTCAAAAAAGAAACCAAATGCTGCTCTCGCGCGATCAAAAACCCCGAGAAGTGCCGTTTGAAACTTTTCAGGGACACATCCTTGTGCAAGCGCTTCTCAACGGACACGTCAAATCAAAGCTTCTTCTGGATACTGGAAGCACCTTCACCTTCCTATCACAGGAAATTGCCTCTAAGCTTGGGATTCCCAATGATAATAAAGGTTTAGCCGCCCAAGTCATGACCTCCGACGGAAGAAGCCAGAAAATGTTAGTTTCAACCCTTCGAACGGTACGCGTAGGAACAGCCGAAGCACGCGATGTGATGGTAGCCATCCTGCCAAAAATGAGAGAAAAAACTCCGTTTGCGGATGGACTTTTGGGGGTCTCTTTTTTGTCGCGCTATAATTTTAAAATTGATTACAAGCGCAGCAAATTAATATTAGAACAAAACAGGCCTAACGAGCTTCCAAAAACCTAGCTAGCCTTTTTACCCGCGTTGGTGTCGCTCTCGCGAACTACCCGGTAGACAATCTCGCCTTCTTTGGCTTTGTTAAACTTTTCACGAGCTACTTTTTCAAGATAGACAGGGTCGTCCCTCAACAGACGAAGCTCAGCCTCGAGGGCTGCGCCCTCAGCCCTCAAGCGCGCTGTTTCTGCATCAAGGTTGTTGCTGCGCTCCTGGAGACCGCGGATTCGAAACAGCTTGGGCGTGATAAAAACAACAAATAAGACCGCTAGTACCGAAAAAATAATAATCGTGATTGATTTTTTTGCGGTCGCCATGCGTTACAAGCCGTACTTCGCTTTGGTCCCCAATTCTTCTTCAATGCGAAGCAGTTGATTGTACTTGGCGATGCGGTCCGTACGCGAAAGCGAGCCGGTTTTAATCTGTCCGGCGCCGGTACCCACCGCCAGATCGGCGATAAACGCATCTTCTGTCTCTCCTGAGCGGTGAGAAGAAATGACGCCGTAGCCCGCCTTTTGAGCCATCTTGATAGCCTCAAGCGTCTCGGAAACAGTGCCGATTTGGTTGACCTTGATCAATATCGCATTGGTGGCTTTCATCTGAATGCCTTTCTTGAGACGCTCAGGGTTCGTTACAAAAAAATCATCCCCCACGATTTGAATTTTGGAGCCAAGAGCTTTGGTGAATCGGACATAACCGTCCCAATCATTCTGGTCCAAACCATCCTCAATAGAGTAAATCGGGTATTTTTTGACCCATTCGGAATAAATCCCGATCATTTCATCCGCTGAAAATAATTTTCCCGGGTTTGATTTCCAGAATTTGTATCCCTTGCGGCCGCCCTCGTCAAAAAGCTCCGAAGAAGCGCAGTCTAAGGCAATCTGAATTTGCGTCTTCGGTTTATACCCAGAAGCAACGATCGCCTCCATGATGACTCCCAACGCTTCCTCGTTGCCCAGATTCGGCGCAAAACCACCCTCGTCGCCAACCGCAGTCACATGGCCTTTTTTCTTCAAAATTGTCTTAAGGCCGTGAAATATCTCGGTGATCCAGCGCAATCCTTCCGAATAAGCCTTGGCACCCGTCGGAGCGATCATAAACTCCTGAAAATCAATTTTGTTGTCCGCGTGCTTGCCGCCGTTGATAATGTTGGCCATCGGGACAGGGAGATTGAAATTTTTATTTTGATGTAGTTTTCCGATGTGTTTCCACAGAGAAATCCCCTGCGCCTGAGCCGCCGCGCGGCAAACCGCCATCGAGACCGCCAAAATTGCATTGGCTCCGAGCCTTGCCTTATTAGCGGTACCATCCAAACGAATCATGAGATTATCCGCGGCCTTCTGGTCCAAAGCGTCTTTGCCTTTTAGCGCTTTCGCAATTTCAGCGTTCGCGTGATGAACCGCTTTCAAAACACCCCTCCCTGAATAGACGCCTTTATCACCGTCGCGCAATTCAACCGCTTCGTACTCCCCTGTGGAGGCGCCGCTGGGCACCGCCGCGCGGGCAAACGACCCGTCCGCAAGATAACAATCAGCTTCAACGGTGGGATTTCCGCGGGAGTCTAAGATTTGACGTGCGATAATTTTTTTAATTGATGATTTAGACATTTATTCTCCTTAAAAAGTTTATTCGAACCTTACAACCCCTCCGCCTCCGGCACCTCCCCTTCGAAAGGGGAGGAAATTGTGCAATTATAAAGTCATCGTCTCCCAGAGTCAACGAAGTCCTGAGCGAAGTCGCAGTATCACTCGCTGAATCGCTTTCGGGTAAATCTCATGTTCCACCGCGTGAATTTTTTTTTCTAGAGACGCCAGCGTATCATTACGATTAATTTTTACTTTCCTCTGCAAAATCGCGGGTCCGGCATCCACTTTTACCGTCACCCAATGGACAGTCACACCGGTTTCTTTTGCCTTGGACTCGAAGGCATCACGAATCGCGTGTGCTCCTTTGAAATGAGGCAAATAAGAAGGATGAATATTGAGAATGCGGCCGCGGTAAGCGTGAATAAAATAAGGGGTAAGGATTCGCATGAAACCAGCCAGAACCACAAGGTCAATCTGCTGGCTTTTTAAAATGCGCACGATGATTTTTTCGTAAGCTTCGCGCGCGGCGAACAGATGGGGGCTGATCAGAACAACCGGAATATTATTTTTTTTGGCCCGCTCCAACGCATACGCCTTGGGATTATCACAGACCATGAGCACGACTTCGGCTTTTAATTTTTTGCTCAGGACAGCGTCAAGAACCGCCTGGAAATTAGACCCAAATCCCGAACAAAAAACGGCAAGCCTTGCGCCGTCATGAGGTAAACGACGCGACATCTAAAACTAACCCGCTAAGACTTTATCGAGCTTGACCTGGAGGTCTGCCTGGTTGGTGGCTCCGACAAAACGCTGTGCTTCTTTGCCGCCTTTAAACACAATCATCGTCGGGATGTTCATGATCCCAAGCTTGCCGGGAGAATCTTGATTTTCATCGACATTTAATTTTCCAATCTTAAGCTTTCCCGCATAAACAGGCGCCAGCGCATCAAGAATCGGTCCCATCAAACGGCAAGGCCCGCACCATTCGGCCCAGAAATCAACCAGCACCGGAATCGAAGACTTCGCCACTTCGCTGTCAAAATTTGCATCGGTAATTTTTAATACATTCGCACTCATATTTCCTCCTTAGGTAGAGTCTTCATTTAAAAAACTTGAGCTGGAGACCGGGATTGAACCGGTGACCTGCTGATTACGAATCTAGCTGCGACGAGGCGGCTATCAATGCCGCCGAGAAGTGTCGCCAAGCAGAGGCTTGGCGACCTCTACCAAGCACTGCACACTACTTTAAATCTGAGCTGGAGACCGGGATTGAACCGGTGACCTGCTGATTACGAATCAGCTGCTCTACCAGCTGAGCTACTCCAGCGTAAATTTATTTACCAAATTTTATCTCTTCGCCGCAACCCTTGCCGACCACCGCGCAGAATACTCCGTCAGCTTATCAATCAATCCTCTCGACGTAGGCTGCACCGTGGCTGCATTTTCCAAAAGAATCTGCTTGGAAGTAACCGGCCGGCCGTAATAGGCGCTGTTTGAATTGTTATCTTGCGTCAACACCGTGCCATCCAGTGCAACTCCCGCAAAAAGCCCCATGCTCCTGGAATAGGAAAAAAGACTGGCCTTCAAAAAAAGATCCGTCGACGCCTGCGAATCACGTCCCACAGGACCGGCGGCTACCTGAGCGTCCGCGCCCAGCGTAAAATTATTTCTCAAAAGACTTTCCATTCCAGCGTCATTCATCACCAAAACGATCAGATCCGTCGAAGAGCCCCCAATTTGAAAACCCCAACTGCCGCCTCCGACCGTCGAAAATGCCACCGGGCCCCAATTCCCAGAGGCGTCCTTGGTCACCACCACCCCTTTGCCAAAACGTGCGCCAAAAATAAAAGCGCCCTTCAACACACTCGGATAAATGGCAATGGCCTTGCATTTGGCCAAAAGCTCTTCGGGGATACTCTGGTCCGGCGAAAGCATAATTTGATTCAAAACTTGTGTGGCATTCCAAATTCGGTCATCCAAATCAGGACGTGCCGAGGAAACGTCGGCAAATGCTTCCGGAGTCCAAGAAACCAACCCAGCCGCCAAGGCCGTCAATACCCACCAAGACAAAAGTTTAATTTTCATCGGAAACTCCCGCGGTTTTTTGACCATAAAAGTGGTATTAAAAACGGAATTTATTCTATCACAAATAAATGTCGTCCCAGAAACCTTTTAAATATCCTAAATATCATCCCAGTGTCATCCCCGAAATCTTTAATCGGGGATCATGTTAAGATTTGATTCCCGATTAAAGATTTCGGGAATGACGGTGTGGGACGTGTGGGGCAGTATTTATCTCGTAACCGAAGTACGTCGCAAAGCCTCAGGTTTATTCGTCAAATCCGTCACCGGAATCGTCAACCCATGAGCGTCGCTTTTGACTGGTAGATGAATGTCAGACGCCAGTCCAAACATCCACAAAATTTTGATCATGAGATACGTAATATCCACTTCCCACCAACGAAAACCATGCCGCGCCGAGCGCGCAAACGCGTGATGATTGTTGTGCCATCCCTCCCCAAACGAGAGAGCGGCCACCCACCAATTGTTGCGTGAATTGTCAGTGGTCTGATAACTGCGATAGCCCCACACATGGGAAGCTGAATTCACAAACCAGGTACTATGATACACAACGACCGAGCGGACAAAAATCCCCCACACCACATAATTCCATCCTCCGAGCGCATAAAGCAATAGGGTCAAGACCAGCGCCGGGAGCATGTGGTATTTGTCCAAGAAAACTAAAAAAGGATCGCGTGCCATATCGGGCGCGTAGCGTTTGTATTTTTCATAATCCGTCAAAAAAGTCTCGCGTCCAAAGAGCCAACCCATGTGAGACCAGAAAAAACCCTGCTTGGGGCTATGGGGGTCCCCCTCAACATCGGAATAGGCGTGATGATAACGGTGCGCCGCCACCCAGCCGATAGGACCCGCTTCCCCGGCCAGACAGCCACAAATCGCCAGAAGGTATTCGACGGGTTTGGGAGTCGAATAACTGCGGTGGGTAAAATAGCGGTGATACCCCAGCGTGATTCCCACCCCGCCGGTAACCCACCAAAGAAGGACCGCGAGCGCCACACCCGCCCAGCTAAAAGTAAAAAAAGCCGCCAAGGCGCCAACGTGCATAAAAACAATCCACGCCATGACGACCCAGTCGCCGGGCATTGAAAATTGAGATCTGCGGATAGCTATTGTTTGATTCGACATTGAACTCCCATTATATCCTGCTAGACCTTTTTCGAGGCAATTAGAAAATCCAGTTCCTGTTTCAGAACAGGCAAGACTTCATGATAACGAAAAGAGCCTATCGACTCTGCCTTTTTCTTTAAAGTAACGGTAGTCGGCCCGCACCAGACACCCAAATCCGCGTCATCCGTCTCCCCCGGCCCGTTGACGCGGCATCCCATCACCGCGATCGTAAATTGGTGGGCTTTGGCATAGGAAGTCATGGCCTTGACCTCCATCGCCAGCTTCACAAAATCTCCGTTTTCCACACGCGAGCAGGACGGACAGGAAATAATATTCAGCCCTTTTCCAAAATCAGGCACCGAGACAAAGCGCTTTTCGGCGATATCCTTCAAAATCTGGCGGCCCCAGGTAATTTCCTCGGATTTTTCCGCATTGGGTAAAGTCAAAGACACGCGAATCGTGTCGCCAATCCCCAGAGGAATCAACTGCTCAAACGCGATACGCGTCTTGATCACGCCGTCCGGCAAAAGCCCTGCCTCTGTGACTCCCAGATGAATCGGCACATCCGGCCGGCGTTTGGAAAATTCTTTGTTGCAGGTCACCACTTTTTTTGGGTCGGAATCCTTAAGGCTCACGACATAATTGGAAAAATGCAGCTTGTCCAACAGCTCGCAATGCCACGCCGCGCTTTCGACGATGGCTCGGACGTGATTTCCCTCGTATTTTTTTAAAAAATCGGGCGCCACCGAACCGCAGTTGACACCGATACGAAGCGCGTTACCGTGGGTTTTGGCGATATTCACCAACCACGCCACCTTTTTTTCTATCGGCGTGTCTTTTTCCAGGTGATGTAAATGTCCGGGGTTGTAACGAATTTTGTCCACGAAAGGTGCCACGATTTCGGCGAGAGGGAAATTTTCCTGCAGATCTACCACCAGGCGCGCTTTCGTCTGGCGGCGAATTTCTTTCAAGGCTTCCACGTCGCTTTTGTTGTCCACCGCGATCCGGATCAAGTCCGCGCCTTTTTTCTCAAGCGATGCAATCTGCTCAAGCGTCGCCGCAATGTCCTGCGTGTGCGTGGCGCACATCGACTGCACCGACACGGGTGCATCGCCGCCGATTTCAAGATCACGGACTTTGATTTTACGGGTTAATTTGTTCATGGCAGGGATTATCTTACCAAAAATCTATCGGGGGTGAAAATTTATTGCAATAACAAAACGATAACAAAACAGCCGTCCGGCGCGCAAAGAAACATCCTGTTTGGTCCCACTGAACCAAACAGGATGTTTCTAGAATCCGCTCTAAACTATTAAAAATTAAATACGGTTTAAGTGGTTAACCCAATGCTTTCCTCAAGACTTCGGTGACCTGCTTGAGCTGTTCAAGCTGCGCTGGGGTGGGATTATTTGAAATCGCTGCATTGACTAGATCTATCATTCGGATTACAGCAGCCTGATACTCAGCCTTGGATGACGCGAAGGAGTAAACACTTTTCCCTCCTATACCAGACACACTGACCACTTTTGTTTCTGGATTCAACGTATACCCGGTATAACCAGCCGGGTTGCTGACCAAGATAAGGCCTTTGATTTTATTTATTCCGTTGACGATATTAGTCTGAGGGCCTAGATCTAATTTCACAATAACGGCAGTCCGCGCAAGCTCCTTTTGTGCCTCCGCAGTGGGTTGATTATTTTTTACACCTTCCTCGACCACGTAAAGAATGGAATTCAATCCATCAAGCCAACCCCCTGGATTAGATCCGATGGTCACGGGCGTTAAGGTCCCTGTGAGAGATCCCTTGGATAATTTGCCTGTTTTAAGATTGTAGCTGTATCTTTCCCCGTATCGCGGCCCGTCAACACCGGTATTATAAATAAAAGTCGCTATCACCAAATCGCCTCTTCTGGCGTAGCTAATACGGCCTGTGGAATTGGAATAGCTCACACCCAAGGCATAGGTCAGGTTATCGGCGACTGTTTGAAGAGCTGCTTTACTCGCCGCTGAAGTTTGAGAATCCTTTAACTTGAGAACCTGAGTGATCATGCCGGTTATCGTCTGGGTCCACTCTTTTGAATTCAGAATGGGATCAACCGCATACCGAGGCACAGCAAGCATATTCACGAGCCGGCCATTCGCGTTGTATGTATAACTCCACGGAGTGCTTGTTTTGTCGACCAACGTCACCCAGCCGTCGCCGTCGGTGAAAGCATGGAAGTCTGCGGACTTGAAGTAAAACGAGGCTGTTTTCTCGGGGCCCAGTATGGTCCTATAAGTGTTAGGATCCGATGTCATTTGACGATACGTAATCGAGAAAGCACCGTCCCGCAGCTCGACAGGCATCTTGGTGATGACGATCGTCATTCCGAGACTCTTGGCGACATCCAGGACCTTAAGACCGCTCTGGACGTTCACAACCACGAAATTATTGGTGTGAAATTTATCGGGCCCTTCGTAGACGAAAGCCGGAAATTGGGTCAATAATCCCACGTGATTTCCGTCAGGACTGAAGATAGCGGAAGTGATGTGGTCGCTTTTTTGTAAATAGGAGGCGCCTTGAACCGAGACCACTTCGTTGATCAGCGTGTTTTTGACCGTGTCGTCAACCGTATTGACCAAGGTTAAAAACTCCTTCATCACGGTTCTTCCGAGTGTAAAATCTTCACTGTATTGCTTGGTCAAAACAGCTTTTATTTTACCGTCAGGACTCGTCGCAATGACCTTGCCGTTGACTATTCCAAACAGGAATGTATCGGTCACCGTCACCGTGGTTCCATCGATTTTTTTGGTTGTATAAGTCAATAAAACCGCGTCGTTGCCCACGACGGTGGCCTTGGAAGTACTTTTAATGTCAAAAAAATCTCCGTAAGCGATCACTCGCGCCGCGTCAGCCGTGCGGATGATCGTCAAATCAAATCCCGTGCTCACAGCGATGTGTTTCCCATCCGGAGTAAACGCAATACTCTTTATAATGGCGCCTGATTGACGATGATCCTCCAGGTACACAACCCCTATTTCCTGACCGGTAACCCGGTTTCGAAGAACCACGATATCATCCGCTGTTGCCGGATACCCTCCAGCACCGTAGCCTGTAACGTATGACCTTGTTCTGATATAGACATCGGTGATTCCGTTGGAGAGCTTAAAAGTCTCACCGGGGAAGATATGATTCCCATTTACATCCACGGGTATCAATGCTGGTTTCAGAATTTCAATGAAAATCTGAAGCGTAGCTTTACTCACGTCCGAAGTGGAAGCACCTTTTAAACTTTCGGCCTGCTCGATCATACGAGCGATCGCAGCATTCCATTCTGCAGGATTGAGATAATGGTCCACCGCATATCTTACGGGTTTGCCATACATATTGACCAGGCGGTTTGTTCTTGGGTTGAACGCAAAGCTCCAAGGCGTACTCGTTGGCGTGCTTGTTTTTGTTTTGTCGATAAACGTCATCCAACCGTCTTTATCCACTTTCAGGTTAAAATTGGGAGAAGAACCCCAAGCGTGAGTAATCCCATTGGCGTAAGTCTCCAGAAAAGTAAGCATCTCTTTGGAGGCCTTGCCAGCGTCCACACTGGTTGTCTTCTGCGACATATTTCTAACCACCCCCATCACCTGGTTAAAAAGGCTATAAAATAAATAGAGGTCGCTATCTTCCCTACCGGTGCCAATATTTCCGAAACCAAGGCTTTGAGTCACAACCCCGTGACCCGGAATAGAGAGATCAATAGTCGCCGTTTCAGTCCCATCCAGACCCGCCAGGGAAAAGCGCATCATTGTCAGGATACTACCCTTCTTGCTAACTTTGACATTCTGGATGTAGACAGTGGTTGCTCCGTCCTTGGATTCCACCACCACGTGAGTAGCTTTCAGGGCCTGGTCCACTGCGGTATGAGCTTGGTCCATACGTGTTTTTATCTGAGCATTCTCAAGATTGTTGATCGGAGCATTATTTAGGGCGCTTTCCAGAGCCTGCAGAGCCGCTTCCAGAATGGCTGCATACATTAAACTTCCCGTCGTCCAAGAGGTGCCCAGCGAACGGGCCAGGTAGCCCTGCTCTACCTTTTCGTAATTAACTGTTTTGAGAACTGTATCAATCGTGAATGTTTCCGTGTCATTAGACGCAGTGGTTGCCACGATTGTCATCTTGTCCCCTTCGACGGAGAGGTCGATACGTGAATAGGGGCCGAGGATGGGTGCTTGTAGGTTATAAGAAACGGCATAACTGGCAGATGCAAGCGCGAGAGGTTGGTTGCGCTGATCAGCTTCGGCCTCGGCAGCCGCTTGAGCCGCTTGTAATTGACTCGAAGTCATAGTGGAGACTTGAGTGTTTTGTCCTGCCGTTGGCAAAAGTGTATCCGCCATGGCAACCGCCGGGAATAGTTGGGCATAAATAAAAGCAAGCACCAGTACCGCGCTTATTTTTTTATCGAAAGCGTTTCTCATCATTCATCTCCCCTGCATTTTTTAAAAAATTAATTTTGCGTTGCCCGTTTCTCGTTCGGCGCCACATCTAGTATCTCAATGCTACGCTGGATAAATTCAAGTTTCAATACTTTTTTATAAAAAAAGTTAAAAAGTAGTATTAAATCTATTTAAGTCTTAATATGCCTTGTAGATCTACTAATTTGTAATAATTAGATATTTTTTTTAATTCTTAGTTAACCCCATTTCGCCGGTCAATGGTTGCTTTTTTGAGACTATTTGTTAGGATGTGTCCTATCATTCACACAGACTTAAGGGGAGAAAATGAGCGCCATTTCCATCACGCTTTTAAATCACGCTTCGTATATCTGGCGGTCGGGCGATACTACTTTTTTATTTGACCCCTGGTATGAAGGCACTTGCTTTCGCGGGGGCTGGGGACTGCGCTATGATAATCCCGAGGCATTTGACCAAGCGCGCGACTGCACGCATCTGTGGATTTCACATTTTCACGGGGATCATCTTCACCTTCCCACTTTGCGCCGCATCGCCGCTCAGTCACCCAATATGCAGGTGCTGGCGAATGTCTCAGCCAATTTTGATATGCGTCCTGCGCTTGAGAAAGCAGGCTTTAAAAAAATCCAAGCTCTTTTCGAAAGGCGCACCGTCTCGATGGCGCCCGGCATCACCCTCACGCGTTACCCTGCCACCGGCATTGATAATATGTTGGTTTTGCGCGCAGGCGGACTGACGACGCTCAATTTAAATGATTGCAATCTTCCCCGCCAAGCGCTGATAAATCTTGTCAAAAAAATCGGGCCCATCGACGTCCTTTTGCTTAATTTTAATCACGCCTACAAACTTTTGGACCCCATCGCCCCCGATGTGATGAAAGAGGCTCTCAAGAAAAGATTCCTCACCATTCTTGACGCTGTCCGGCCAAAAAATGTGATCCCCTTCGCCTCCATGCATTACTACCGCGCTCCTGCTTCGCAAAATCAAAATGCGTCGATGCTGTCCTCTGTGGATTTAGCAAATTTGGACAAACGAGTTTTGCCGCTTGGATTTGGCGATGAAGCTATTTTTAATCCTGGTCAAGAAACGGTCATTCGAAAAAAAATACCGGCACTCGTTGAGCGCTCATTCGATGAAAAAATTCACACGGAGCCAGCCTCTTGGGAAGAGCTCATGGCAGCGGCCAATCAATTTTGTACCTTGCTTAAGAAAAATTTTTTTGGGATTACTTTTTGGCTGCCGCCTCTAAAAATACGGGTAACGGACCACCAGAGGACCATTCGATTTGACGCGACAAAAGGAATCCGAGAGTCTACCGACAATTCGCATCACATCGCAGCCCATTCACAGGCGCTCATGGAATGGTTTGCCAAACCCTTCGGGACAGACGCTTTTTTTGTTGGGGCTGATTTTGAAATCATAGGCAAGGATACCAACCCGCTAAAAAAACTCATCCTGGCCGGAGACCTCATCGATAATGGATTATCCCTCAAACACTTAGCGCTGATGGTCTTGACTCTGAAAGGACTACCTTTCCTCTGGAACCGGCGAGAAGAAATAACCGCTCTCTTAATTAACCGGCAATTTGCGGTAGGCAATCGGACATAAATAAAGTATCAACCTTTTTACTTTGTTGTGCTATAGTAATCACCGTTATTAATTTATTTCACCCATCATCTATAGGAGTAACAATGCGTAAAAATACAGTTGTGCTTGGTATCCTTTTAGTCCTGACAGTAGTTGTTTGTACCAATGCCTTCGCCGGCGAAAGCTGCGCGATGTCCGGTGCTTGCAGCGGATTCTGGAATTCACTCGGTGGTTTTTTTCACAATGCGATGCCCTGGAACTGGGGTTCTTGGATGGGTAAATAAACACTGCTAAATTAGTAAGTAAGACTGGGCGCGGCAAAAAAGCCGCGCCTTTTTTATTCGTGAGGTAATTTCCTGATGCTTGCTAACCAAAAAAATTCTCTTTTGAGACGACCCCATTTTTTTTGGATTTTTTTAATCCTATCACTCACGGCGATCTGCTACCTCCCATCGCTTACGAACGGCTTTACCAACTGGGACGACCCCATGTCCGTCACCAGCAATCCGCTCATTCGTGAGTTGTCCTGGAAAAATACTGCCTATTTTTTTTCCGACTTACGACATGCGGGTGTGGACCTGTATAAACCTCTGGTGCTTTTATCCCATGCGATTGAGTTTCATTTTTTTAAACTAGACCCGCGCATCTATCACGCGACCAACCTGGCGCTGCATCTTGCCAATTGTGCGCTGGTTTATTATCTGATTTTACTTCTTGGGGAAACGGCGGTATTTGCTTTTTTGGTTGCCATTTTATTTGGTATCCATCCGATGCATGTCGAATCTGTCGCCTGGGTCACCGAACGAAAAGACCTGCTGTATGGACTTTTTTTTCTGGCCTCGCTTGCCAGCTACATCAAATACGATAGGAGTGAAATTCGAAAATATTATTTTCTCTCTCTCCTACTTTTTACACTTTCCCTCCTATCCAAACCGATGGCTGTCACCCTACCTCTAATCCTAATCCTTTATGATTACCAAAAAAAAAGAGCGCTTGGAATCCCGCTTTTTTTGGAGAAGCTTCCATTTTTTGTTTTATCGCTTCTATTTGGAATGCTCACCCTCCTTAGCATCCCCGTTTCGATAGAAGCCAACCGGTTGTTTAAATTTCCCGAAAACCTCCTATTGATTGGTGACGCCCTTGTATTTTATGTGGCCAAACTGGCCTTTCCTGTGGATCTTTCGCTTTGCTATCCATTTCCCATCACCCCAGGCTTTGTATTTCCTTTTTTACCCTCGATCTCATTGATACTGCTGACGGGGATACTTCTATGGCGCTATCCTCAGCAAAAAATTGTATTCGGGACTCTATTTTTTCTGGCGGCTATCCTGCCCACCTTGCAAATCGCGCCCTCCGCATTTTTGGCCGCTGACCGTTACACCTATATCTCCTCGATTGGCTTCTTTTATCTAGCTGTTGAAATATTTCTTAATCTCTTGGCCCGCGCTAAACCCATCATCAAAAAAATTTTGTGGCTGCTGCCATTACTTATCATTTTATTTCTCTGTCAAGCCACTTGGAAGCGCTGCGGCGTGTGGAAAAATAGCCTGACACTTTGGAGTGACGTCCTGGCCAAATACACGGATGAAGCGATCGACAAACAGATTCAGAAGAACGGCAAAGCTAACAATGCGGTTGTTGCCGGCTTCAATAACCGTGGATTTTATTATCTTACCGTTGGCGAAAATAAAAAAGCGATTGCCGATCTGGACCGCGCGGTAGGACTTGCGCCTCTGTTCGCTGAGGCTTTTAACAACCGGGGCGTTGCTTATAGTCAATTGGGCCAGCATGACAAAGCCATTGAGAATCTGTCCGAAGCGCTTAAAATTAAACCCAATTACGCCGAAGCCCACAACAACCGCGGCTATGAATACAATGCCATCGGTGACCACGTCAAAGCGTTTATCGATTTTAATGAATCCTTGCGGCTTCGCCCCAACCACGCCCCTTCGTACAATAATCGCGGCATCCAATACAGCTATCAGGGTCTTCATCAAAAAGCATTGGTCGATTTCAATCAAGCGATCGAGCTAGATCCTTATTTTTCAGAGGCTTTCAGCAATCGCGGCAACGAGTACAGCATTCAAGGGCAGGATGACAAAGCAATCGCTGATTTTGACCGCGCGCTTCTATTAAAACCGCGCCTGAGCAATACATGGAATAGCCGCGGGCTTAGCTACGAGAGGCTAGGCGATCTTTCAAAAGCCGCAGACGATTATCGTCGCACCTTGCAAGTGAACCCCCGCCACGATATCGCCAGAAATAATTTGCGCCGAATCCACGCGATGGAGATCACAAAAAATTTGACGGCGATTCAGAAGAGCCCTGGTCCTTCCGAAAATGCCAAACACTACTACAACCTCGGCACTCTTTACGCCGATCAGGGTTTGTCAGATAAAGCCCTGCCCGCTTTTGACCGCGCCATCGCTCTGGACCCAACTTTAGCCGAAGCCTACAACAACCGCGGAAGTCTCTATCAGGAAACCGGCGAATATGATAAAGCGCTTGCCGATTACCAAAAAGCACTCGCGCTTAATTCAAAATTTACGGAGGCGTCCTTCAATCAGGCTTGGATATTGGAAAAACTCGGCAGGGTTCAAGAGGCAATCACTGCCTATCGGCAACTTCTTGGGTCTTCAAAAGATTTTCCCCAGACAATCGCACAGCGGGCAAAAGAAGCACTTAAACGCTTGGAGACCTGATTTTAAAAAATACGCCTTTCTTAAAAAACTTAACTATTACGCCCCTAGGCCGTACAATACTGTGAATAGGAGCCTCTATGAAAAATATTTATGAGATTGTAGACGGCCGTCTGGTTGACAGCGACTCCGTAATAGCCCCCGTCATCGTTTATACAATGCCCGATGACGAGGAGAAAAAGCAGTTATTTGAAACGCTAGGCCACGACATGCACGATCTGGAATCGGCGCTGGATCCGGATGAGGTGTCGCGTGTCGAATTCGGGTCAGACGATACTTACATTATCTGGAAACGGCCCAACGATGTCACTTTTCAGCAGCAGCTAAAATTTGAAGTCTCCTCTGTCGGTCTCTTCATCCAAAAAGACCGGCTGACCGTCATCCTCGGCGACTTCTGCCCTGCGTTTAGCGGTAAGGAGTTTCAAAAGATTCAATCGGTCAACGATTTGCTGATGAAGTTTTTTCTGCACACCGCGCATCATTTCCTGGATCATCTCAAAGTGATCAAGCAGCAAGCTTCTGAAATCCAGACAAAACTCAATCTCTCCATGGAAAACAATTATCTAATCCAGACATTTGTCCTCTCCGAAAACCTCGCTTATTATCTTAATGCGATCGAGGCTAATGCGGGCGTCCTATCGAAACTTCACGGCTGCGCCTTGAAACTGAATTTCACACCCCAGGAGCTAGCGACGCTCGATGATGTCCTTATCGAAAACCATCAGTGCGAGCGGCAAACACACCTATATAGTTCAATGATGAGCGGTCTCATGGACGCGCGCGGAGCGATCATCAACAACAACATGAACGTCTTGTTAAAAAATCTCACGCTCATCAACGTTGTTTTCCTCCCCCTCAATCTAATCGCGGGAATTTTCGGGATGTCAGAATATTCGATGTTGACCAAAAATATTCCCGCATGGATATCCTATTCGGGGTTCTTCTTTGGAGTAATCCTCTCAGGCTGGCTGTTTTGGATGCTGCTGGTACAAATCAATAGGCCGGAAGCCGGAGTGAGAGCTAAAAAGCGCTAGCGAAGATAAGCGGGTCTGCAATAGTAGTCGTTTATTTGACCATCGAATGCGCGAATTGATAAAGCTGCTCATTGCCTAGGGCTTTAAGTCTTTTATTCACGACTCTAGAGAAGTATTCTCTCTCCGTCTTAGTTAGCTCTTCCCGCCTACAACGCTTTTTAAGCAAATCTTTTTGCTTGGATGTAAAGAATTCGGATAAGAGCAGTTCAAGCTCCATATCCAGCTTAGGCTCGTTTGTATTTTTTTCTCCAAAATGTACAACGTAATTTCTAAACTGTTTTTTAAGCCTATCGGTAGACAGAGCGACACCATTGACTCTTACAGAATCAGACTGATTAAATTTATCTTCAACATCTTTAAATAGCTCTTTCCACTTTTTTGACAGCTTAGACAGCATATTTTGAGTTTCATTCAGCTTTGATTGATCTTGGCCAAATAGTTTTAGCAAGGCATAAGTTAAAAGTAATAAATAGAGCAGTTTTGTTTTGTCTTTCTCAGAGAGAGCTTGAAAATCAAGATTCAAGTGCTTCTTGGTATCGAGGATGTTGTCATAGGCGACAGGAAAGCCTTCTAAGAGACGAGCATTATTTTCTTTAAGAAGCCCGAGAAGCACTTCCTCGCCATTATATTGATGTGATGGCTTGTTTAGCTCGTATCCATACTGAGCCAATGCCTCAAGTAGTTCATTTTTAGTGAGCTTTGTCATGACTTACTCCCGCGAATCTTTTTTATATCCTTTAAAATCAAATCGAGATTTTTAAGCACCCTCTCTTCACTCACATCGTATTTGGCCGTTTCCTTAAATCTGCTTTCCAATTTTTTAAGATCTACGGCTTCGTGTTTTGCTAAAGCCAGACAATCCTCTCTATCAACAGAGCTGCCCCTAAACATTTTTGTAATAATCCAGTCCGTCGGATTTAGTACGCCCAAGTAGATTTTCTTTAATTCAAGAATTTTTCTGTTTCCATCTTTCTCCAGTGGTGAGCTAAGAAGCTCCGTCGTAAATACTCGCTTACCCTTATACAAATCGTAAATAATTTTCTCACCCGGATATATCCAGCCAGAGTCCGAAGTCTGTCTGTAACCGGCATCCTTTAAAAATTGAATCAATGAATCATGCTCTTTTTCAACGGGCACTATAAAATCAACATCTTTTGTAGACTCCTTGTATCCGAGCAAAGTAAGCGCTGTGCCGCCACAAGCGATAAGATGAATCTTGGCTCTGCCGGGCATAAGCCTATCCCACTTCTCTAGCGTGCTTATAAGCTCACTTTTACCTTGTCTATAATTCGACATTGTATTATTAACCCCGTTTATTGTATTAATTAGTACAATAGTATGTATCTATTAATACAAGTGTACCGTATAATTTTTTGTTTTTCAAGGGGAAAAGACGCGTAACGAATTAAGCTGTTAACGGGACGTTCAGCCTACAAAATTAATGACTGTCCACTTGAAACAACCGTTCATACAGCGCATCGGCAGTCTGCTTCAGATCCGCGTGGTAGACATCATAATCCTTGAGAATTGCCGCGAGATCTGCTCGCTGGCGGGTGCTGGGGACATTAGGGTGTTCAAAAGAGGTCTAAATTCATCAAAATTGATAGTAATGGGTAAGTATCAAAGAAAACCGTCTACCATGAGTTTTAGCTCACAATAGACGGTTTAATGATGTGCCGAAGGGCAGAATCGAACTGCCCACGCCTGCCTTTTCAGGGCAGCGCTCTACCACTGAGCTACTTCGGCGAAAAAATTGTGGCGAAAAAATTTATGATTTTAAAGCAAGACTCAAGATATTAGCAGAGCTTGTATCGATTGTAAATCTTCTAATTTTTACTTCGCGCGGCTTTTATTTTTTACGCCCTAGAAGAAAATACAAAATCAACCCAACGACAGGCAGCAGGACAACAAGCACGATCCAGAGAACTTTTTTACCGGTCGTGAGAGCGCTTTGTACAATCTCGACTATCGCCAAAATATCCAAAACTAATATGACTAGACCAATGAGTGACTGCATATTTTCCCCCAGGTTTAAAGG
The DNA here is from genome assembly GCA_945877765.1 of Candidatus Omnitrophota bacterium. GTDB lineage: Bacteria > Omnitrophota > Gorgyraeia > 2-02-FULL-51-18 > 2-02-FULL-51-18 > CAMDWQ01. The sequence goes on along the minus strand of CAMDWQ010000015.1, from coordinate 8,914 downwards.
ACTTATTTAAGACTCAGCTTATCAAACAACCGCATCCGCTTCGATTTCAATGAGCATATCCGACTCGATAAGCTTAGAAACTTCCACCATCGTCGTGGCGGGACGGATGTCTTTAAAAAATTCTCCATGAGCCTTGGCGGCTTTTTCCCATTCGGCGATGTTCGCTAAATACAAGCGCGTGCGGACCACATTTTCCATCGAGGCGCCAGCTTGCTTTAAAGCCGCCTCAATATTCGTAAGCGCTTGCTTGGTCTGCGCATACAAATCCCCCTTACCCACCAGCCCCTGCGGCGTTGTCGCTGTCGTGCCGGATACAAAAATCTGCGCGCCTACTTTGACGGCTCTTGAATAACCAATGATAGGCTCCCACTTAGAGCCTGTCGAAATATTCTGACGAGACATTCGATCCTCCTTAATATTCAAATTGTCACACCCTGATCGGTAAAATAACAAAGGGGATTCCCTGCTGGTAAAATTTCCGCTGGAGCACAAAAACCGTGTGGTTATGCAGAAGGCGCGTCAGAAAAGTTTCCTCGGGGAAAACCAGTTGTCCCCCAAAAAAAACTGCATTGGGATAATCTTTTAATATTTTTGGTGCAATTTGTTCCGCCTCGCTGATCACGTCGATGCCGATATAGGAGCGCCCTTCGGCATAACATCCCTGGCTTTGCATCAGGGAAACATAACGGTCTACATCCCGATGGACCTGGACTTTCAAATGCCCCACTTCCGCGGCCCCCTTGAAATTGCCAGCATCGATGACGCCGATCTCGATGAATACAAAGTTTCTGAATTCTTTACCAAAAAGGCGGATGACATTAAAAAGGGTGTGAAGTCCTAGACCGTTGAAACCATTCACCATCAGCACGGCGGTTTTCGCATCGGGATCGTGTTGTTTCTGCAAAACAGCCTCTTTTTTGATTTCAACGGCAGCGGCTTCCTGAAGCAGGTTGTTGAGGCGCTTTAGAAGTTGTGCGGTTTGAAGATAATGCTGCTTAACCAATAAAGCAACCGCTACCAGTGCGCCCGTAATCACAATCGTAATCCAACCACCCTCGTGAAATTTGAGCACCACGACCGAGACCAGAATAAACGTGGTCATCACAAGACCCAGACCCGCGATCAATAGTTTTTTCCACCATCCAGGAACGGATGTACGGACAAGCCACCAATGCCGGACCATCCCCAAATGAGAAAGGCAAAAAGTAATAAACACATTGATACTATAAAGCACCACCAGAAAACGCACGGAGCCGCCCGTCAAAATAACCGTCACCAGCGCCGCAGTCCCCATCCATAGAACGCCATTCTGAGACACCAAGCGGTCGCTGAGCACCGCAAACTTGGAAGGAAACCAGCGATCCAGCGCCATATTGGAAAGAATTTTTGGTCCTCCCAAAAACCCGGTCTGGGCAGCAGCTACTAGGAGCAGCGCTTCCGAAATTAGGGTTACAAGAACAAAAATATGTCCGGAATAGCCCCAATTTTTTGTAATTTCACCAAACAACACCGCGTTCAGTGTCTTGCCCGGCACATGCGCTACGTCAAAAAGTAAGTAGGCCAGCATCAACCCCATCACGGTAAACGCGAGCGAAAATGCCATGTAGCGCATCGTGCTTTTACCCGTGGCAACTTTAGGCTCTCTCAAGATTCCCATGCCGTTGGAAACGGCCTCGATACCAGTAAACGTTCCCGCGCCCATGCTGTACGCCCGCAAAATGAGCAAGATCATCGCAAACAGCCCCATCTGGGATTTGGTAGCCTGAATATCCATGGCGGTCGATTGAACCACATGCGAAAAATTACCGGAGTGTGCGACAAGCGCGTAAATAATCACAAACACGTGGGTCACCAAAAAAACGATGAAAATGGGAATCAATATCACCACTGATTCTTTGACCCCACGTAGATTCATCACCGTCAAAAGGACGATACCGGTAACAGCGAAAGCTAATTTGTAGGCCTGCCACTGCGCGGGTAGAAAACTGAAAATAGCATCCGATCCGCTAGCAATCGAGATCGTGATCGTCAGAACATAGTCAATCAGAAGAGCGCATCCCGATACCAGTCCGGCGCGGGGGGAAATAAGTTTGCTGGCCACCAGATAACCGCCACCGCCCGCCGGAAACAACTCGATGATTTGCATGTAGCTGGCGCTGATGAGAAACACCGTCAAGACGGAGCCAATCGCAACAAAGATGCTGAGGTAGCTATGTCCTTGCAAAGCCAAAAACGCTTCTTCGGGACCGTAACAGGAGGATGAGAGCCCGTCGGCGCCCAAACCTACCCAGGCAAAGAACGCAATCAGGGATAGGTTGTGAAATACACCCTGATCTAGAGGACTTTTAGCTTTGCCGATGACGGCGCGTTTGATTCTTTGGATGAAGGACATGAAAAAAGATTATACACCAAAGCGGGCCGGGAAATTCAATATTATTTTGTCCATTCATGCTATGATAAATCCAAATATGAGGCGAAATCTTTTTCTATTAATCAGCGGGGTTTTTTTTCTAATCCGCCCTTTGGGGGCGGAGCCTGCCATTTCTGGTGACGCCCAACGAGAACTTTCCTCCCAAACCAATTCTCTAGCCAAGCAAGAAAAGAATATTCGGCAAAAATTGACAGAAAAACCTGTCATTGAAATCAAAAAAGACGATGAAAAGACAGACGATGAGCAGGGCCCCGTATTTTTTGTCAAAAAAATTATTGTCGAGGGAAATACCGCCGTCCCCTCCAAGGATTTTAATTCGTTCACCTCAGCCTTTGAAAACCGAAAGGTGTCCTTTCGCCATTTGCGCTCGTTTAGCGACATCATCACCGGGGTTTATCGCGGGGCTGGCTACGTCACCAGCCGCGCCTACCTGCCTCCGCAAACAGTTGACGATGAAACAGTGACAATCAAAATTGTCGAGGGGAAAGTAGGTAAAGTTTTTGTCGAGGGTAACCGCTATTTCAGCACCAAGAGTTACCAGCGGCGCATGAAATTTCCCGCCGACCGGATTTTTCGCTACCAGGACCTTGAAAGCAAACTCTATTTTTTAAATCAGCTCCCCGACCGCCAGGCGAAAGCTTTTTTGATTCCTGGAGAGGAACTGGCTTCTTCGGATATTATCCTCAAAGTCAAAGACAAGAACCCTTTCCACGTTTACTACAACGTCAACAACCGTGGCACCAAACTTACCCACCGGGTCCGTCATGGTCTTCATGTGGATCACAACAATTTCCTGGGTTACGATGATTCCTTAAATACAGCCTTCACCACAACAGAAGAAGGTGCCTTCAACGGGGGCTCGTTTTCCTATGAGTTCCCTCTGGAGCAATGGCCTCTGACGCTGAGTCTATCGGCCAGCTACGTTAAAACCAGACTGATCGGGTATTTAAAATCCTCTCAAATTGAGGGTGAATCTTTGAGTGTCTCGCCAGGATTGACCTACCACCTTCTGCAGAGCCCTCAAAAAAATATCGATTTTCAAATCCGATTGGAATATATCAACTCTATTTCTACTCTTGCCGGCAACCGCACCAGTGTCGACAGAATACGCGCGATTCAAGCGGGACCCCAGTTCACCTTTCAGGATGCCGGTGGGCGGACCATCATCAATCCCCAAATCCATGTGGGTCTTCCCGATTTTCTCGGCGGCCTAAAAGACATCGATTCCAACGCAAGCGTTCAAAATTCAGGCGGCGAATTTACCTTCTACACCCTCAATGGCGTGCGCCTGCAGCGCTTGCCGAAATCGAGGCTTTTGATTTTGCGCGCCGGCGGCCAGTGGACTGCGGACACACTGACTTCCGTAGAGCAATATCGCGCCGGGGGAGCCTATTCTGTTCGGGGTTATCCGGAATCGGATTCAGCGGGAGACTATGGTTGGAATAGCAGTGCCGAATTCAGCTCGCCGCTGCCCCTTTTGCCCGCTGAATGGAAAGTACCTTATACCCAAAAAACGTGGAAAAGTTCATTGCGCTTGGTCGGTTTTCTGGACAGCGCTAAAACCTATTTACGACAAAGAGCTCTTCCAGCAACCGTTAAAGATAAATTTCTTCTGGGAACTGGTTTTGGGATGCGCCTAAATATCGATGACTATATTTCAGCCCAGATTGACCTGGGCTTTCCCTTAGGCGATGACTCTTCCGACAAAAATAATCCACAGGTTCATCTGGGGGCTATGGTAGGTTTTTAAGTCTTTTGGTTTAAGAATTATTAGGGCTTGAAATGACCACCTGATTAGGCGCCATGCCCGTCGGAATTTCTTGAATCGATCTTCTCAGATGGGTGTCCACAACCGATAGATTATTGGACAACTCATTAGCCACATAGAGATTGTTTCCCTCCGGTAAAACGGCAAGGCCTGAAGGCCGCTTTCCGACAGCAATGGTCGAGAGTACTTCATTTTTAGAAATATCAATCATTGAGATTGATTCTTCCGAACGATTGGCGACATAAATCTTGCCTCCCTTGGCATCCGCGATAATCGCGTGAGGGCTTTGGCCTACCTTGATTTCTGTCTGTTTCTTTAGAGACTCATTAAACACAAGCACCTTACCACCCATGGTGTCGGTAATATAAATCGTATTCGTCTCCGGGGAGAGAACCACCCCGTAGGGCGAGATTCCGGCTTTCGCCGATAGGATCTTTTTTCCGGTGGAGGCATCATATTTAGAAATCGTCGCATCCAATCTTTCCACGACGTAGACGTATTTTTCATCCGCGGATAAGACAGCTTGTGTGGGTAAAGATCCTACAGAGATCTCTCTCAGCAGGTTCTGAGACTCGGTGTCAAACACTTGCACTTTATCATGCCTGCCGTCGGTGATAAAAGCCCGGTCGCCCTTTTCGCTGAGGGCAATGTTATTGGCGCCCTCGTTCAAACCTTTGATATTCTTAGAATTAAAACTAGCCGTGTCAACCTGCAGAAGACCCGTAGAATCGGGCGGGGCAACGTAAACACTGTCTCCTTTTTTAGATGCGGCAATCGCTGAGGGTCTCTGTTTAAGTTTCATTTCCTTCATTTTTTCATAAGTTTTTCCTCTTAAGGCCAGAAGGCCGTCCACACTCGAGACGTAGATTCCACGGCGAAGGATTCTGGCGCCGCGCTTTGACACAGACATCGATTCGCCGTCGTAGAGCATTTCCTCAGAACCGTCTACACCCACAACATAGACCGCTCCCTCAAAAACATGCGTCGTAGAAGTAATCTCTTCGTCTTCGGGGTCCTTGTCAAGAATAGGCCTTGGTTTGTCCTCTGGCTTTTGTTTATGCTTTGTTTCGGGGTCCGGGAACCACTCTTTTATCCGGATGATGGGCCTTGGAGTTATTTCTGGACAGTTTCCAAGCTCAACGCAACCCCTGCGCGGATCAGGGACTATGGGCGCAACGCTAAACCAGTTGACGTTCCCTCCCCCATTGGTGGAGTTGGCCGGATCAATCACAGCGCCCGATAGATTCGTCGAGTTCACCACCGCGACATACTGAATATCTTTAGTCCCTTGAGGGTCAATATTCCAGCCTCCCGCAGAGGTAAGCGTCAAAAGATTGCTAGCGGCGCCTTTGAGAGTGGCAAGACCCGTGATCGTCGTGGTGGAGCCAGCGGCAAAAGTTAAAGTATCGGCGACAGCAACGGTTTTGTTGAGATTGTAGAAAGAATTGTTGCCTGAAATCGTCTGGTTCGTACCGTCAAGGACAACACTTCCGCTTCTAGCAAGAAAAGTGCCTCCAGTGGAATCAAAATTTTTAGCCACATTCACTTGATAATTTGAGCCGGATTTGACATCGAGAGTGCCGTTGGAAATGGTGAGGTTGTTGTTGACGTCTAAGGCGGCACCCAAAATCCAGGTATCAGAAGCTCCGCTAAAGGACAGATTATAATAAGCATTTCCCGCCGCAAGGCCTGTGGCGTAGGAATTAGTTCCTGTGGCTCCCGTGTATTCAACTGTCCCCGAATTGGTATCCATCGTGCCAAAGCTGACGGTTTCGCTACCTTGTAATTTCAATGTTCCGTTGTTTGACAGAGCGCCAGATACAGTGAGGTTGAAGCCAGCGATATCCAAGATTCCGCTAGAATTAATCGTAAGGCTCCCCAGGGTAAAGTTAGCGCCAAAGATTGGATCGTTTGCCACATCGGCAATGACGACATCATCCGCAGAGGTGGGCGCTGACCCTAGGTCCCAGTTGGTTGCCGTTCCAAAATTGGTATTAGTAGTCCCCGTCCAAGTAAGCGTAAGGCCAAACCAGTTGGTGTTGCCCAGAGAGTTGACAACCCCTGTAATGGTGCTTGGTTTTGTGCCAGTGTTGTTGGAATCCTTCACATCAAGATACGAGAAGGTTTGCCCGCCTAGCCCGGGAAGATTGATGAGCCACTGAGAACCATCGGAAGAAGACCTTAAAGAGAGAAGTTGCCCTGAGGCTCCGGCAAGGTTGATGTTGTTAGTAACTGTCGTGGTACTGCCGGCTTCAAACGTCAGGGTTCTTGCCGTGGTGACTGTTTTGGCTAGATTATAAAATGTCGTGTTTCCCGAAATCGTCTGGTTCGTTCCATCCAGGGTGACAGTCCCAATATTGTGAGTAAAAGTGCCCCCAGAGTGGCTAAAATTTCCCGAAACAGTCGTAGATCCTGTTGAGGCGTCGAACAAACCACCACTGATAGTTAAGTTGCCATTGATATCCGAAGTATCATTGTTACCATAATAAGTACCACTAGATAAGGTAAGCCCGCCATTGAAAGTCCTGGTGCCCACACCGAGAGCAGAATCGTAAATTTCGCCGCCATTCACCGTGGTCAGCCCAGCAACTGTTAAAGAAGACCCATTTACCTCATATTTGCCGGAAGTAACCGTCAGCGCACCAGCGACGCTGACCGCGCTGGTCGCCCTAAAAGAATCTACTGTATCCGGAGCATTAATCACAAGGTTATAGTAATCAGTCGCTCCGAAATCAAAAATATTGAAGAAGTTTCCGGTGGCATCATTGTTGCCAATATACTCCACCGTCCCCGAATCAATATCCAGATCGCTGATTTCGGTCAGCGTTTCACTTCCAATGAGCTTAATGGTTCCATTGTTGACAACAGACCCTGATGATAAACCTGTTAGAGCTTGGCCATTCACATTCAAGGTCGTGTTTGCGGCAACCGTAAGGGACACGAAAGGCGAAAAAGTAATCTCACCATTCATGGTGTAAGTTGGCGTAGACGCCGACCCAGCTCTGTCCAGAGTCAGCCCAGTGACGTTGATGACACGTAAATTTGAGTTCTCTCCCGTTTTAAGCGTCAAGTTACAAGAAGCAAGCGTATTTATCGTAGTCCCTGAGTTCATATCAAATTTTCCCACCCCATCGTTGTCCGAGTCCGCCGTAAACGTAAGGGTGCCGGCCGTGAGCATGATATTTCCGACAACAATCAAATCCCCCGTATCCGTCTGATTGGAGCCGATACTTCCTGAGATGTTCGCCGCTCCGTCAATATTGTCATAAAATGCACTTCCGCCAAGGATCGAAGCAGTCTGTGTATTAAAAAAGGAATACCCTTCCTCGATGAAGAGATTGGTGTCGATGGTCCCTGAGTTTACGTTACCCGTGTTGGATTCAAATACGATCTTGCCGTCTTTTTCCACCGCTCTGGTAGCCTGAAGAATCCCGGTATTGTTGATGAGCGTATCCATGGTGTCATTAAAAGTTTTAGCCGACAAAAGCACCTTGCCTCCATCCGCCTGAATCGTTCCAGAATTCTGAATAGATTTATTCAGAGAATCTGCTAATCCCTGGTCAATGACAAGGCTAATCGAACCATCGGAATCAAAAGAGAGGGTTTGCCTTTCCCCGATTCCCAAAACCACCGAGCCCAAATTGGCTTCGAGGACTCCCTGATTTTCAATGCTCTCCGAAAGAAGAGCAATGTTACGCCCGCTAATAGAAGCCTGGTTTAAAATTTTCCCAGGGTTGGAACCAACCTGTTTTTCGAAAGCGTATTGGCCGCTTAAGTACATCGCGCTTTGAAGATTCAAGGTGGAGGCAATCAAATTGTTCACTTGAATATTGGCGCCCTCACGAAAATTAATTCCGTTGGAATTAATCAAAAACAAAGTGCCATTACTAAATAAAGACCCAGAGATATCCGTGGCGCTGCCGCCGATGACACGGCTTAAAAGGGAGCTTGTATCGCTAGCCTGGATGAAGCGAACAGTTTCATTCTGCCCAATAGAAAATGAATCAAAATTGATGATGGCTTGGTCCGAAGCATGGATCACTAGACTCGAAGGATCGCTGGTATCAAACTCAGCGGTTCCCGACTCCACCGTATAGCCTGAAGGCAAGGCAAATGCCACGTGGTTGGAGAATATAAAACTCACCACCACGATCAGACTAATCGCTTTGTTAAGATTTTTTAGTTTCATTATTTTTAACCAATTTTTATCAATAATTGCTTATAACATAAAATTATACTAAAAATCATGTATCTTCAAGCACTTATTATATATACTTAATTTAATGTAACTTATTCAGGATGAGTAAGTTGTGGTGTTTTTAGGGAGAGACTTTTGGGGGTTCGATGGAGCAGATTTTCTGAATCACCTCAAAAAGCGTCACATCCGGCGTCGAAGCCCCGGAAGTGATGCCTATATTTTTTAATTTTTTAGGCAGCCAGTTTTCAAAATCCTTCGCCTGACCTGTCTTGGGATCGCGCGCGCGAATCATTTGAGAGGAGACAATATCCTTTTCGCCTTCGATATGAAAAAACGGCACGACGCGATGCCCTAGACCCGTCGAAGGATCTGCGATTTCAGCTAAATGAGAAGTATTGGAGCTGTTAAATCCCCCGACTATCATCAATAAATCCAAAGGCTTTTCCAGTAAATTTCTAAGCGCGTCCTGCCGGTCCTGCGTCGCCCCGCAAATCGTATCAAAACTCTTAAATCGCTC
>CAMDWQ010000014.1 GCA_945877765.1 Candidatus Omnitrophota bacterium | reverse complement strand
TACCCGTAAGTCAGCAGCCGCAAGGATGATTCCGGATGCGCTTATTCGGCAAATCCAGGACCGTCTGGATATTGTTGAGGTTATTTCAGGTTATTTGACGCTTCGCCGCGCGGGAAAAAATTTTAAGGCGAACTGCCCGTTTCATGGGGAGAAATCACCCTCATTTATGGTGAGCCCTGAGAAACAAATTTTTCATTGTTTTGGATGCGCTGTTGGCGGCAACGTCTTCGCTTTTGTCATGAAAATTGAAAAAAAAGATTTTCGTGAAACGGTTGAATCTTTGGCGGACCGCGCGGGCATCGAAATGCCGAAAGATTTATCCGTAGATCCAAAAACAGAAGAGCGGACGGGTAAGCTTTTTCTGATTCATGCAAAGGCAGCTGAGTTTTATCATCAGATTCTGTTGAATCAAAAAGAGGCTCAGGCGGCGAGAGCTTATTTAGATAAGCGCGGTCTTGGGCATGAGACAATTTTAAATTTTAAGTTGGGATTTGCTCCCGAAGCGTGGGATGGGTTTTATTTATCGGTTAAATCGTCTTTGGCCGATGCGCTCCTTGAAAAATCAGGATTGGTCATTGCCAAAAAAGAAGGCGGTTTTTACGACCGGTTTCGCAATCGCATTATCTTTCCGATTCTGGATGGAAAGGGCGTATGCATTGCGTTCGGCGGCCGGGTGATGGACGATACACAGCCGAAATATTTGAATTCGCCTGAAACGGAAATATATTCGAAAGGCCGGAATTTATATGGTCTCTTTCAGGCTCGCAAAGCGATCAGGGATGAAGATGCAGTAGTGGTGGTCGAAGGTTATATGGACTTGATCAGTTGTCATCAGGCCGGAGTGCAAAATGTTGTCGCTTCGCTGGGGACGGCGCTTACGACGGATCAGGCTCGGTTGCTAAAACGCCACACCAAAAATGTTTATATTGTTTACGATGCCGACAAGGCAGGCGAATCAGCGACATTGCGAGGCCTTGAAATTTTTATTGAAGAGGGGATGGAAGTTAAGATTGTGCGCCTTCCCGAGGGCGAAGACCCCGATTCTTTTGTGCAAAAGCAAGGCGGTCAAGGTTTTCGTCTGGCGCTGGCAGGCGCTAAAAATCTTTTTGATTATAAGCTTGATCTTTTAAAACAAAAATTTGATCCGGCGACGATCGAGGGAAAAGTCAAGATTGCCAATGACTTGGTGACGCTTTTTTCCAGAGTTCAGAATGAGATTCTTCGATCCGCTTGGACCAAGGCGCTGGCCAAGGAGCTGTCTCTTTCCGAAGAAGCGTTAGTGGTTGAAATGAAAAAAAGCGCTTCGCAGCCGCGCGGCGCAAGACAGGTTTTGGCAAGATCTGTTGAATCGTTCTCAATGGGGGTGACGACTAAAGATATTCATGGCGGCAGCGAAAATCAGCATCCCGTCACGCCGGCGGAAAGGCTAGTCTTAGGGCTTGCGATGGAGAATGATAGTTTTTCCCAAAGAGTCCGAGAGGAATTAAGGGAAACAGATTTCCAGAATCCAGCGGCACAGAAAATGGCGCGTAGAATTTTTGAGCTAAAGACCGACGAGACCGTTGCACTTTCGGCAAAAGAGTTGATGATTTTCTTTTGCGAGGAAGCAGAAATAGTATCCCTGATATCAAAGGTTTCGGCAGATGTTGAAATTTTGGCAGACAAGGAAAAGGTTTTGTCGGATTGTCTGGTGCAGATGAAGCGGCAGAGAATTCGTGCTGAACGAGGAGAAATTCTCTCGCACATCGCCGTCGCCGAGAGAGCCGGTGACCAGGGAAAAGTTAACGAGTTTATGAGCCATTTACACGAATTAAATAAAAAGGAAAAAAAAATCAATGAAAAAAAATAAAAAAGCGAAGCTGTCTTCCAAGAAAACGGTCAAAAAAATGATCGTGGATGAAATTAAAAAGACGAAAGCTGTCCCCGTCAAAGCAAAGGCAAAGGATAAAAAGATATCTGGTTTATCTCATGATCAGAAGGTCTCTGGTCAGAAATTCAGAGATAAGGTGTCCTCACGCTCTTCGGTTTCGAGCGGCGCGACGTTGGTTGAGGGGAGCACGCCGGAAGAAAAGGCGAAAGCGAAGTCTAAAGGAATTGAGCAGCTGATTGCGCTAGGCAAAGAAAAAGGATTTTTAACCTACGATGAAATCAATCGGATCCTTCCGGCACACGTCACCTCTTCAGATGAAATTGACGATGTTCTGGTAACGCTTGGTACGCAGCGCATTGATGTGGTGGAAACAGAAGACAGCATTGATAAGGACGATGATTCTGATTCGGATGAAGAAAAGGAAGCAGAGCTTGGGGAAGAAGCCCCTTTTTCGGATAAGGATAGCGACAAAAAAGAAGAGCCTGAGGCCGCCGCTGCTGTTTCACCGGGCCGTTTGGAGCAGATGGATGACCCCGTGCGTATGTATTTACGCCAGATGGGACAGATATCTTTATTGACGCGCGATGCGGAGCTTGCGCTTGCCAAACGTATCGAAGCAGACGAGATTGAGTTTCGTAAAACGGTATTTCAGTGCGTATTCTCTCGTGATTATGTACTGGATTTTACCAGCAAGCTTCTTAAGCACGAGCACCCGGTTGATGAGTACATCGACGAGGAGTTGAAGTTTCGTGACAATGCCCCGCGTTCTTTGCGCCGCTTGAAAGCACTTTCCAAAAAGCTAAAAGCAATCAAACGTGGTGCCAACGTCACGGATCTTTTGATTGAGTTTCGCGTATCCAACAACACGGTCGAAGAGATTTTTGATGAGATTCGCATGGCGATTATGCGTATCGATAAAATCGATCGGGATATGGAAAAGCACCGCCGCCGTCGTGAGCGTACCGAGATTGGGAAGCTTTTGAAGGAGCGAGCTGCTCTTTTGAAACAATTCGGGGAAAAAAATTATGACGGTTTTAAGGAGCTTTATCAAAATATACGCCGGAAGGAAAATAAATATCAAAAGTCGAAAAAAGAGCTTGTCGAGGCCAATCTGAGACTGGTGGTCAGCATCGCGAAAAAATACACCAATCGGGGATTGTCGTTTTTGGATCTCATTCAAGAGGGAAATATAGGTCTTATGAAAGCGGTGGATAAGTTTGAGTACCGCCGCGGCTACAAGTTTAGCACTTATGCCACGTGGTGGATTCGCCAAGCGGTGACGCGATCGATTGCCGATCAAGCTCGCACGATCCGCATTCCTGTGCATATGACGGAAACAATTAATAAGCTGATTCGTGTATCGCGCACACTGGTCCAAGAGACAGGCAAAGAGCCAACGCCTGAAGAAATTGGCCAGCGCATGCGTATGGGTGTCGAAAAAGTGCGTGAAATTTTAAAAATCGCGCAAGAACCAATATCCTTACAGACGCCAATTGGCGATGAAGGGGATACTCATTTCGGTGATTTTATCGAAGATAAGAGAGCGGTGTCTCCCTCAAGCGCTACGACTTACGCCATGTTAAAGGAGCAGATGGATGAGGTGTTGACAACGCTGACGGAGCGCGAGAGAAAAGTTCTTAAGCTGCGTTTTGGTGTCAATGACGGTTACCCTCGGACACTGGAAGAAGTGGGTTCGATTTTTAGCGTTACGCGTGAGCGTGTACGTCAGATCGAAGCCAAGGCACTGCGGAAATTGCGTCACCCGACTCGTTCACGCAAACTAAAGACGTTTCTGGAGCTTGGGGTCGGAGAAGACCTGGAATTCTAAAGAGCTCCTTGACGGGTAAGTTCAAAGGCGGGGCAAGAAATTGCCCCGCCTTTTTCATTTACCTGATTCATCCTCGTTGTGTTAGAATTACCTTTCGTATTTAAGGTATAGAATTATAGAGTTTGGGCTCGTAGCTCAGTTGGTTAGAGCAGCTGACTCATAATCAGCGGGTCGCTGGTTCAAGTCCAGCCGGGCCCACTGGTTTATTTGATCAAAAAAAAGGAATGAATGGGCAATTAGCTCAGCTGGTTAGAGCGCTTCGTTCACATCGAAGAGGTCACTGGTTCGAGCCCAGTATTGCCCACCATAAAAAAATGACAGCCATTATTAGCGAGCAGATCAAAATTCTTGCCGAGCTTCAGAAGATTGATTCTGAAATTTATGCTTTGAGGCAGGAGATCGAAGCCTATCCTGAAATTCAGAAAAAAGCTGACCAGGAATTTGATAACAAAAAATTAAATTTAAAATCCGCTGAAGATGAGCATCGGGCATTACAGGCTAAGCAGAAGGGAATGGAAATAGAGCTCGGATCTAAAGAAGATAAGATCGCTAAGCTTCAATCGCAGCTTTTTTCCCTTAAGAGCAACAAAGAATACCAGGCGATGGATTTTGAAATCAAAGCTCTAAAAGCTGACAAATCTCTTTTGGAGGAAGAAATCCTGATTTTTTTTGATTCCATTGAGACAGCAAAAGCCAAAGTGACCAAAGAGAAAGAACTGCTGTCCGTTGAGGAAAAAAAGCACAAAGAAGAGCTTTCCGTGACGCAAAAGCGAATCGCCGAAATCCAGGCTGACATTCAAGTTCACGAGGAGAAACGTAAAGCTTTTACTCCAAGCATTGATCCCAAGATTTTGCCTCAGTACGAGAAGCTTTTAAAAAACCGCGAGGGTCTTGCTATCGCGCCGATTCGCAACAACTCGTGCGGCGGCTGTAACATTGGCTTGCCCCCGCAAATTGTCAATGAGGCGCGGATGTTGGAGAAGTTTATCACCTGCGAGTCCTGCGCCCGCATGCTTTACTGGGCGCCGTAAATTGGTAAAAAAAATGATCGCTTACGTGGACGGCGCGTCCCGTGGCAATCCGGGCCCGGCGTCCTTGGGTGTGGTTCTGCTGGATTTGGAAGAAAAACCGATCAAGACTTTGTCTGCCCGTATTGGGACAGCCACTAACAATATTGCTGAGTATTACGCTTTGATTTTTGCTCTTCAGGAGGCGATCCTACTGAAAGCGGATGAACTGCAGGTTTACACCGATAGCGAACTGGTCGCCAAACAGTTTAGCGGCGAATACAAGATTAAAGATGCGTCGCTTCAACAGCTTTTTTTGCTGGTTAGCCATCTGAAGCAAGGCTTTAAAAAGCTTGCGGTCAGCCACGTCCCGCGAGAGAAAAATAAGCTCGCCGATGCGGCCGCCAACCAGGCTTTAGACAACACTTTTTTACAGATCGGATGATCGCCGTCCGCCATCGTTTTGGTGGTGGAGGGAGGAAAGTCCGGGCTCCAAGAGCAGCGTGATGGATAACATCCATCGCTACCGTGTAAACGGTAGTAGGATTAGAGCTACAGAGACGATACTTCGATGAAAGTCGAAGGGTGAAACGAGCAATCTCCACGCGGAGCAAGGTTAAATAGGGGAAGAGTCCGACGTAAAAAGTGGGACACGAGCGGCTCGCTCGTATGATTCCCGGGTAAACCGCTAAATTTACGTTGAAAAACGTAAAAGACTTTGTCAGCAATGGCAAAGCTAGACAGATGATCGTCTCCATCAATGTTGTGTTGGTGGAACAGAACCCGGCTTACAGATCTGTAAAAAATCCCGCTCTTTCCGAGAGGCCCAAAACCTTCGGGGGAGCGGGCGCTTTATTAAAAATAAAAAAATGAAAATTAATTCTATTGCCCTCATGGCGTTGATTGTGATTCCGGTATTCTTGATGCGGGGGATTCCGTCCTTTGCGTATGGAAACTCAGTAGATGATAAAGCCAAAAAAGTTTCTTTGGAGCCGCCTAAAAATTTGCAGCAGGAGATTTTTTCCATCTCTTCTGAGGAGTTGGATTCTACCGATAGCATAAACCGCATCGCCGGTGATTTTGATCGAGGGTATTCCTCCCCCGAGCAATCCTTTAAATCATCCAATCAAGCCCCGGCAAGTCCTTTTGCCCGTGAAAAATCCGCAATGGCTAGCCAGAAAAAAGACCAATCCCCAGCTTTTTAAGATTCTTTAATTAATAGCGGTAAGTGTATGAGTCGCCTAGACTTCACTTCTACTTCAATTTGATTGCATAGGGGTTTTCTTTTTGATAGCATACAACATGTAGTGTTTCTATTTTCAACTATTTTTAACGGCTTATGCCGAGACGAAAAGAGATTTTAAAGTGAAGCGAGTCTATCGCGGTATTTTTTTTATTTCCCTCACAGTTTTTTTTCTTATCTCCGCGCCTGTTTTGTCACCTGTGTTCGCGGATACCATTCTTCTAAAAAATCAAAAAATGCTCAAGGGCCTCGTCGTTGAAAAACACGCGGACCGCTTAATTTTGAGTACTGAAAAAGGAGAAATCCCCATTCTCCTCTCGGGGGTAGTGAGCATCAAATATGATGACTCGGAGCAAAATTTTATGCAAGTTGGCCGAGCCTATGAGGCCAAAAATAAATACGGAGAGGCTCTGGCTTATTATGATAAAGCGCTTGAAATTAACCCCAATTTTGATGAGGCCAGAAAAGCGGGGTCGGCGATGAGGAGCCGTTTTTGGGCCCAAAGCACGGAGGGACCGCAGAGTGAAATGGACAAGCAGCAAGCCATTTATGATATCTGGGGGCAAGGCCGGTCGCCGGAGATTGCCGTTAAAAAGAAGATGTCTGAGGATGTAAAAAAGCTCAGTGAAAACTTAGGTCTGACGCTGATAAAAAAAGGCGATTGGGTTTATGTTAAGGAGTCTCGCCAAAAAGGGGATGCGGCACTGGCCGGTATTCGCCGTAATGACCGTTTAGTTGGGATGGACGCAGACTCTCTTCGTTATCTAGGGGCTGAGGTGGTAGCTAAAAAAATGATTGCACCACGCTATTCGAGTTTTGTTCTCGAATACGAACGCCAATATCGAATTGAAAAAAAATCCGGATCTTTGGGGCTTGAGCTTAATCTTGATTCTGAGGGAATTGTAGTAACCAAAGCTGTATTAAACGGGGCCGCCGCGCAAGCGGGTGTTCGCGTGGGAGACCGGGTGGAGCAAATCAATGGCGAATCGATGCGTTACACCCCGTTGGGAAGGGTCATGAGCATTATTAACGATTCAAAACAGAGCTCTTTGGTTCTTTCGGTTCGTCGCTCTGCCATGCTTACAAGGAGATAAAATGGCGCTTATCGGACGTAAAAAATATTTTGTTCAGCAGGGGATGCAGCTGCGCTTTGCACGTTTTGTTATTCTACTGGCTTTTTTTTCGGCGCTATTGACCGGTGCCGCAATTTTTTTCACGACCTTTATGTTGATGGGAGAAAAACTTGCGGACGTTTACCCGCAAGCGAGGCTAGTCGTCATATTTCAATCCGTTTATTTTTGGGCCTTGATGAGTTTACTTGCAGCGGTTCCATTTATTTTCTGGGGATCCATTGTCTTTTCTCACCGCATCGCTGGACCGCTGCCAAAAATTTACCAAGCTCTCGAGAATATCGGAGAGGGTAATTTTGACGTCAAGATTACCCTGAGAAAGCGTGATGAATTGCGAGTCCTGGCGGACCACATCAACGCTCTGGCTGAAAAACTCCGCACAAGGCAACAAAAATGAGAATAGGTGTTGACAGCAAATCTCCCCGGGGGTACGATATACCCATAGAAACCCATAAAGTGGGGGAAAGTGGGAGGTCGGATTCATGTTCTACGGGGAGCACGAACATAGCATTGACGAAAAGGGCCGGCTTATTATCCCCTCTAAATTCAGGGAGGCAGTCAAAGAAAATTATGTCGAACGATTTTTTGTTACTCGGGGGCTTGATACGTGTCTCTTTGTATTCACAGAAGATGAGTGGAAAAAACAAGAAGCCAAATTTCGCGCCCTTTCGTTTACCAGCGCGCAAGCCCGGCAATTCAACCGGCTTTATTTCTCAGGCGCCTGCGAAGTTACCTGCGATAAGCAAGGGAGGATTTTAGTTCCGGATTATTTGAAAGAATTTGCCAAAATTAAGCGTGACGTGATGGTGGTGGGAGTTTCTAGCCGTATGGAAATATGGGCAAAAGAAGGTTGGGAAGAGTTTTACAAGAACACCAAGGACACGTTTGAAAAGACAGCCGAGCAAATCTTCAATAACCAGGAAGAGTCTGATGAGTAAAGCGGGAGGCCTCGTGAAGAAACAGGGAAAAAAAGAAGCGATGGAAGCTCATCTGGGTTATGCGGGATTTCATGGCGAGGAGTCGGTTGAGAATTCAAAGCGGCGCCACATGATGTCGCAGGCAAGCGGTGATTTTAAGTTTTTTGAAAGGATTCTGATGATGAAACGCTTTCAGGATCCTACGTTTATTTCTAAGTCTTCGGCGCGGAACCGCTAAAGCAGCATTTTGGCGTAGTTTGTGGCACACGTTAGCGTTCTCTTGAATGAAGTAATTTTTTATTTGGATCTTAAGATGGGTAAGCGGGTGCTTGACGGGACCCTGGGCCGAGGGGGCCATGCTCAGAAAATTTTAGAAATGATCGGTCCTGGCGGTACATTGATCGGGATTGATAGAGATGCGCAAGCGGTCAGTGAAGTAGGAAAAAAGTTTGAAGGGTGTGACGGGCAGGCGATTATCCTGCAGAAAGATTTTAGGGATATCGGGAGTTTTTTTCCGAGCCTGGGCATTGAGAAGGTGGATGGAATGCTGCTGGATCTGGGAGTTTCTTCTCCGCAGCTGGGTGACGCAGGCCGCGGCTTCAGTTTTCAGCAGGATGGACCGCTGGATATGCGCATGGATGCAAGCGCAAGTTTGACGGCAGAAGAGATTGTGAATGAGTATTCACCCGAGAGTCTTCGCCAGATTCTTTGGGAGTGGGGCGAAGAAAGGTTGGCGCGGAGAATTGTTGACCGCATCCTAGAAGCGCGCCAATCCAAGCGGATTCAAAGGACCAAGGAACTTGAAAATATAATTTTTCATGCGGTCCCAAAGGCGTATCGGTACGGAAGGATTCACCCGGCAACCCGGACTTTTCAGGGCCTAAGAATCGCGGTGAACAACGAGCTTGAGGCGCTAGAGGTCTTTTTGAAGGAAGCGCCGGTTTTTTTGAATGAAGGCGGGCGGTTAGTGGTAATTTCGTTTCACTCATTGGAAGACCGGATCGTGAAGAATTCATTTCGAGATTTGGAGAAGAACCAGATGGGCGTAGTACTGACAAAAAAACCAGTCATGGCGGCGGAGAGCGAGATCCTAGTGAACCCTCGTTCGCGCAGCGCTAAACTTCGCGCTTTTTGCAAAGCGCAGAGGAGTGGGTCATGAGACGCTTTATCGCCGGAGTGATCGGGGTAACGATGGCATGCCTTGTTTATGTTTACACGGAAGTCCAGATGACCAAGATTGGTTATACGATTCGAAGGCAGGAAGAAATGAAGACCCAGCTGATTGATCGCACACGGGCATTGAAGTACAATATCGCAAGGTTAAAATCTCCCGCTAATCTGGAGAAGCGGCTGATTGCGCACAATGTTTTATTATCATCTCCTAAGACATGGCAAACGCTTGTGTTGACGGGCCAGCCCGCATTGCGTCGTGAGGCATTGGCACAGTCAACGTGGTACAACCCAACCATGCTGGCTAAATTTTTTGTAGGGACGGCTGAAGCGCAAGCCAAAGAATCTTCGAATTAGTTTTTCTCTGAAAAAAAAGACAAGGTGCTTTCAAAAAAACGTTTATTTGTCATTTTAGCTTTTTTTCTTATCGCGCTTCTTGTCCTCCTGGCGCGCCTGGGTTTTATCCAAATTTTTAAAGCCTCCAAATACCTTTCCATCGCTCAAAATCAGTCGCGTGTGATTGTCGAAATGCAGCCCGCACGGGGCCGTATTTTTGATGCTAAAGGCAAGGAGCTGGCGCTGGACGTCCGGCTGGATTCGCTCTACGCGGTAGCGCGCGAGATCAAAAATAAGCAGATGGTTGCCGGTGCTCTAGCAAAAATTCTTGGGCTGGACCGTGCGGAGATTTATCGCCGCTTAAACCGCGATAAATTATTTGTCTGGATCGCCAGAAAAATTTCTCCCACAAAAACAGAAGTTATTAAGCGCTTAAAAATCGAGGGTTTGGAATTTGTCAAAGAGTCTCAGCGTGTTTTCCCTAAAGGGGAAACCGCTTGCCACTTGATCGGGTTTACGGGAATTGATAATGATGGGCTTGAGGGTATTGAGCTTCAATACAATAGTTTTTTAAAGGGGGTTCCCGGCTGGCGGCTGGCTCAAAAGGATGCCAAGCAAAGAGAGCTCATTGCCAAAGAAGTGGAGATGACGCCGCCCGTGGACGGTTACAATATCCACCTCACCATTGATGAGGTCATTCAGTCTCTGACCCAAAGAATATTATCCGACACCTGTAAAAAGTACAACGCTAAGGGCGGGTCTGTGGTGGTGCTTGAACCCAAAACCGGAAATGTACTGGCGATGGCCATCTACCCCGTTTATGATCTCAATAATTCCAAGAATTCCGATATGGAAACACGGCGTAACCGCGCGATCACCGATATTTTTGAGCCGGGGTCTGTTTTTAAAGCTGTTACCCTTTCGTCCATCGTCGAAAACAAAACATTTGATTTAAGTGAAAAATTTAATTGCGAGAACGGTTCATGGGCAGTCGCGGGCAAGGTGTTGCACGACCACCATGGGTCGGGCGTTCTAACCTTTCGCGAGGTGATTGAGCGCTCAAGCAATATTGGAACCGTCAAAGGCGCGATGCGTCTGGGTGGAGATAAACTCTACAAAACAATCAAGGATTTTGGTTTTGGGCATAGGACGCAAATTCCCTTGGCCGGTGAAGTCTCGGGGATTGTGCCGAATCCTCGCCATTGGTCGCGCAGCTCAATCATTAATATTCCCATTGGACAGGGCATTGCGGTGACGCCGTTGCAGCTTGCCGTTTCTATGTCAGCTATTGCCAACAACGGTCTCTTGATGAAGCCTCGAATCATTGACTACATCGAAGACGCGAATGGGAAGTTGATTCAAAGTTTCCCGGTGGAAGCGGTACGTCAGGTCATTTCACGGGAGTCAGCGATTCAGGTCCGGACTGTCTTAGAGGGTGTTGTTTCGCGGGGCACGGGCAAGAAAGCCAAAGTGCCCGGTTTTCGCGCGGCGGGGAAAACAGGCACAGCGCAGAAAATTTTACCCAACGGAACCTATTCACATGATCATTTTTTTGCTTCATTTGTGGGGTTGGTACCCTACGATGAGCCAAAGATAGTGATTAGCGTGAGTTTGGATGAGCCTCATCCGATTATTTTTGGAGGCGAGACGGCAGCTCCCGCATTTTCAAAGATTGCTTCTGAGATTATGAGCTACTGGCAAATTTCCCAAACAGAAATTCCAGATGAAACCGTTGTGCGCGGGCGTAAGTCTGCTGCCTTAAGCCGATGAATCTCCGGGATTTAGTTTTGCGGGCACTTCCCGGGTACGCCGCACCGGAAAATTTCGCGGGGATTGAGGTTGCTGGTGTTGAAACCGATTCGCGTGCGGTTGAACCAGGATTTATTTTTATCGCGATTCAGGGGGTCCATCAAGATGGGAGTGCTTTTGTGAAAGAAGCTCTTGAGCGCAAAGCGGTGGCCATCATCACCGAAAGAAACCCTCCCCAACTTTCCCCAGTACCATTCATCCAAGTGCAAGATGCCAGGGCTTCCGCAGCCCTCTTATCCCAGGTGTATCACCAAAACCCATCGGCCAGTGTTAAAGTGATTGGTATTACCGGGACTAATGGAAAGACCACCTCAAGCTATATCCTTGAACACCTTCTTACTTGTGAGCAAAAAAAAGCGGGTGTCATTGGGACTGTCAGCTGTCGTTTTGGGGGAATCGAGATACAAGCTTCGGAGACGACGCCCGGCCCGTTGAAAATTCAAAAGATATTGTCTGCGATGCGTGATGCGGCATGTGACTATGCGGCCCTGGAGGTATCTTCTCACGCGCTGGACCAGAAGAGAGTCTTGGGTGTTGATTTTTGCGCGGCATTGTTTACGAATCTTACGCAAGACCATCTGGATTATCACAAAACAATGGAAGCTTATTTTGAGGCGAAGGTGCTGCTTTTTTCCTCTCTTTCTGCGGATAAGATCGCCGTCATCAATACCGATGACGATTGGGGAAGAAAGCTCCCAGCGAGGACGCAAGCACGCGTGATCAGCTACGGCGTTCGTTCCCAAGCAATGCTAATGGCGGCCAGCATTCATTTTGATGCGGATTTAACGGAGTGGGATTTAATCCTTTCCGGAAAAAAAATAAAGGTTTCTTCTCCTTTGGTGGGACTGCATAATGTATACAATGTTTTGGGTGCTTTTGGGGTGCTGTACGGCCTTGGTTTCTCTCTTGAAAAGGCTGCGGCCAATCTTGCGAGTTTTGCGGGTGTGCCGGGGCGCTTAGAGAGGGTGGTTGAGGGGCAAAACTTCAAGGTGTATATTGACTTTGCTCATACACCCGATGGGCTTTTGAATGTGTTGGGATCTCTTCAGGAATACCGGAAGAAAAAACTTTTGTTGGTCTTTGGCTGCGGAGGTGATCGTGACCGTGGTAAACGGCCAAAAATGGCTGCTGTCGCGGCTGAGCTAGCCGATTTTATTTACATCACCTCGGATAATCCGCGTTCGGAGAATCCCAAAATAATTGCCGATGAAATTTGTGCTGGCTTTCCGTTAGATTTTAAAAATTATACGGTGGTGTTGGATCGCCGGAAAGCCATTCGTCAGGCACTCATGGCAGCCCGGGAGGGCGATGTGGTTTTGTTGGCGGGTAAAGGCCACGAAAAAACACAGGTGGTCGGGGGCGAAGTGTTGCCCTTTAGCGATTTGGACGAAACACAAAAAGTGCTTCGGGGAAAATAATGAATCTTACGATTTCGCAAATTTTGAAAGCAGTGGAGGGAACAGCGGCTACACCTCTTCGGGACAGCCTTGGCTTGGGGAACATTTCTACCGATTCTCGGCAACTAGGGAAGAATGATGTTTTTTTTGCGCTTGGAGGGCCTAATTTTGACGGGCATGATTTTATTGACGCCGCCATTTCCAAGGGTGCCCGGCATTTTGTTGTTTCTAATCCTGCAAAATTCCCAAAAAATAGTAAGACGGAGGTAAATTTGATTGTAGTCCCGGATGTCCTTAAGGCTTATGGGAATCTGGCAGCTTTTTTTCGTGGACAATTTCATGTTCCAGCGGTGGCCATCACGGGGAGTTCGGGAAAAACAACCGTGAAGGAATTGGCGGCACAAGCGCTTTCCTCGCGATTTTCAGTTTTAAAAAACCACGGGACTGAGAATAATCTTGTGGGGGTCCCCAAGACAATCCTACAGCTAGAGTCATCGCATGAAATGATGGTTTTGGAAATGGGCACCAATCAGCCGGGGGAGATTAGCCGTCTTTCCTCGATTATTTCACCTCAAGCGGCTGTTTTGACGTTGATTGGGCCTTCCCATCTGGAAAAATTAAAAGATATTGAAGGCGTCCGAAAGGAAAAGATGGGCGTTGTGGCCAATGTTGAGCGCGGCGGGACCTTGTTTGTCAACGGTGAGGATGCACGGCTCGTGGATGTTCAGAGCGGTTCTCACCGCGTTGTCCGTGTGGGATTGACAAAAGACGGGAATGATTATTTTGCCGATAATATTTGGTGCCATGAGACGGGAACCTCCTTTCAGCTCAACGGGAAAGAAGTTTTTGAAACTTCGCTGATCGGCCGTCATAATATCATCAATTCTCTTTTAGCGATTGCGGTTGCGCTGACGTTTGGGGCTCCGATGGAGGATATTCGCAGAAGCTTAAAAGAGTTTAAGCCTGTTTCCGGAAGGCTCAATTTAAAAAATATAGAGGATGTTATTTTTATCGATGATAGTTACAATTCAAATCCCGTTTCTTTTCGTGCGGCACTTGAAACGCTAAAAAGTTTCAAAACTCGCGGCAAAAAAGGGGTTGTATTCGGCGATATGCTGGAGCTGGGGAGCCAGGCGGAGGCTTTCCATCGGGAAGCAGGTTCTTTGTTGTCACAACTTATGTTTGATTTTGTAATTGCAACAGGGCCATTGGCAAATTTTGCAGCCCAAGAAGCATTAAAAAACGGTGTGAACAGCTCGTCTGTTTATATGGCTAGCGACAGCGCTGAAGCCGGCAAGATTTGCAGGGGCTTGGTGGCGGCGGGGGATATGGTACTCGTGAAAGGGTCGCGTGCGATGAAGATGGAAAAAGTTTTTGAATATTTCAAGATGGAGGCCGTTTAATTGCTGTACTCACTGCTCTACCCTTTAAAAAAATTCTTTATTGGGTTTAACCTATTTCAGTACATTACGTTTCGTGCGGCTATGGCGGGGATTACTGCATTTTTGTTGAGTCTTTGGATCGGCCCGCTGGTCATCCGTTTTTTGTCGGGTCTTAACCTGAAGCAGGGAATCGAGCGCGCAGGTTTCTCCAAGCTCTACGAAGCACACGCTGGCAAGGAAAAAGTGCCTACGATGGGCGGCTTGATGATTTTAGGAGCGATGCTGCTATCAGTTTTTTTGTGGGCGGATATTCGAAATCGATTTGTGATTCTTTGTTCGGGGGTTGTATTGTGGCTTGGGGCTGTGGGATTTGTCGATGATTACCTAAAATTTTCAAAGAAAAATTCAAAGGGCCTGAGAGGGTCTTATAAAATGGCTGCCCAGCTTCTACTGGGAATCACCATCGGGTTTTATTTGTATCATGACTCTCCTGTATGGTCCGATGTTGCCATCCCTTTTTTTAAAAATTGGTTTTGGGCGCTGGGCCCACTGTATATTCTCTTTGTAGCGGTTGTGATTACGGGGTCCTCCAATGCCGTCAATCTGACGGATGGGCTCGATGGTTTAGCCATCGGCTGTACGTTGACGATTGCTCTTACTTATGCGGTGTTTAGTTACGTTGGCGGGCATTGGGGGTTTAGCCACTATTTGCATATCCCCCATATCGCGGGTGTTGGGGAGCTGGCGGTATTCTGCGCGGCGCTTTTCGGAGCAGGCCTCGGATTTCTATGGTTTAACGCTCACCCCGCCAGCCTTTTTATGGGGGACATGGGGTCTTTGAGTCTTGGCGGTGTTTTGGGGGCTGTGGCTATTTTTTCAAAAAAAGAACTTTTGCTTGTTTTGGTCGGTGGGATATTTGTGGTGGAGGCGCTTTCCGTTATTTTGCAGGTAGGCAGTTATAAACTAAGAAAACAGCGTATTTTTTTGATGGCGCCGCTCCACCATCATTTTCAACTATTGGGACTTAAGGAAACCAAGGTCGTGATACGGTTTTGGATTGTTTCAATTCTTCTGGCCTTGGTGGGTCTGGCTACTTTAAAAATTCAATGAAATTAAAAAATAAAAAAATCGCCGTCATCGGCCTGGGAAAAAGCGGCTTTGCGGCGGCCAAATTTCTTTTAACGCAAAAAGCGCAGGTTTGCGCGACGGATTCCTCCAGCAAAAAAGAGGTGCTTGAGAACGCGGGTTATCTCCGCAGCGTAGGGGCTGAGGTTGAGACCGGTGGCCACACCGAGGAATTTTTGCAAAACGTGGACCTAATTGTCACCAGCCCCGGAGTCCCCAGAGATAGTCTCCCACTAGAGTTTGCCAAAAAGAAAAAAATATCAGTGATTAGTGAAGTTGAACTTGCGTACCAGTTTTGCCAGGGACTGATCGTGGCGGTGACAGGTTCCAATGGAAAGACAACGACTTGCAATTTGATTCACCGAATGATTTCGGATGCCGGGCGCCCTAGCGTTTTGTGCGGCAATGTGGGGTATTCATTTTTGGAGGCGGTACCAGGCATTGGCCCGGAGACCGTGGTGGTGCTGGAGCTAAGCTCTTTTCAGCTAGAGGATAGCCCGACCTTTAGGTCCTCTATTGCGGTGGTACTAAATGTCAGCGCCAATCATCTAGACCGGCACAAAACAATTGAAAATTACACGCTGGCTAAAGAAAAAATTTTTAAAAATCAAAAAGCTAGCGATCATTTAATTCTAAACTATGACGACCCCATTGTCCGATCGATGTCCAAAAAAACAAAGTCAAAGGTCATTTTCTACAGCCAGAACCATTTACAGGGTGATATTTTTTGGCAGGATCACATGGTTTGGATTCGCCGTGGACGCGCAAAAAAAACATTTCTCGATGCCGCGGATTTCCAGTTAAAGGGCATGCATAATATGCAAAACATAATGGCCGCCGCAGCGGTGGGGATGGCGTTAAAGTTACCGCGCGAGAAAATGCAGAAAACTCTCGAGTCTTTTAAGACGCTTGAGCATCGTATTGAATTGATGGGGCAAGTCCGTGGCATTCATTTTGTGAATGATTCTAAATCTACTACCGTCGAGAGCACGCGGGCGGCCATTCTTGCTTCGGAGACGCCGGTCATCCTTCTGGCAGGAGGCAGGGACAAAGGAGCCCCTTTTTCCGAGATTGAGATGCTGGTGCGGGAACGGGTAAGGACGGTAGTTTTGTACGGCGAAGCGCGAGAAAAAATTGCGGCGGCATGGCCCACTCTTTCATCGGTAAGAACTGAACGTGACTTTCATCAGGCGGTCCGCCTTGCTTATGAAGAAGCTCGGCCGGGGGATACGGTGCTTCTATCGCCCATGTGCACAAGTTTTGATCAATTTTCTTCGTATGAGCATCGCGGTGAAACATTTAAGCAGATATTTCATGAGTTGGAGAAGCAATGGACCCTCTGACGCGCGCGAGGTCGCTTCTTTTTGGCTCAGCTTCGATTTTAATCGCCATCGGAATTGTCATGATTTATAGTGCCAGCGCTATTTATGCGCTCGATACGATGAAGGACCCAAATTATTTTTTGGTGAGGCATTTGGTTTACCTGGGGATCGGTTCGCTGATAGCATGGCTGGCCTCACGTATCAATTACCAAGCACTGCGTAGGCATTCCAAAAATATATTAATCGCTGTCATTGTGTTGATGGTATTGGTTTTAATCCCTCACATCGGTTCTTCGGCAGGGGGAGCGAGGCGATGGTTTAAATTTATGGGATTCAGCGTGCAACCGTCGGAATTTCTCAAGATAGCCCTTATTTTTTACATGGCAGATTTTCTCGAACGTAAAAAGGAAAGCCTGAGCGATTTAAAACACACCGTCCTACCCGCGCTTTTTGTCCTGGGAGTTTCGGCGGGGTTGGTGCTCAAACAGCCGGATTTGGGTACTGCCGTGACGATTGCCATGGTCATGCTGATCCTTTTTTTTGCTGCAGGATTTCCGTTAAAATATTTAGCGGGGATCGTTGCAGTGGCTATCCCAGGGCTTTTGTATGCGATGCTGGCAAAACCTTACCGGCGTAAAAGAATTCTGGCTTTTTTTCATCCCTGGGACGATCCGCGGGGAGTGGGATTTCAAATTATCCAGTCTTTCTTAGCGCTTGGCTCAGGAGGGTTGTTTGGCCGGGGGCTCGGAGGCTCCCAGCAAAAACTTTTTTTCCTGCCTGAGTCGCACACTGATTTTATTTTTTCTATTATTGGGGAAGAGCTCGGTTTTGTGGGCGCAGGGTCAGTGATTCTTCTTTTTTTAGTTTTTATTTTTTCCGGCATGGTGATTGTTTTTCGTTCCAAAAATTACTTTTCGCAGATTCTCGCTTTGGGTTTGGTCAGTTTGATTGGATTTGAAGCGGTGATTAATATTGGCGTCAGTATCGGCGCGCTTCCCACCAAAGGGCTTTCGCTGCCTTTTATCAGTTACGGCGGTTCTGCGCTTCTGGCAAATATGGTGGCGCTGGGACTTTTGATCAATATCTCCAAGCAGAAACCGGCTCTTTCCTAAGCCATGGAGCGTTGCCTCATACTGGCCTGCGGGGGAACCGGGGGGCATATTTTTCCTGCCTTTAGCGTCGCGGAGGAACTCAAAAAAAAATACCCTTCTTTGCGCCTAGTCTATGTCTGCGGCAACAAAGATATCGAAAACGCCATTTTTCGCATGGTCTCTCAAGAAAAAGTAATCCCTATTGATAGCGCCCCTTTCCGAGGTGCGCGGTCTTTCTTCAACGGTGTATTTCTGTTAAAATTAGCGCAAGGTTTTTATCAAGCCTTTACGATTTTAAGGAAAGAAAAACCTGCGGTGGTGGTGGGTTTTGGCGGCCATTTTTCTTTTCCTATGATTCTCATGGCAAGGGGCTTAGGGATTAAAACCATGATTCATGAACAAAATGTCATGCCGGGATTCGCCAATAAGGTTTTGACGCGGTGGGCAGATGCGGTGGCTTTGAGTTTTGAGGACACTAGGAAATATTTGCCGCCTCACCGCAATATGCGGGAGACGGGGAACCCAATCCGCGCTGCGATCGATCGTGATTGCCGCCAAGAGGCACTTGGATTTTTTGGTTTTTCGGCGAACAAGGTAACGGTGTTGGTGCTCGGAGGAAGCCAAGGAGCCGAATCTATTAATACCGTTTTTTTGGAGGCGCTTAGCCAGGTGCCCGTATCGGTGAAGTCGTTGCTTCAGGTGGTTCATCTGACCGGAAAAATGTCGACGGCGCTGGCGGAAGAAACCTGCATGAAGGAAGGGGTTGTTTGCCGCGCTTTTTCTTTTTTTGAAAGAATGGAGCTAGCTTATGGCGCGGCCGATTTTGCCGTTGGGCGTGCGGGAGCTACTTTTTTAGCGGAAGCCAAGGCGAAAAAAATGCCGGCCATTTTGGTTCCCTACCCCTTTGCCGGCGGGCATCAGTTATTAAATGCAAAGGCTTTTGTGGAAGATGGCCGCTCGCTGATTATTCATCAGAGTGATTTGTCGCCGGTGATGTTTGCGCCAATTTTTCAAGATTTTGTGGAGAGAGCTATGCAACAAAAAAACAAGCCGATTGTTTCGCCGTTAATAAATGCGGCGTTAAACTCAAGAATAAAATTAATGACTTTTATCGAGGAGTGCGCCGGGTGGATTTAGAAAACAGAAACGCTCAAAAACCGATCCATTTTATTGGATTGGGGGGGATTGGAATGAGCGGTATCGCACGTATTTATCTGGCGTTGGGCTATGCGGTCCAGGGAAGCGATGTGAAGAAGACGCCGATTTTACTCAATCTTGAAAAATTGGGAGCCAAAGTGCTGATTGGCCATGATCCGCTTCATATCGAGGGAGCGGGGTTGGTGGTTTATTCTTCCTCCATTCGTGAAGATCATCCGGAGCGGGTGGAGGCGGTGCGCGCGGGAGTACGAATTATTCACCGGGCGGATGCTTTGGCAGCGCTTTGTCTCGATCGATTTACAATTGCCGTCAGCGGGACTCATGGAAAAACAACGACCACTGCTCTAGTGGGCCTTATTTTACGAGAGGCGGGGCGAGACCCTTCGGTGGTAGTCGGAGGTTTGGTAGATCTTTTGGGTGGAAATGCCTGTGTGGGCCAAGGGAAAGAGATGGTGATTGAGGCAGACGAGAGTGACGCTTCTTTTCTTAAGTTTAGCCCCGACATTGAAATCATTACCAATATTGAGAAAGAGCACCTGGATCATTACGGCACATTTGATCAAATGGAAGAAGCCTACCGAAAGTTTGTCTTGCGGTTAAAGCCTGGCGGCCGCTGGGTCGGATGTGCGGAGGACCCCAATGTATTACGCTTGGCCAAGGAGGCTGACATCCCGGCGGTATTATACGGATTCAATTCCTCAAACGATTTTTATGCCACGGATGTGAGTGAGTGTCCGGAAGGAGTGAGGGGTGTTTCTTTTAATGCATGGCGCGGCACTGTTTGTTTGGGGAAAGTGCAACTGAGGATCTTAGGGCGCCACAATGTTTTAAATGCTCTGGGCGCGATTGCGGCGGTTTCCCTTTGCGGCGTTGATTTTTCCAGTGTGCAAAAAGCGCTTTTAAAATACAGGGGCGCCGAGCGGCGTTTTGATATTCAATACGAAAGCCCCGTCACGATGATCGTGGATGATTACGCTCATCACCCAACAGAGATTCAAAAGACGCTTGCCGCGGCCCGAGCGCTCTCAAAGAAAAGAATTTTTGCTGTTTTTCAGCCGCATCGGTATTCGCGCACAGCGTCGCTTCTGGATGATTTTGCAACCGCTTTTAGTGACGCTGATAAACTTTTTATTACGGATATTTATGCAGCGAATGAAGATCCAATGGAAAATATTTCTGCCCAAAAAGTTTGTGACGCTGTCCGTCGTCAGGGGCATGCGGATGTCAGCTACGTGCCTCGTGCACTCGTAACAGAGGCGATTCGTAGTCAGATGCTGCCAGGGGACCTGGTCATTGCCCTGGGAGCCGGTGATGTGTATCAAGTGGCTCGAGAGTTGTCTTTTTTTCGCGGGATTCGTGGGAAGGTGGCTCTGGAAGAACCTTTGTCTAAGCACACGACGCTTAAGATTGGCGGTCCCGCCGAATACTGGATAGAGCCAGAGGATATGGAAGATTTAAAGAGTGTCTTGTGGGAATCTAGGGCCAGGGGATTGCACGTGCGCATTTTTGGTGCCGGGAGCAATATTCTTGCTGCAGACCAAGGGGTGCGGGGTGTGGTGATACATCTGGGGGCGCCTTACTTTCGACAGCTTCATAGCCCCGGAGCGAACCGGGTGCTCGCTCGAGCCGGAGTCATGAACTCGCTGCTAATTCAATACAGTTTTGAGAAGGGGCTTGGCGGTTTTGAATTTATGTCCGGAATTCCGGGGAATATTGGCGGCGCAGTGGCGATGAATGCCGGCAGTCACGGCCAGTCGGTGGATGAATTTCTGGAAGAAATTCTATTTTTGGGTTTTGATGGCCGCTCCCATTTTCTTAAAAAAAGCCAAATTAATTTTCGCTATCGCCATTCGGGTCTCGAAGAGGGGATTATCGTTGAGGCTTTGTTTTCATTCCCACCCAGCAGCAAAGAAGCCGTGCAGCTAAAACTTCAGGAATACCGCGATTACCGCACCAAGAGCCAGGATCTGCAGCACGCCAGCGCTGGCTGTCTTTTTAAAAATCCTAATTTGCCTGGTTGTTCCAGCGGCAAGTTGATTGATGAGGCGGGTCTAAAAGGTTTTGCCGTCAATCAAGCACAAATATCCGAAAAACACGCCAACTATTTAATTAATCGGGGCGGCGCGTCGTCCAGCAACGTCCTTGAGTTGATTTCCAGGGTGCGTGATGTCGTCAAGCAAAGGTCCGGGATCGAGCTTGAGACAGAAGTCAAGTACATCTCGGACGACACTCTAAACCCTGTTAAATCATGGCCGGGGGCGATCGCTGTGCTTGCGGGAGGACCTTCCTGTGAGCGGGAAATATCGCTCATTTCAGGAAAGGCGGTTTATGATGCGCTAAAAGCCAGGGGTTGTCAGGTAATCCTAATGGATCCGGTTGATGATTTTGTGGAGGATTTGAAAAGCCAAAATATTTCGATGGTGTTCAATGCGGTGCATGGCACTTTTGGCGAGGATGGAGTGTTGCAAAAAATTTTAGAAGAGGCAGGAATTGCTTACACGGGTTCGGGGCCCGCGGCTAGCGAGATGGCTTTTGATAAATCAAAAGCGCAAACCATTTTCAAAAAAGAGGGGATTTTGGTGCCTGAATTTCAGGTATTGCATTCGATGCAGTCGGTTGCGAAGCTTATCTTTAGCCGTTTTCCCGTGGTGATTAAGCCGTCTAGTGCAGGATCCAGCGTCGGTATTTCGATTGTTCTAAAAGAGGAAGATGTTGCAAAAGCCTGCGCGGAAGCATTTCGTTATTCTGACAAGGTGCTTGTTGAGGAGCATATCTACGGCCGCGAGCTAACGGTCGGAATTTTAGGAGACAAGGCACTGCCGATTGTGGAAGTGATCCCTGTCGACAAATTTTATGATTATGAGGCCAAGTATAAAAGCCCTAAGACGCAGTATGAGTTTCCTGCTCGTCTGACGGATGAGGAGGCTAGGGTGGTGGAAAATATGGCGTTGCGTGCCTACCGCGCGCTGGGCTGCAGCGTGATGGGGCGCGTTGATATTATTTTGGCGCATGGCCAGCCGTATGTTTTAGAAATCAACACGATTCCCGGCTTGACTTCGAAAAGCCTTTTGCCGAAGGCGGCGGAGGCGTCGGGGTTAGAGTTTGGAGAGCTTTGTGTTAGAATCCTAGAGTTGTCAGAAAACAGGGTAAAGGCAAAGCCATCATGGTAAAACCAGTCAAGTTGAAGGTCAGAAGAAAAGCACAGAACAGCAGCTCCGTGCTGCCGGTCAGAATGCTCAGCGGATTGCGACAGGGATTTTTTTACTCCCTTCCTTACATACTCTCGCTCACCGCCGTGGGTTTGTTGTTTGGGACGGTGATTGCCTATGCGCTCAATTCCTCGACGTTTCAGTTAACTCAAGTAAGGATTCTCAACGCCGGTCCGATGAACCAGGCGCAGGCTTTTGATTTCTGTGAATTAAGAAAAGGGGAGAGCCTGATTCATTTGGATCTTGTCGGTGTTCAAGAAGTCATTAAACGCAAGCATCCCGAATACAAAGAAGTGCGCGTGCGCCGCGTGCTGCCCAATGAGCTGGAGGTTGTTTTGAAGCGGCGGACTCCTGTCGCTCAAGTTATTTTTTCATCACGCTATATTCAGGTGGATAAAGATTTGGTGCTCCTGCCTGGTGGAAGCGCTGCCCCTTTTCGAAATCTAACCGTAGTGGAGGGTTTGTCTGCCCCTCCCGAGGGCCTTTTTGTTGGCGTGGTACTGAAAAATCCTGTGATGGAAAGGGCGATTAAGCTTGCGGATGTCATGCGTCAGTCGGGTGTTCTTCGCGGACATGCGTTGACGGCCGTCAATATCAGCGATCCCGATAATTTGTTACTTTTGGTCGACGGTCAAATTGAAATTCGTTTTGGCGGCGCTCACTATGCGGAAAGATTCAAAATTTTGGAACAAACATTGAAACGGGTACCCCTAGATTCTTCTAAAATTGCCTATATCGATCTTCGTTTTGACGATGTGGTGATCGGCCCTCGTTGAAAAATTTTCCCACCCTATTTCCGGTAAAAATTTTATCGGCGATGGAAATCGGCGCTGAGCAAGTAACTGTCATCATCGCTGATAGGAAGGCTGGCGGCGAGCTTCGGATTTTGGGTACAGGTGAAAGCGACTTGCGAGGCATGGCCAAAGGCGAAATTGTGCATATTGGCGATGTGGTCGAGTCAGTGGTGGATGCTAGCGGGAAAGCGGAAAATTCCGCCGGCGTTCAGGTTCAGAAGCTTTATTACAACCTTGATGATACTCGAATAGAGAGCGTGTGGCCGGTAGGTTCCAAGATGCTGGACGGGGAGGGTGAAATCCAGGGGTCGGATGTCCGCGCAGCTCTTTTGGCAGCGCAAAGGCTTGCGGGTAATTTTGAAAAAAAAATCGTGTACGCCTGTGAAGTGGACTACATTGTTGACGAAAAAGATCCCGTGACGGACCCGGTAGGAATTTTTGGCCATCAATTGGATGTTATAACGCACCTTCTTTTAGCGCGCGCCGAACGTGTGGATGTGTGGGCTCGTTTGATGCGCAGAGCCGGTTTTTCGTCGGCGATCCCGATCCTTTCAGGGCTAGCGAGTGCGTACGGAGTTTTGAGTGCCGAGGAAAGACAAGGCGAGAGAATCATCTGGGATCTGAGCAAGGATTATTTAAACGGATTAGTACTAAGCAACAACCGCATTTTGGAATACAGGACGCTTTTGTCCACCGCTTCGGAGTGGGGTTATGCGTCTGATGTGATCTTGGCGGTCTGTCAGGAGTTTAAGAAAAAGCACCCCGGAATTGTTGAAGTGGTTCTTACCGGCGAGCTAGCCGGGGATGACCGCCGCCTAGCGGAACTAAAAAATGGCCTTGAGATTCCGGTTCGCAGTGCTGCTTGCGTTGGGATAGCACGTTTAGAAAATTCTCAGTATGCATCTATTGTGGGACTGCTTCGGTTGGCGGCGGAAAGCGATAAGCGATCGGTTTTTCTGAAACCCGAAAGAAGTACGCTGACTTTAGCGAGTTCAAAAGTCCGATCATTTTTAAGCGATTACTTTTGACCTTTTTTAATTTAGAGGAAAAAAAATGAAATTTAATACCATTCCAGAAGTCTTGGCGGATCTTAAAAAAGGTAAAATCATTATCGTTATTGATGATGCGGACCGCGAAAACGAAGGGGATCTTGTGGTGGCGGCTGATTTTGCCACCCCCAAAAATATTAATTTCATGGCCAAGCATGGACGCGGGATTATTTGCGCGCCAATGACTGGCGAACGCTTGGTAAAGCTGGGAATTGATCTGATGGTTGCCAATAATAGCGATGAATACAAGACGGCCTGGACTGTTTCGATCGATGCCCGGAGAGGGGTTACGACAGGAATTTCAGCCTACGACCGTTCGCGTACCGTGAAAACGTTGATTGACCCCAAAACAACTAAAGATGATTTGGTGAGGCCGGGCCATATTTTTCCGCTGCGAGCCCGCGAAGGCGGCGTTTTGGTGCGCGCCGGGCATACGGAGGCCTGTGTCGATTTGGCTCGCTTAGCAGGTTTGCGGCCGGCGGGAGCCATTTGCGAGATTATGAGCGATGACGGAATGATGGCGCGCACTCCGGAGCTTTACCGATTTGCCCGAAAGCACCATCTTAAAATTTGTGCGATTCGCGATTTGATTGAGTACCGAAGAAAAAAAGAAAAATTAGTGTTTAAGGCGGTGGAGACACGGCTTACCAATGAATACGGCGATTTTAAACTGGTGGCGTACGAATCGGTCGTGGATCGTGACTATCACGTGGCACTGGTGATGGGAGAAATCAACCCTTCCAAGCCGGTGCTTGTGCGCGTACATTCTGAATGTTTTACCGGGGATGTGCTCGGGTCGGCCCGTTGCGACTGCGGTGAGCAACTGGATCATGCGCTTTTGCGCATCGCCAAAGAAAAGGCAGGCGTGCTTCTCTATATGAGACAGGAAGGCCGCGGGATAGGCCTTCTAAACAAACTAAAAGCCTATTCTTTGCAGGACCAGGGCTTGGATACGGTACAAGCCAATAAAAAACTTGGGTTTGAAGCGGATTTGCGCCATTATGGAGTCGGCGCTCAAATTTTGGCGGATCTGGGGATACGCAAAATTAGGCTCTTGACCAATAACCCCAAAAAAATTGTGGGACTTGAAGGCTATGGCCTGCAAGTGACAGAACGCGTGCCGATTCAGATCAAGGCTGGGCCGCACAACCGCAAATATCTTCACACTAAAAAAACAAAGCTTGGGCATTATCTGGCCTCCGTATAGATGCTTAAAAAACTCGCAACAACTTCACTCAAGAAATTCAATACCGTCAATATTAAAGGCGATAATTCTGCCGTGGGCATGCAATTTGGCATCGTGGTTTCTGAGTTTAACGAATTTTTGACGGACCGTCTCTTGGAAGGCGCAATTGATACCCTCTCACGCTCGGGGGCCAATTTAAAAAATATTACGGTCGTCCATGTGCCCGGCGCTTTTGAGATCCCCTTGGCGGCTTCACGCCTTTTGAAAAAAAAGGCATTGGATGCAGTGATTACGCTGGCCGTTGTGATTCGCGGCAAGACGAGTCATTTTGACCAGGTGACACTTGAAACGGCGAAAGGCATCAGGGAGCTTTCCCAGACAAGCGGTGTGCCTATCATTTTGGGGATGATTCCTGCCAATTCGATTGAGGACGCAGCCGAGCGTGTCGGTATTAAACATACCAGTAAAGGCCGGGAGTGGGCGCTTTCGGCGATACAGATGGCGAGCCTTCTAAGAAAAATGAGTCTAAAAAAATGAGAAAGCGTACACGCAGCCGTGAATTTGCGCTTCAAATTCTTTACCAGATGGACTTAAGTGATGCTCCGCTTAAGGATGCCTTGGAAGATTTTTGGAAAGACAAATCGGATCTGGCGCTCAACGAGCCTGAAAAAAATGTAATTGAGGCTGATAAAAAAGATCCCGAAGTGCATCTTTATACAGAAAAAATAGTGCAAGGCGTTTTGCAACAATTGGAAAAAATTGATCCGATGCTTGAGCGGTATGCCGAAAACTGGTCGATGATGCGTATGGCTTATGTGGACCGCAATATTTTACGGTTGGGCGCGTATGAAATTCTTTATTGTGAGGATATTCCCGTAAAAGTAGCGATCAATGAAGCTGTTGAGCTTGCCAAGCGCTATGGAGAGTCCGACTCTTCTAAATTTGTTAACGGGATTTTGGACCGCATCGCCAAGACTGAGAATCCAAGCAAAAAATAATGACCTCCCAAGACGCTCATTTCATGAAGCGTGCACTCGAGCTGGCGGAACTCGGCCGCGGAAAAGCTCATCCTAATCCTCTGGTGGGTGCTGTTCTTGTCAAGCGGGGTAAAATCATCGGTGAAGGCGCGCACGAGCGATACGGCCAAAGTCACGCGGAAGTCAACGCGATCTTTTCCTGCAAAGCAGACCCCAAGGGTGCCACGCTGTATGTAAATCTTGAGCCTTGCGCGCATTTTGGCAAGACGCCGCCATGCACGGATTTGATTTTGGCGAGCAAGCTTCGCCGTGTGGTGGTGGGAATGAAGGATCCTAATCGTTTTGTCGCCGGCAGGGGCTTAAAAGTTCTTAAAAAAGCTGGCGTGGAGGTTGACTGTGGCGTGTTGGAGGACGAAGCTCGAGAGCTAAACCGTGATTATTGTCACTGGGTAGTTCACCAAAGACCCTATGTGATTGTCAAAGCTGCGCAGAGCCTGGACGGAAAAATTGCGACCTCCACCGGTGATTCCAAGTGGATCACGGAGAAAAAATCCCGGATATTTTCCCATGAGCTTCGTGCTTCCTCGGACGCTATTCTTGTCGGGGTCAATACCATCCTGAAGGATGATCCTCGGCTGGATACGCGTCTGGCTTCCATTCAAAGGTATCCGGTCAAAGTGGTGTTGGACAGTTTTTTACGGACACCGTCCAAAGCCAGAATTTTTTCAAAAACATCCCGCAATCGCGTTGTTTTAGTCACGACTAAGCGCGCGCCACAGAAGCAGTGGACGCGTCTTGAAAAAAAAGCGGAGATTATGCTTGTTCCGGAGAAAAAAAAAGGCTTCATTGATTGGAACGCGCTCTTGGGTGAGTTGGGCAGCCGCGGGATCGTCAATCTTTTGATCGAAGGTGGCGGCGAAGTCATCGGAAGCGCCATCCGTGAAAAAATTGTGCATGAGATGGTTGTGTTTGTGGCGCCTAAGATTATTGGCGGGAAGAGCTCTATTAGCGCCGTGGGGGGCGAGGGGATTCAGTTTTTAAAAGAAGCTGCCAATTTGCGTGATTTAAAGGCCGAGCCAATCGGCGGAGACCTTCTCTTGCGGGGGAGATTTTAATGTTTACGGGGATTGTCCGCGGCTGCGGCAGGGTGTTGAGTTTTTCGGCCGAAAAAAATGCCTGGCGTTTGGCCATTGCTGCACCAAAAAATTTTCCACCGCTAAAGATTGGCGGCAGTCTTTCGGTGGACGGCGTGTGTCTAACGGTTTCCCAAAAAAAAGGCGCTATTTATTTTTTTGATGTCGTCGCCGAAACCGTACGCAGAACAACTCTAGGAAAGTACAAAAAAGGTGTTTTGGTGAATTTGGAACCGGCACTTGAGTGGAAGGAACGCATTGAGGGTC
This sequence comes from Candidatus Omnitrophota bacterium, assembly GCA_945877765.1. GTDB lineage: Bacteria > Omnitrophota > Gorgyraeia > 2-02-FULL-51-18 > 2-02-FULL-51-18 > CAMDWQ01. The sequence continues at coordinate 9,464 of CAMDWQ010000014.1, read as the reverse complement.
ATTTTGTCCAGGGCCATGTGGATGGCATTGGGACACTTCTAGAGATTAGCCGCCGAGACAAGGACGTTTGCTTCCAAATTAAATACCCGGCAAAGCTTAAACCTTTTTTGATTGAAAAGGGCTCTATTGCGGTTAACGGTGTCAGCCTCACTCTGGGCCCCGTCAAAGCCAATCAATTTTATCTATACCTGATTCCACACACGCTTAAGCTTAGTAATTTCAATCAGTTAAAACCAGGAGACCAACTCAATCTAGAGGCAGATCTAATGGTCAAATTTTTTAGGACGCTTTAAGATTTTGCTCAAAGATTGAATTGTCAATGCCCGTGTGGCATAATCTACATACGCCATAGATGGCAAAAGATAATCACAGATAGTAATAGAAAAGCAAGGTAGCAATATGGCACGTCCAATAGAATCAACGCCAATACTTTCAGGCGAAGACGCGCAAAAATTGTATCAAGAAGCGCAGAAACCTATCCGCCCGACTCCTCAGAAAACAGAGGAATTGAATCGCTGTTTCTCGTTATACGAGAGATTCCTTACTCGTCTTAATAAGTAAGACCTGATTTCTTGACCTCGGAAAAATTAATTATTACGGCGGATCAGCTTGAGTTCCGCTCTATTTCCGCTGACATGGACTGCTCGGGCTTTGACTGTGACGATGAGGATTTAAATTCTTTCCTTAGAGATGACGCCTTCCAGTATCAGGAGCAGAAAATAGCCCAGACTACCTGCCTGTTCTTCAAGGGGAGACTTGTCGCCTATTTTGCTGTCTGCAATGATTCGATACGCCTATCCGAAGACGAAAAAGCAAAATTCCCTGAAAATAAACAAATCCCAAGCTACCCGGCTGTTAAGTTGGCTCGTATGGCCTGCGTCAAAGAGCATCAACGCTGCGGTCTTGGCAAGATCATCATTGAGATTGTAATAGGTATGGCCGTAGCCATCAATAAAAACGGTGTAGCTTGTCGGTACGTCACGGTTGATGCCTACAGAGCCAAAGAATCTTGGTATGAGAAGCGCGGCTTCATAAGAAATCAGGCTCGTGCCAGTAGCGGCCCCACCGTCAGCATGAGAAAAGATATATTCTCTTAAAAAATAGCCACTTAGCAGATTTGCTGAAAATTAGCATTAACGAAGCGGGCGATGAATTGGGGCAATTTCTTCTATCTAGTTTTTGGGTTCAATTGACTTTCTGTGGCTAGCGGTATAAGCTATAAAAATTCACCTTTTAGGAGTCCTCTAATTTATGAGAAATTTTTTAAGAATTACAGCGCTCTGTCTTTGTTTGGCATCTTTTTCTTCTGCGAGTCAGGCGGCCTGGATATGGAGCCCTGATTTAGCGAAGTGGATCAATCCCAAAAAAGCCGCTAAAGATACCCCGGATCAGCAGTACGACTGGGCCATGCAGTTTTATAATCAAAAGAACTGGGACCGGGCAATTGAAGAGTTTGAAAAGCTGCCTGCGGCATTTCCTAATTCAAGGCTTGCTGCTGAAGGCGTCTATTTTGTAGGATTGTCCCAGGAAGCCAAGCAGGACATCGCCAAGGCTGCCGATGCCTACCAAAAACTCATTGACCGCTATCCTTACAGCGATCGCATCAAAGACGCGGTAAAAAAAGAATTTGAAATTGCGGGTCGATTTGCCGAAGGCGAAAAAATTAAGGTGGTTGGTATTCCCACATTTTCCGGAAGAGATAAGGCGATCGAACTTTATACGCATGTGGTTAAAAATGCCCCTTTTGGCAGCTATGGCGACCAGGCGCAGTTTCAAATTGGGGAAGTTTATAAGACGCAAGGTTTTTATGAAGAAGCCCAAAAAGCTTATCAGACTCTCGTTGACGAATATCCTAGCTCAGACCTGCTTACCAAGGCGCGCTATCAAATCGCTTACGTTTCCCTACTAGCGTCCAAAAAAGCGAATTACAATGAGGACTCAGCCAAGCGCGCCATCGAGGAATTTAAAAGCTTCAAAGAATCTTATCCTGAGAATGCACAGTCTTTGGAAGCGGATGAATCGATCAAGATTTTGCGTGCGCGTAAGGCGATGACTAGTTTTGAGACAGGCGCTTTTTATGACAAGCAAAATAAACGGGCAAGCGCCAAGGTCTACTATCAGGAAATCGTAACCAGGTACCCTGAAACACCGGCGGCAGAGCTTGCGCAGAAGCGCTTGGAGGGAATGATTCAGCAGACGGATGCACCCGCAAAACCCAAAAAGTTTCTTTTATGGTAAAGCGCTTTTGGTTTTTTTTAGGCTTGCTTCTATGTTTGACGGTTGGCTCGGGTTGTGCAGGCTACACGCAAAAATCTCTTTTGTCTGAAGAGTTTAAGAATGTGTCTATCAGCCCTGTGGTGAACGCCATCAATCTTTCCGGAGAAGTGACCGATAAAAGCCCCTTTCGCATTTACCGGCCCGGTACCGAGTCTGATCTGACCAACGCGATTGTGAACCGTTTTATTTTCGATGGCAACCTCAAAGTCAGTGTGCCTGAAAAAGCGGATTTGACCGTCGAAGCTAAGCTTGTCGACTATCGCCGGGATGCGCTGCGGTACTCGGATTCTAATGATGTTCAAGAGTATCGTCTGAGTGTGGTCTTGGATGTCTCTGTCGTGGAAACACGTACGCACAAAATATTGTGGCACGACGGCTCGCTTGTGGGTGAGAGTTCCTTTTTTCTTGCGGGAGCCCACGCAATCAGTGAGGATGCTGCTTCTCAAAAAGCAGTTGAGGATGCCGCGCGCCGCTTGGTGGATAAAACGATTGAAATCTGGTGAGTGTTTTCTTCTCGTCGGCAAAGAGAGACTTCTAAAAAAAGAGTTTATCCGCGAGTTGGGGAAGAAGCATTTTGCCAATCTCTCCGACGCCACCATGAATACCCAGGAATGGAATCTGGCCGAAGACCCCGCGTTGGCACCTGCCTTGGAATTTATTCAGACAGCCCCGTTTCTGGGTGAAAAAAGAATCGCCGTATTGTGGCAGATTGAAGAACTCGAAGATCCTGCCCGCAAAAATCTATTAGCTTGCCTTGAAAATCTTCCTTCCACGAGCATCATGGTCCTTGTATCTGAGGAAACGAGCACAAAAAAAAGTGCTTTTTTACGTGACATTGAAAGTGCGGCGACGCTGGTGGCTTGCCATACCCCGTTTGACAAAGATTTTCCGGTTTGGATAGAGGCCCGCGCGCGGAAAATGGGTGGAACGATTGACCGTGAGGCCACGCGGCGCTTGATTGCCATGGCGGGTAAGGATACCGCGGCACTGCAGAATGCGCTTGAAACACTGTTTGTTTATATTCATCCGCGGACGGCGGTGTCGAGCCAGGATGTGGATAAGCTTTTGGGGAAAACCTCCGAGGAGGATGTTTTTGCCATTGCGGAGGACTTATTTCAAAAAGACACCCAAAGCGCCCTTGAAAAAACACTTTACCTTTTTCGTGAAGGGGTCCGGGCGCCGGAAATCATCGCCGTTTTGGCGGGACAGCTAGAGCGCATGAAACAAGCTGCCGCTCTTACCGAACGAGGCGCCTCTCCCCAAGAGGTGGCTTCGGCGTTTCGCGTTCACTCCTTTTTTCAGCAGAAATTTTTTTTACAGCTTAAAAAATTGTCCGTCAAAGGGATTTCTCGGCTGCAAAAAAGGCTTCTGGAGTGCGACCTTTCAATCAAAGAGGGAAGGGTGGGAGAGCGTCTTGCGCTTGAGAGGTTTATACTGGAAAGTTAAAAGCAATGTGTGCGCCGGGTCCTGTCGCTGCGGCAGCCCCATTCCGTCCTCGTGTGACTTCGTCCACTCCGGGCGAGATGGGGCGCCCCGCCTCCGCGCCACCCGTCGGGTTTTATTTCGACTTTTTGAGAGAGTTTAGTCTGAGCGTAAAACGGGATTTTTGACGGGAAGCGCTTTTTTTGTGGAGCAAGTTCTTTTTGACCGCTTTATCAAGCTGCGAGAAGAGCTCGCGGGAATCCTTGATCGCCTCATCCATCTTTTTCTCGGTAATCAAACGGTTGGTCTTCTTCATCTGCGTGCGAAGAGCCGAAAGAATTCCCGAATTGCGAATATGCCGCTTCTTATCGATGCGGATTTTTTTAATAGCTGATCTTCTATGTGCCATAATTCCCTTTAAATGTTCTTGTGTTAGAATGCGTTTAGTGGGGTAATTCTACAGAAAATAGCTTTTGATGTCAATCCCGTCCTGTCATGGCAGGGTGGGGGAGGGAAAAGGGCTTTGTGAAGCAAGACCAGGCGGGATCGGCACACCGGCACGTTGTAAAATCGGCGGGAGTGATCGGGGGTTTTACGGGAATTAGCCGTATTCTTGGGTTTATCCGGGATATGTTGATTGCTTCCGTGTTTGGGACTGGCATTGGTGCCGAGGCATTTGTTGTCAGCTTTAAAATTCCCAACCTTTTGAGAGATTTGGTGGCCGAGGGGGCTGCCAATGCCGCGTTTGTCCCTGTCTTCTCCGAATGTCGTCAAAAAAAACCGGCGGATTACTGGAAGCTTGTTTCCACGGTTCTATGGGTCATGGGGACCGTGCTGCTTGTTTTGTCGGCGCTGGGAGTGTTTTTTACGCCTCAAATTGTGAGGCTTTTGGCGCCCGGCTTTGTCCATTCGGCAGACGCCGAGAAGTTGCCCCTGACCATTGCTTTGACACGTCTGATGTTTCCTTACCTTTTTCTTATCGGTCTTTCGGCGCTGGCGATGGGAGTACTCAACTCGCTAAAAGAATTTACCAGTTCTGCGATTGGCCCCGCCCTTTTAAATGTCTCGATGATTGTCACGGCTCTTTTTTTTGAAAAAAAATACGGACCGATCGCGCTTGTCGTGGGTGTCCTGGCGGGAGGTGTCTTGCAATTAGCGTTTCAAATCCCGCCTCTTTTGCGCAGTGGCTTTCGCTTTGAAAAGCCGGATTTTGGCCATGAGTATGTAAAAAAAATAGCTCGGTTGCTTGTGCCGCGAGCGCTGGGTTCGGGGCTCTACCAGATCAATGTGCTAGTGGATTCAATTTTGGCTTCGTTTGAAAAAATCGTGGGCGCGGGAGGCCAATCAGCACTTTATTATTCCAACCGCTTGTTTCAACTGCCTTTGGCGGTGCTGGGATTGTCCCTGGCACAGGCGGTGCTTCCGACATTTTCTACGCAGGCGGCTAAAGGAGACATGGAGGCTTTTAAGAAAACGGTTTCCATGGCGATTCGCTCGATTCTATTTGTCATTTTACCGGCGTCGGTCGGGCTTGTGGTTTTGTCCGAGCCGATCGTGCGTATTATTTTTGAACATGGAAAATTTGACGCGTACTCGACGTCGATTACGTCATCGGCACTTTTTTATTATTCTTTCGGGCTTCTGTCTTGCGCCATGATCAAGATTTTTGCCAACGCTTTTTATGCGCTCCAGGATACGCGGACTCCGGTCAAGATCATGCTTTTCTCCGTCAGTCTCAATGTGGTCTTGAGTTTGCTATTTATGTTTCCGATGAAAATCGGCGGGCTCACGTTTGCCTCCTCCATTTCCGCCACGGCCAATATGGGGCTTCTGTACCACTTTCTAATTCGAAGGATTGGCGTCTTGGATGAAAAGCGTATTGTGGATGGGTTGGTGAAGGTGTTGATCGCCTCTACTCTCATGGCGATTTTTACCTGGGGATACCGGCACTGGGTGATTTCGGCTTTTCTTCATTCCAGCCGCCTGGCACAGGGCGGGATTTTATTGTTGGGAATCGCGATTGCCATCTTGATTTATTTTGCGTCCACTTTGCTGTTGCGCCTGGAAGAAGCCAGGAAGATTTTTCGATGAGCACCGAGCGGATTATTCCCGGCTATTTAAAAAATCGCATTGCAGAACTTCCGGTTAATCCGGGAGTTTATTTTTTTAAAAATCGCGAAGGCAATCCTGTCTATATTGGAAAAGCGCTCTCGATCAAAAAGCGGGTGGCAGGACATTTTCGCTATTACGGGGAAAGTTTTTCCAAAGAAGGGGCGCTGTTAGCGCAGACGACGCGGATTGATTTTATCGAGACACCGACGGAGGCGGAGGCGCTTCTTTTGGAATCAAGCCTTGTCAAACAGTTTACCCCCAAGTACAACCAAGAATTAAAAGACGATAAGAGCTATCCCTACCTTAAGTTGACGGCTGAGGAATACCCGCGGCTTTTGGTTGCGCGCGGGCGCCGCGTCGATGGTGCGCGCTACTTTGGGCCTTATACGGATGCGCGGCTATTGCGTCGCGCGGTCACCCTTTTGCGTCGGCAGTTTCCTCTTCGGACGTGTAAGACTCTGCCCAAGAAGGTGTGTCTTCAGTTTCACATCGGGCTATGCCATGGCCCTTGTGAGGGCCACCAGTCTCGCGAACAGTATCTTGCAACGGTGAGAGAATTGGCTGATTTCTTGGAGGGACGCCGAGATGCCATGGTGCGAAATCTTTCGCGGCGGATGAAAGAGCATTCTAAAAAAAATGAATTTGAAGAAGCGAAGGTTTTGTATGAGCAGATTCGAGCGCTTTCATTGGTGCCCGCCGTGTTGCATCCCCAAGCCGTGAGCGAAAATATTCTCGAAACACTCAAGGAGAAGCTTGAGTTGCCCAGACTTCCGCGGCGCATCGACTGTTTTGATATTTCCAATATTCAAGGAGCCGAGGCCGTGGCGTCCATGGCGGTATTTATCGATGGGAAACCGGCGCGGGAGGAGTACCGGCGTTTTCGCATCAAGACGGTCAAAGGAATTGACGATTATCGCATGATGAAAGAAGTTGTGAAGCGGCGCTACTCTAGAATCATCGAAGAAAAAAGCGCTCTGCCGGATCTGGTGGTGATTGACGGAGGCAAGGGGCATCTGGCGGCGGCGCATGCACAGCTAAAAGAAATCGGCTTGGAAAATTTGCCTCTGGTTTCAATTGCCAAGGAGCATGAGTATATTTATTCGCCGGGCAGGCAAGCGCCGTATGTTTTTTCTCCCACCTCTACTCACTTGGCGCTCATTCGCCGCCTGCGCGATGAAGCCCATCGCTTTGCGATTACGTATCACCGTAAGCTTCACCGCAAAGAGGCCATTCTTTCTGCGTTAGATTCGATTCCGGGCGTGGGACCCAAAATGCGGCAGCGGCTTTTTCGAAAGATCGGCCCGGTAGCCAAAATCCGCACGATGGCGCCCGAGGACTTGGCGCACCAGGCGGGTATTTCTGAGAAGACTGCTCAGGGAATTGTAGCCTTTTTAAGCCAGTAATTCGAGGGTTTCCAAAAATTGCATTCTCAAAAGCCATCAGGCATACTTCCGTTAAATGGTTAAATATGCTTAAAATTGCTAAATCGACTCAACGTTATTCGATTGGCATGAAAAGTCTATCTCTTTTACTGGCTTTTTCATTTCTTTTGACGGAGCTTTCTTACTCAGCTCCAGCGGAAGTGTTTGCGCTACATTCTGTGTCACCTCTGGAAGCACTAGCCAAAAACCCCACAAGATTTGAAGCTCCTCTAGACTTCTCATCCCTTAAGGAAATCCACCAAGGCACTAACGGCAAACTTATCATCCACATCCAAGACGCTCACTCGAACTACTCCGGTCAAAAGAACCTTGCCGCTACGTTAGATAAAATCATGACCCAATATGGTGTCTCTTTGGTATTGGTAGAAGGGGGCGCTCACGATGGAACCTTGACCCCCATCCGAAACATCGTCCCCAAAGACACGTGCCTTCAAACAGCCAAAAGCCTTCTTCTAGAAGGCCAAATAGCCGGAGAAGAATATCTCAATCTCACCACCACCCACCCCATGAAAATCATGGGAATAGAAGATATCAATCTCTACGCCAAAAGTATCACTAGCTACGCACAGCTCGCCGATAAAAGAGAAGATATCCTTGAGTATCTAAAACTCATCCAAAGATCCCTGACTAAACTTAAAACCAAATTCTACCCTCAAGAGCTTCTGACCTACGAGAAAGAAGCACAAAAAGAAAACAAAGACTCAAGTCTTAACCTAAAAGGACTCCTACAATTAGCCCAAGCAAAGAGCATCGATCTTAAAGAATTCTCAGGCCTAGAAAGAATGTCCTCTCTGCTTGAAAAAGAAAAGAAAGTCGACTTTCAAGCGGCTAACCTCGAACAAGCAGTGCTGATGGAAAAAATCAACACAACGTCATCCCCGAACACTGACACAACGTCATCCCCGAGCACTGACACAACGTCATCCCCTAAATCGTTAATAGGGGATCAAACCAAGTATGATTCCCGATTAAAACTTTCGGGAATGACGGTAAGTCAATTTACCTTCTTTGAAAACATTTTTACTATAGCCAAAGAAAAGAATATCTCTCTTAAGGACTATCCCAACCTTATCCTCTACGGCGACTACCTAAAAGAATTCACTGATCTTGACCTAGACCGGGTACTCGACGAATCAATGCAATTGGAAGATAAGGTTTACGTTGCCTACCTAAAGCCGGTACCACAGGGGTCTGACCCCTCTGGCACCGGGGGTAAGGATGCGCTGCTAGTTCGCGCCATTGACCGCTACACCAAACTTCTTTTGACCGCCTACAAGATACAAATGACCACCAAAGAGTTTAACTTCTTCCAAGCCAATGAGCCTGACTTTGCCACTATCGCGTATCTTGCCTTCATCAACAGAAAACTTGCTGACTTCGGCTTCTTCCAGGACCTTATTAGCTACAAAGATATCTTAGAGAAAGGAAAAGAAGCCCTCATTGACTTTTACGACTCAGTAGATAAAAGAGACAACGCCTTTATCCAAAACACCCAAAGAATCCTAGAAGAAGAAAAGCAAAAAGTAGCCGTCCTTATCACCGGAGGCTATCACACACCGCATCTTAAGAAACTAGTCCAAGACAAAGGCTACTCCTGGGCGGTACTCACCCCCATCGTCACCTCCGAAACCAATCAAAAGAAATACGAAAAACTTCTCTTAGAACCCCTTCAAAAAGAAACCAAGCGCATCGAAGTCGTTCACGGTGAAGATAGGAAGAGGATGGCAAGCTCCCTCGAAGCGGATCTAATTCTTGCCAAAAAGCATGAGGGGGCGAGGATGGCGGCTGCTATAACAAGTCCAGGAAGGGTACAAAAAATGCTAGAGGGGAAAACCGATGTGTCTCAAGGCGCAAGGCTAGTCGCTCAATCTCAAAGTTATCATAAAGAACTTACAGAAGCCCTCAAGGTTGCTAGTCAGCCTTCTGGCACCGATTCATACCTTGGAGGTGTGAAAAGCGTAAGGAATCCTATCGGCGCGAGACTTACCATGCAGCCAAGAGGAGACTCGACCCCTTCATCAAAAAGAGAGCTTGTGCCGGCGGGGCAGGGGGCGAGGTTGGCGGCTACATTAACCTTTAAAGAGATTCAAGATAAAATAAGGATAAATCAATTTGGCAAAGCTGATGCATCAGAAGAGAATCTCGCTCTCGTTCTTGAAATGCTAAAAGATGGTAGGCGGGATGTCCGCCAAGCCGCCTTAAAAGCTCTCC
>CAMDWQ010000013.1 GCA_945877765.1 Candidatus Omnitrophota bacterium | reverse complement strand
GAGACCGGTCAAGAGCTTTAAAATTCCGGATCCTACAAAAGCAAGGCTGATGTGTTAAATCACCGTGACCGGTGCAGGGGTGTCAGACGAAAGACATCGGCGACAACACTATTGACGGGATTCGTTGTTGTTGTGGTGATGCCCAACAGCTATTTATCATAGGTCTATGTATTACATATAGATATGTTGAGTATGCCCAATAACTCCCGATATTGCAAATTTTTGACAAGCTTGTTTTTGAATCCAAAACTCCTTTCTAAAAGGTGCTATAGACGCACTCCGGTGACTTGCCAAAAAGCGGCAAGTCAGTCTCTGGCAGAAAAAAATGAATCGCGCCCGGCGAGAATCCGCGGGGAGTGTTATGTGTAGCGCCCTAGTCAAATTCATACCCCCAATCCCCCTGTATCCTAAATCCGCCCTGACCTAAGGGCGGCCCGGCGACCCAGCCGGGGAACTGAGTGAGCGGCCTAGCGAACGTACGAGCGAACCTCGACGCCAACGGCGAGGTGAGCGGGGCATCAAGTTTGTCTTATTTGTATTCATAAGTTTTTATATTTAAATAAGTTGTGAATTAGGCTTCCCGGAGTTTATCTCAAGAAAAAGTTTTGGCTCATGGTTTTTGATTCGTCCGTTTGTTGGAAAAATTTTAGGCTGTGGGTATTTTAAAATTCTAGGATTTAGAATTTGTCTAAGAAAATATTCTGTGCGAGCTGGACATATGCAGTCTGGGGCTTGTGGGTACGGTTCTAGGTTTTAAGGTGTGTCCTGTCTAAAAGCTTATGTGGTAGAATCACGATTATTGTTGATAGTTTTTCTAATGGAGTTTGTGGAGAGATAAGACTCTCCGAAGTGTTGCTGTTCGAACTCGTCAATGCAGACGGGGGCGCGGGGGTTCGGTGCACCCCGCGTATTCTCGCCGCCGCGTGCCTCAAGCCCAATCCGGACAAATTTAAAATCTCGTCGTTTGTTTTATCTTCAATCGATATTCTTTTATATAAAAACCAAAGATAATCAGACAAGACATACCACACCCTACCTATTTTTATTTTATTTCTTTTTTATTCTTTGGCTATATTTCCTGTGGGCATGCTATCATGAATCTCTTCCATCGGCGGTTCATCCCACCTCTGTCTAAGACGCCGAAGTAGTCGGCACCCCCGACGAAATAAGTGCAAACCATCAACTTATTTTATTACCGAAAGGGGTTCTGTCATGTCTAAAAATAAATCCGTCCAAGTTTCGTCGTTTTTATCCAATGAGGTCATTGAAAGGAAAATATATCTTGTTCGAGGCAAGAAGGTAATGCTGGATCGGGATCTTGCTGAGCTCTACGCAGTAGAGACCGGCAACCTCAACAAAGCCGTTGCGAGAAATCTTGAGCGCTTTCCCGAAGAGTTTATGTTTCAGCTAAATCCCCAAGAATTCAAAAACTTGATATTCCAATTTGGAAGATCAAGTTGGGGCGGCACAAGAAAGCCGCCACGGGTCTTTAGCGATTATGGCATTCTCATGCTTTCTTCGGTCTTAAACAGCCAAAGGGCAATCCAGGTGAACCTTCAGATCATGAGAACCTTCATCCGCCTTCGGGAGATGTTGATTACCCACAAGGATTTACAGAAGAAAATCCAAGTAATGGAGAAGCGTTACGACAAAAAATTCATGGTCGTCTTCAATGCAATCAAAGTCCTGTTGGATAAAGCTAATGGGGATACAGGCAAAAGACGGTTTGATTTATAAGAAGAAATTCAGGACATTCAAAGGTAATTGGTGAATTCCTTTTTGTTACTAAGGGGGAGGCATTTTCAAACAAAGGTTATCCGGACAATCAATCAGCTTATTTAATTCAACCGTTTTAGGTGAAAGGAAAAACAAATGAAAAAGTGTGGCATCTATTCTCGCGTATCAACATCCATGCAGAACGAAGCCGAGTACAGTTCATGCGATGCCCAAAAAGACAGAATCATGTCTTATATTAAGAGCCAGGAAGATTTGGAATTCACCAAAGAGTACTCCGATCCAGCGTTTAGTGGCAAAGATTTGGAAAGGCCGGCATTGCAGGAATTATTTAAGGATATTATCCAAAAGAAAATCGATGTTGTACTAACTTACAAGATAGACCGATTTACTCGGTCACTAAAAGACTTTTACTCGGTGATCGAATTCTTCGAAAAATACAATGTTGCCTACGTATCGGTGACGGAGAAATTTGATACCTCCTCCCCTGCTGGGAGACTTCTTCGCAATATCATGCTAACTTTTGCTCAATTCGAAAGAGAGATGACTTCCGAGAGGATAAAAGATAAATTCGAGCAAATGGCCATCAGGGGAAGATGGTGTGTGGGACTGGCGCCCTTTGGGTATAAAAACGAAGATAAAAAACTTGCGGTGAATAAAAAGAAAGCTCTTTTAGTCCGAATGATGTTTGAAAAATACGTCGAGACGGGTTCTCTAAAATCCGTCATGGATTTGGTCAAACAAAACAAAATCTCTTATTCTGATGATGGAAATCTCTATTCAATCAATTCGGTATTCTGGATGTTAAGAAATCCTGTCTACACGGGGAAGGTCCGCTGGAACAATAATATTTATGATGGGATGCATGATCCGATTATTTCAAAAGAATTATATGATGAAGCTCAGTTACTCATGACAAAAAAAGTCCGTAAAAAGAGTCTTTACAAGGAATTCATGTTAAGTGGCCTTATTCAATGCTCGGATTGTAATTCCTCCATGACCAATTCTTTTACCAACAAGATAAAGAGAAGATATTACTATTACAAATGTGTGAAGGTCGTTAAAGAAGGAAAAGGCGCTTGCTCCGTTAAAGAAGTAAATGCTGAAAAGCTGGAATCATTTTTAATTGAGAATCTTTCACGGATCGCCGATGACAAACAATATATTGAAAATCTTGCCTTCAGACTAGCGTATAAGACTCCCCGTCGTGTGGGATTCGAACTCAAGGAGGAGTCCTTCGAAAAACTCATTACAAGAGTCCAGCAGGTACTGATAAACTTCAAAAACAAGATGGAAAACTCCACTCAGATGGAGAAGTGCATTACCTTTGAAAAGACAATTCAAAAAATAAGATTCTCTAAGGATTCATTGGAAGTGGTTATATCTATTAAAGATACAACAAACGACGAGATTTTAAATTTGTCCGGATTGGGCTTGAGGCACGCGGCGGCGAGAATACGCGGGGTGCACCGAACCCCCGCGCCCCCGTCTGCATTGACGAGTTCGAACAGCAACACTTCGGAGAGACTGGGATTCGAACCCAGGGACCCGTTTTACCAGGTCAATCGCTTAGCAGGCGACTCCGTTCGGCCGCTCCGGCATCTCTCCAAAAATCTATCTTCTTGCTTCCTGCATCTTACGAACAGCGTTTCTAACAAAACCTCGCGGTGCAATACGAAGCAATTGAATCACCAGGCGGTTTTTAAAACCCGGCACCACAATCGCCTTCCCTCGCTTCATTCCCTCATAACCAGCGCGAGCCACTTCGGATGCCGGTAAATTAAGATGCTTGCTAAAAAGCATCGACTTCTGCATGCCCGCCGCGGCACGAAAATTAGTATCGGTTGGCCCGGGGCATAGGGCGGTCACCGTCACTCCCGTTGCGCGTGTTTCGTTGCTCAACGCTTCTGAAAAAGAAAGTACAAAAGCTTTGCTGGCATAATAGACCGCCATGAGCGGCCCGGGCTGGAAAGCCGCGGTTGAGGCGACATTCAATATCTTTCCACGCTGGTTTTGTATCATATCTTTTAGAAACAGTTTGGTCAAATAGACAAGTGAGAGCATGTTTAGACGCATGTTCTGCATCTCAATCTCCAAATCTGTCTTCCAAAAATCTCCCCAGGTGCCTGCGCCCGCATTGTTGACCAAGACATCCACCCGAATCCCATCCCGCGTAATCTCCTCATAAACTTTCCGGCAATTTTCAACGACCGACAAGTCTTGGAAAATCAATTTTACCTCGACGCCAAAACACCTTTTGAGATCCCGGGCAACTTCCTCTAATTTGTCTTTCGAGCGCGCCACCAATACCAGTGAATAGCCGTCCGCCGCAAAAAGTTTGGCAATTTCCAAACCAATGCCCCCGGAGGCGCCCGTAACTAAAACCGTTGAAGTGCTTTTATTGGGAGAATTCATCGATTAGCCGTGATTCTACCATAGAAGCTTTTGGGCAGAGCACATCTAAAATCTTGCTTCGACAGGGGGGTCGTGTTATAAATTAAAAGTTGATGCTACCCTCTCTAAAAAGCGTTTATAAAAACATCAACTCAAGTCGGATCCTTTTTGCCGTTCTTACGGCCATTTTTTTGGCCGCTTCTATCCCGCCATATTACAAGCTCTTTTCCGTCCCCCATAACCCGCGGGACACCCAACTGCTAATGCAATGTCTGGATCTTGAATGGATGAAAAAAGCATTTTGGGAATGCGTGATTTACAACCATTACCAACCTCCCCTTTTTTTCAATTTTTTTCTGGGCGGTGTTTATAAAATTTCTCCCGGCCTGATCCACCCGCTATTTTATAGCTTATCGCTTGGGCTCAGCCTTTTATCACTTTGGGCCTTGATTTGGCTTTGTGAGCGTTTGAACCTATCGCGGTGGATCACGCTGATTGTAGGATTATCTTATATTTTCCAACCCTCACGGATAGAATTGGAACATTTTGTTTTTTATACCGCTCCCTGCCTTTTTTCACTGACTTTTTCGTTGTATTTTTTTCGCCGTTTTATGGACCGAAACCGCACGATTGATTTTTTATTTTTTTCCATTTTTTCAGCCGCATTGACCTTAATGAACTCCTCTTTTCATTATGTTTGGGCAATCGGAGCTATCCTGTTCGCTCTTTTTCTAGCGCCAGCACGAAATATGCAATTGAAAATAACGGCCGCTGCCGTCTGCCTTTTGGTGTTAGTGGTTCCTCTGAAGAATTTCTTCGTGTTTGGGTTTCTAGGCTCCAGCTCCTGCGCCGGTTTCGTTTTAGCCGATCGAATCAACGTTCCGCAAGATATAAAAGAGGCTCATTTAAGTAAGGGTGAGGTTTCAACGGTTTTTGTGGAGAATGGGCGCGACTGCCGGATTTTGCCGTACAAACAATTTCCTATTCCCGAAAAGTTTAAGAATATTCAGTCTCTTACACAACCCGTTAAAGATTATGCTCCCCCCGGGGTCCGGACGTGGAGCCCTCAAAGAGTGATTAATTACAATCATTACTCCTCCTTAGAGGCAAATAAACTATTAATCAAGGATAGTCTTTGGCTGGTGAAAAAATATCCAAGTTACTATTGGGAGGTGACCAAGTATCAAGTGGGGAAATTTTTTTCTCTAGAGGGAAAAGGGGAAACTCTAGTGAGTTTGTGGATGAAAATTCAGGGCTGGGTCTTTCTTCTATGTTTCCCTCTGGGAGCCATTTTTTTTCTTTCGCGGATCAAGCAAACACTGCAAGATCCTTCTCAGAAATTGATTCTTATCCTGCTCTATCATCTGGCTTACAGCTTATTTATTGGAATTTTGATTTGCTGCGGGGACGGCGAACGTTACCGTTATCCGTTCGAAACCTGCTACTTATTAATGGCAGGATTTTTATTGAATGAATTGTGGGTAAAACTTTTACGGAGAGGGTAGGATTCGAACCCACGGTACCTTGCGGTACAGCAGTTTTCAAGACTGCCGCAATAGACCACTCTGCCACCTCTCCTAAAAAACGTCATCCCCGAAAGTTTTAATCGGGGATCAAACCTATGTATGATTCCCGATAAAAAAATTCGGGAATGACAGTAAGAGCTAGTTTATTTCTTCAAAATCTGTAAGCCGCCCATGTACGGCCGCAAAACCTCGGGGATCGACACAGAGCCGTCAGCATTCTGATAATTTTCAAGAATCGCAACCATGACCCGCGGAAGCGCAAGCCCTGATCCATTGAGCGTGTGTACCAACTCGCTCTTGCCTGTCTCTTTGCGTTTGAAACGAATATTCGCGCGGCGCGCCTGAAACGATTCAAAATTACTGACCGAGGAAACCTCCAGCCATCGCCCGAGGCCTGACGCCCATACTTCAATGTCATAACATTTAGCGGCGGAGAATCCCATGTCCCCGCTGCAAAGCTGGAGAACACGGTAAGGTAAATTTAGAAGCTGTAAAATTCTCTCAGCATCTTTAAGCATTTTCTCGTGCTCTTCATACGAGTTTTCAGGCTTTGAAAATTTAACAAGCTCTACTTTATCGAATTGATGAACTCGCACCAGGCCTTTGGTATCCTTGCCATATGAACCTGCCTCGCGCCGAAAACAAGGCGTATAGGCGGTATACTTAAGCGGCAACTCCTCTTCCTTAAGCGTCTCATCCCGGTGTAAATTAGTTACCGGCACCTCCGCTGTCGGGATCAAATAGAGCTCATCCTCCTTTAGCTTGTACATATCCTCTTCAAATTTTGGCAGCTGCCCCGTCCCTGTCATCGTCGCACGGTTGACCAAGGCCGGCGGCCAACATTCTTTGTATCCATGTTGGCTGGTGTGGTAATCCAACATAAAATTTAAAAGCGATCGCTGAAGCCGGGCACCCGCCCCCGTGAACACAACAAAACCACTCCCTGAAATCTTGGATGCACGAGCCGCATCGAAAAGCCCCAGCTCCTGGCCAAGCTCGCTATGCTCCTTAGGCTTGAATTCAAAATTTTTAGGCTCTCCCCAGCTCAAAACCACTGTATTTTCGCTGCTATCTGCCCCTATTTTAACAGATATATGAGGAATATTTGGGATAATCATCAATAAATCGACAACTTTTTTATCAACTTCTCCCACTTTTATCTCTAATTCATCAATTTTTTGGGAAATTACCTTCATTGAAGCAATTGTCTCTTTGGGGTCTTTCTTATCCTTTAATAACTGACTAATGAGGTCATTAGCCCTATTCTTCTCAGCCCGGAGGGCATCCAGGGATTGAATACCAACGCGGCGGTCTTCATCAAGGAGCAAAAAGGCATCAAAATCAAGTTTAGGGGCACGGATCTTCAGGTGTTCACGAACCAGGTCCTTATTCTCGCGTATATAGGCTAGATCAAGCATTGGGTATGTGGACTTATTCCGTAGTTAAGCTGCTATTTTTGTGTCATCCGAGCGTCTATTGCTCAGGTTCAAGCGATATTCTACCACACATTTCTCGACGCGGCTTCTAGGACAATGATATTTCCAATGCCTGAATCAAGCGGTCGGAGCCCTCGCTTTTGAGGAAAAAACCTTCGGTCAGCCCAGTAGGGATGGAGTGCTCATAATTCTGATGCGCAGAAAAAATAAACAGTTTGGAGGTCGCCCACTTCACTTTAATGACATCAATAAGCTCCATTCCGGAGCGCCCAGGAATCATTAGGTCGAGAATAATGGCACTTGGCGCTGGCTCCTTCATTAGCATTTCTACCACATCAAGGCCGCTGGCTACACAGCGCACCTGGTAACCCTTTACCTGCAGACGCTTTTGCAAGACATCAGTGATTTCTTTGTTGTCCTCTATCAATAGAATTGTTTTCATTTTTTGGCTGTCCATTGAGTTCTTCATTTTGCCTGTGCTCCATTTTTAATCGTTGGTGCCGACTGCCGCTGTTCCTTGATAGGTAAGAGAAAATAAAATGTTGCTCCCTTGCCGTAAACTGATTCCAAACCAATTTTTCCTTGGTGTGCCTCTAGGATTTCCTTGCAAATGGCCAACCCCAACCCCGTCGTACCCGGCTGTCTTTGGTTCTCCATGTCCAACTGGCTAAAGACCTGAAATAGTTTTGGAAAATCTGCTTCTTTGATGCCAAGGCCCTGATCCTGCACAGAAACACGTATGCTATTATCAATTTTTTTTGTCTCGAGCGTCACTCTTCCCTTTTGAGTGACACGAAATGCGTTGCTCATAAAATTGGTTAAAACTTGCACAATTTGATCCCGGTCACAAAAAATACGCGGAAGATTATTTTCCAAATTCATCGACAATTGCAAGCCCTTGTTTTTTGCCATCAATGTGAAGCCGTTCTTCACTTCGGTTACCAGTTCATTGATATCCGTCTCCTGCGCCCGCAAGGCCATCTGATTATTTTCCAGTTTTTGAAAATCAAGCACGCTATTGATTAGCCGTGACAAACGCTCAATATCCCTTTTGGCGTTGGTTAAAAATTCATGTTGTTCCTGATTGAGAGGTCCCGCCACGCCGTCATGAACAATCGCTACACTCTCTTTGATGACCGTTAAGGGGGTACGAAGCTCATGGGAAATCATGGAGATAAAATCAGATTTAATTTTCAATGCCTCTTTAAGTTTTTCTTCAACTCGTTTGCGCTCAATCGCGTAGCGAAGTGAGCGTTCCAGCAGGTCTCCAATGACGGTTTGCTTCTGGAGATAGTCCTGCGCTCCACAATTGATTGCGCTTAAACCTTCGCTCTCATTATCGAGGCCTGTTAGCACCACAATGGGGACTTGGGGACATAGCGTATTGATCTTTTGAATACTTTCAATCCCCACGCTGTCTGGCAATCCCAAATCCAGTAAAATCACATCGGGAATTTCCTGCCGAAGATAGGCGAGAGAACTTAGAAAATCAGCCTTCCACTTTAAATCATAACCGCCCCTTTTTTCTAAAGAATCACGGACAATCAACATGTCATTCTCGTTGTCTTCGATAATGAGCACAAGGATTTTTTGGCCCTGCTTCATACGGGGCGCGGCCTTGCCAAAAGATACCCTTGGCCGTACCGGGCACCAGCTTGAATGAGAAAATTATAATCTTCCTCGTTTTCAATTCCCTCCACCATGTACTGCGCCTCACACGTTTCAATGACTCTAACAAGCCGTCTAAATTGAGACTGCTTGGTGATATCGGTGGCAATTCCCTTAATACATTTGATGTCGATCTTCACGACGTGAGGCTCTAAAATGACAAGACTTTCCAAGGAGCTGTATCCAAAACCCACGTCGTCAATCGCGATTTGAATCCCACTTTTTTTAAATTGATTTACTTCAGAAAGAAGATGGGATGGTTCGCTGACAATCTGCTGCTCACTTAATTCGATGCATAGCTTATGGTTTTTGAAAAATTTCTCCGCTTCCTCCTTTAGACGGTCAGCGTGGAGTGCTAGAAGTGTTGAGGGAAGTAAATTGATATGGATGATTGAATCCGATGGCAGTTTGGTGGCCGTTCGCAGACATGTTTTAAAACATTGAAAATCTACCCAGGTGATTAGATTGTGCTGGCGGGCCAGTAAAAAAAGATCGACTATATTATTAAAGCTGTCCGAATGAATGCGGCTGAGCATCTCATAGGCAATTTCCTTTTTCCCGATCAATTCAAAGATCGGCTGATACACCGCATAAAAATCTTCAGTTTTAAGAACTGGCTTTGCTCCCCCTTGTACCTCTAAAGCCGAAGGAATATTCCTAAGGCCGCTATCTTCCTGAATTGTAATTCGATTTTTGCCCAAGCTCTTACTCCTGCGTAAAGAGCTTTCCAGCACCTCGATCAAGCCTTCCAGGATTTCGCAACCATCTTCAACCGCCGAAATCCCAAGGCTGCACGTTACCCTGACCGGTTTACCCGCGTCCGCGAAAAATAAATTCTCTGAAACCGCCGCTCTCAGTTTTTCCGCTACAAGAAATGCCTCCTCTGAGCGCGTATTTGTCAGCAGCACAATAAATTCATCACCGCCAATGCGGGCCACATAATCAGAGGCCCGAGCAACGTTTTTAATGGCTTTGCTGACCTCTTTTAGCGCGATGTCGCCAATGCCATACCCATACTTTTCATTGAGAATCTTCAGATCATCTAAGTCGAGTAAAATAGCTTGTAAATTAAGCCCTGCGCGTTCGCGTAGTGCAAAAATTTTCCCCAACACCTCCTGAAATCCCCAACGGTTTAACGCGCCCGTCAACGGATCACGTCCCACTAGATCTTGCAACGCGGTATTTGCCAGAGCTAATTCAGATTTTACTTTTTTACGTTCGATGGAGTATTGGACGGTCCTCTCAAGCAGCGCAACGCTAATGTGCCCTTTGTTCAAGTAATCCTCGGCTCCTTTTTGAATAGCAACGGACGCCCCGGCTCGGTCGCTGTAGCCTGTCAAAATAATGATAGGAATCGCGGGTTTCAGGGACTGCAAAACTTCCACGCCCTCAAAACCATTGGAATCAGGAAGAGATACATCCAGCAGGATGATATCTGGCTCTTGTTCCTGGAGCTTAATTTTACCCTCGCACAACGTGGCCGCCCAATCCAGCTGATAAAGCTCAGGGTTGATTTCTGATAACATGCTTTTAATAATAAGAACATCCTCCTCATTGTCTTCAATGAGAAGCACTCGAATACTATTTTTTTTCATCGCCTTATTCCTTTTAATTGCTCACTTTCATCCTAAGACTGAAAAGTAATGATAAATTTTGAGCCGCCGCCTTCTCGAGGTTCCATCCACACCCTCCCGTTATATCTCTCGACGATAGCCCTTACAATTGCCAACCCCGCGCCTGTTCCCTCGATGTCGCGGCCGACTCCGCGCTGAAACAATCCAAAAATTCTCTCCGCCATTTCAGGAGAGACTCCCGGCCCGCGGTCTTGAATAACAATTCCCGTTTCCTTGTGCCCCCTATTTTGTTCTGACAAATAAGGAACAATCTCAACTTGAGGCTTCTCTCCCGGCCGGACAAATTTTAGCGCATTATCCATTAAGTTGTAGACCGCTTCCTGCGCCCAGATGACATCCGCTTTTAAATCCGTAAAATTTCCCTTCACTTCAACAGTAGCTCCCGTTTCCTTAATCCTATTCTCCAAACGCTCTAAAGCTTTCCCAACCACTGACATGGCAGGTATCACGGTCGGAGGCTCTGTTCCCTTTCGTGCCCGCGCTAAGGCTAAAACATCATCCAATAGAGCCGCCATCCGGACAGAGCCTTGAACACAGCGCGTCAAATAATCTTGGGCTTGCGGCTCCAGGCTTTGAGCGTACCGATCGCGCACACTGCCAGAAAAAAATTGGATAGACCGCAGCGGCTCTTTGAGATCATGCGAGATGACATAAAGAAGTGTTTCAAGCTCTTTGTTTTTTGCCTGAATTTCCCCCAGAGCCTTCTTCAAAGAAATAAGCATTGAATTAAAAGCATTTTTGACATCATCCGTTTCATCCGCGAATTTCGGATTTCGCGGTGAAAACAAAAAATCCTTATTTCCACCTGTCACTTCCGCCGCCCCTTGTGCCAACGATGACAATGGCCGTACCACATGCCTCTGAAGCCAAAAAATATTTCCAATAATGATGCCGTATAAAACCAGCCACGCCACAATCTGAGTTTTCTTTTGCGGGGAGTCCCACAACAATATTTCAGTGATGAGTATCCCCGCGACTGCCATGGTCGCAAGACATAAAACAATATTAAGTTTGGTTTTAATTTTCATCTGTTATTCCCGGATACGTTCCAAGGCGGCCATCTGCCAATAAGCATTAAAATGATCTGTCATTTTCATAAATTCCTGATAGCCAACCGGTTTCTGTAGATAGGTAGAGGCGCCGTTTGAATAACTATCCGAAACATCTTTTGGATGTCTGGATGAGGTGAACATAATCACAGGAATTTTACCGTGAATTGGATGCGCCTTAATTTTTTTTAGAAGATCGATGCCGTCCAGTTTTGGCATACGAATATCAAGAAGTATCAAATCAGGTTTAGGGAACTCCTGGCGATCCTGATACCTGCCAATCCCATCCAAAAAATCAAAAACTACTTCTGTGTCTGTCAGGGCAAAGAGTTTATTTTTTATTTGGGCTCCCTCAAAAACTATGCGAGCGATCTCAATATCCGATTCGTTGTCATCAACGATCAATAGGTTAAGAGGATCTTTTTGACTGCCCTGCGAATGAGGCAAATTCACGGATTTTTCCTTTCTGCGGTTCCCTAATTAATCAAACCTTCTAATTCATGAGCCTGTCTATGTTCCAAAGGAAGAGTAAAATAAAATGCCGCCCCCTCCCCCAGTGTGGAATCAATCCTCACCTGGCCTCCGTGATCTTGAACCAGTCTCTTAACGATACTCAACCCAACCCCGCTGCTCTGCGGCGAGGCGGAAGGTTCCAACTGCCAAAAAATATCAAATGCGCGCTCCTGGTGGCTGGCGCTAATGCCAATTCCTCGGTCTTTGACGTAGAATTCATGACTATCCTCAAGTGGACGGTGGCCCACCTCAATCTTAAGTGTTTTTGTTGATTTTTTAGCCCTGGAAAACTTGACGGCATTGCTGATGAGGTTGAAAAAAACCTCTTCTATTTTAACCTTATCGCAAAAAATCACGGGCATGCCCTTTTGAATCACCACTTCGACTCGCGCCTCTTTGATATCAAAATCAAGCCTCGATAAAACGGATTCCAAAATCTCCTTCGTTAAAACATTTTTATAGGGATTTTCAATCTTTGACAATCTTGCGACCAGCATCAAGTCATCAATCAACTGACTCATGCGCACTGCGGCTTTCTCAATGCGGTTTAAATACCCCTTCCCCTGCTCGTCAATGAGATCACTATATTTTTTCGTAAGCACTTCTGAAAAACTGGCGATGACTCGCAGAGGCGCTCGCAAATCATGGCTGGCCGTGTAAACAAAACCGTCCAATTCCCGGTTCACTTTTTCAAGTGAGTTTTTTTGCTTAATCAAAATTTTATTCGCTTCCGAAAGCTTAACGGTTCTCTCTTGGACCTCAAGCTCCAGCTTCTCATGGGATTCTTTTAAAAATAAGTGTGTTTTTCGGCGCTCTTGAGAATTCGAAAGCACCGAGCTGACGCGCGTAATCAACTCCGTTGGGTGGAAAGGTTTGAATAGATACTCATCCGCTCCTGCCTCCCATCCTTTTAATAGAGCCTCGCGGTAAGTCAGTGCCGTCAGAAGAATCACGGGGATGTGACTGGTGCGCTTATCCGCTTTGATTTCCCGGCAAAGGCTCAGCCCATCCCGCTCCGGCATCATCACGTCAGAGAGAACAAGATCGGGCATCCACGATCGAACCGTCTCCAATGCCTTTTCGCCGTCCCTGGCAAGCTGAATCTGGGCAATATCCTGCATTTGCAACGCCAAGTAGGAAGCTAGCTCCAGGTTGTCCTCGGCAATCAGAATCTTGGGTAAATGACTTTTTTTAGTAGAATCGTCGGTCGGCGCCCATCCGCTGTGAGTGTGAAACTGCTGTACCAGTTTCTGTCGCGGACGTACTAATTTATCCGTTTCCAAGAGCTTGGCAAGCGGGGCCTGGCAGTGGACGGTAAAGGTTGAGCCCTTACCCACCTCACTTACAACCGAAACAGTACCGCCGAGATGCCCCGCAAACTCCTTCACCAAGGCCAGACCCAACCCGGTGCCCTCAAAACGGCGCGTCGAGACTCCTTCGATCTGCCTAAACTTCTCAAACAAGCGTTTTTGATCCTCTTGGGAAATTCCGATTCCCGTATCCGAAACAGAAAGCGTTAAGTCTGCCTGCTTCCAACCGACCGACACCCCGATACTTCCCCCTTCAGGAGTAAACTTAGCCGCATTGGAGAGAAGATTAAATAGGATTCGTTCGTAAATGTAGCGGTCCATTAGGACAGTTTGAACCTCGCCGACATCCAAGCGGCTAGTAATTTTTTTATGTTTTAACATCGCTTCAAAATCACTGATAATCGAGCGGGTAACGGCCGCGATGTCCGTGGGCTCCCGCTTTATTTCCATCCTACCTGCTTCAATTTTTGAAAAATCAAGAAGTCCCGTCACCATTTGAAGCAATCGAATGGCATTGTTGTGCATGATTTCAAAAACTTCTCTCTGAGCCTTCGTTATTGTCTTAGGATCTCCCATCAAAAGTGATTCCAAGGGCGTCAGGACCAGTGTCAGCGGAGTACGCAGTTCGTGGGAGACTGTCGCAAAAAAATCATCTTTCATTCGCTCGGTATCAAGAAGCTTTTTGTTGGCCAAGGCAAGCTCATGAGCATGCTCACTTAATTCTTTTTCCGCCCCCTGGCGTTGAAGCGCCATTTGTTTAAGATTCCTTGCCAGGTCTCCGATTTCATCCTTGGAGGTGACATCAATCAGCTCTCCAAAGTTACCTTCGGCGATTTTGGTAGCCGCCTTCTGCAATTCGGAAATTTCTCGCATTAGTTGCCACGCAACCAGACGCGCAAAGAGTACACCTACCACCAACAGCACAATAGAAATGAAAATCATGGCAAAAATTAAAATCTGCGTCAGAGCGCGTCCATAAAGAGCCAGCTTATGGTCAAATTCAACTTCCCAGGGCACTGTCTTTTCATGGATCTGCTTGATCTGCTCTTGAAATGATTTTCTTTTCGCATTGGTCACCGTTCCAGCCTGCATTTCCTGGTGAATCTGAGCGCCGAGATGAATTTGATGGTCCAAAAGACTATCCGCCTTCTGCCAAGCAGAAATCGAATCGCGCACATAGGAGATCCATCCAAATCTCAAAAATATTAGCGCCGCGCGCCTGGCATCAAACGGATCAATTCCCCCTTCAACAAATCCGGCCACGGCTTTTTTTAAATCAGGTTTTTTACTCAAAATTGCCGCGAATGCTTTTCTGTCCCCCAGAGGGACCCTGACATTTTTTAAAAAATGCTGGTAATCCGCCTCTTCTCCGCGGCTAACGTACCGCTCCAGATCAATCACGGCATCTCGTCTGGCAATCGCCCACACTTCTTTTCCGGCAATGCCGATCCTCACATCGGAAAGGATGCCCATGCCAATATTACTCAAGAAAAGAAGAAGAAAAATAAACGACGAAAAAACAGCCACAATCAGCGTGAGCTTATGGGTAATCTTAATATTTTTTAAGTAAAAATAGTTGGGCTGGGTTGTAGGCTTGGACAACGTGAAGCTAGAGCTATTTTGAGGATTTTTCTGTGCCACTAAGCACCTATCGTTTTGACCTTTTCCGGAATCCGCATGCCGTAAAAAGATTTCCAGACAAAAAAGAGGCCCGCAAAAAAGAAAAAGCTCCCGCAAACGCGCGTGGTAGCCGGATTCATCTTGATGGCGATCTCGACCGCCAGCATGCCAAAGAGAGTCGAGAATTTAATAATCGGGTTCAACGATACAGAAGTTGTGTCTTTAAAGGGATCTCCCACGGTGTCGCCAATGACGGTGGCATCATGCAAAGGCGTATTCTTCTCGCCCATATCCACCTCGACAAGTTTCTTCGCGTTGTCCCATGATCCGCCCGCATTGGCCATGTACATCGCCTGAAACAGCCCGAATACCGCGATCGCCATGAGATAGGCGATGAAGAAATAGGGATCAAAGAGGGCAAACGCAAGCGTGAATGCCAAGAGCCCGAGGAAAATATTCCACATCCCCTTCTGAGCATACTCGGTACAGATTCGTACGACCGTGATGGAGTCCTCCCGCTTAGCTTCTTTGATATTAAGGTTCATATTCTTCTTGATGTATTCAACGGCCGAGTAAGCTCCGGTGGTAACGGCCTGGATCGAAGCCCCGCAAAACCAATAGATCACTGCCCCACCGCATAGAAACCCTAGCAGTACCGGTGACGCTGTGAGTGAAAGTTTTTCATGGAGCAGAATCTCCCCAATGTTATCAGGGACCAATCCACCCGCCGCGGCGGCAACAGCCCCGGCCCGAAGATGCTCTTGAAGCAGAAGGATGATGGAGAAAATCATAGTCGTGGCACCCGCAACAGCCGTGGCGATGAGCACGGGCTTTGCTGTCGCCTTAAACGTATTGCCGGCCGAGTCGTTGGCTTCGAGATAATGTTTACCTTTTTTAAAATCAGGCTTAAAACCAAAAGCATGCTCAACCTCTTTTTCGATCCCGGGAATCGACTCCATCTGGGACAATTCAAAAATCGACTGGGCGTTGTCCGTCACGGGGCCGTAGGAATCCACCGCAATATTGACCGGACCCATACAGAGGAAACCATAGGCAACCAAGCCAAACGCGAAAACCGACGCATGCGGCATGATATGTTGAAGCCCCGTCCCCGAAATCAGATAGGCCACAAACATAAGACCTGCAATGAGAATCCCCTTCCAAAAAGCCGAAAACGACCCCGCCACGATCCCCGAAAGAATCGTAAGCGATGCTCCTCCTTCGCGCGACGCCGTCACAATCTCTTTGACGTGCTTAGAGTGAGAGGAAGTAAAGGCCTTGGTAAATTCGGGAATAAGATAAGCGCCCAATGTCCCGCAAGCAATGATCGACGCCAGTTTCCACCAGAGCGTCGGATCCGCTAGATCTCCAATCAGAAGATAAGACATTCCATAAGAAGTAGAAATGCACAGACCCGTCGCAATCATAATCAGCCGCGTCAACGGCTCCTCGAAATCAAACTCCTTCACACCCTTGTACTTTTTCTCAGAGATGGCCTTGTTGATAAAATAGGAAACACCCGACATGAAATCCATCAAAAAGCGCATGGCAAATATCCAGACAATAAGCTTGGCTTGAAGCGCCGGATCTTTGACCGCAAGCGTAATAAATGAAATCAGCGCGACACCCGTGACGCCGTAAGTCTCAAAGCCATCAGCCGTCGGCCCCACCGAGTCGCCAGCATTGTCCCCTGCGCAATCGGCGATGACGCCCGGGTTGCGTGGATCATCCTCTTTGACCTTGAACACAATTTTCATCAAGTCCGAGCCGATATCGGCGATTTTGGTAAAAATACCCCCCGCGATGCGAAGAGCACTCGCCGCGAGCGATTCACCGATAGCAAATCCCAGAAAACAGTAGCCGACAATCTCACGCGGCACAAAGAGCAGGATGCTCACCATCATCACTAGCTCAACGGAGATGAGAAATAGCCCGACGGACATGCCCGCACGCAAAGGAATATTGACAACATCCCAGGGAATGCCGCGCAGCGATGCGAACGCGGTCCTGGCGTTGGCGTACGTGTTGACACGAATCCCATACCAGGCAACGAGCGTTGAGCCCGCCATACCAACGATCGAGAAGAAAAGAACAAAACCCAGCGTCTTCATGGACTCATGCTGCAATCCGATGAAGTAGTAGGCCATCGCCAGCGCAATGATCGTAAACAGCATCGCCAGGAATCTCACCTGCTGCTTGAGATAAGTCTTGCAGGTCTGGTAGATCGTCTCGGCCACATCGAGCATCGATTGGTGCGCGGGGAGAGCCTTGATGGCGAAAAATTGAAAAAGAGACAAACCTACCGTCCCGAGAATCACAATCGCTCCATAAAATAGGATTTGATAACCGGTTAGTCCCCAGAAAAGGTCAAAGCGCCCCTCGCGGAGGTCCGGAATCTTAAGGTCCGCCTCGCTGGCCCAAGCGGACGCTTGTACCGTCAAAAGCGAGGCGGCGACGAAAAATCTACGGAAAATTGTCTTCAGATGACCATGCGTCATGGGAGAGGTGCTCCAATATTTAAATAGAGTTGATTTGACATTGATAATGTTGATTAATATTGTAATATTTTAGCTTAAATATGGGTAAAATGCTAGAGAAAAGTGCGGCTGGAGTAGGTTATTTGCCTCGATCCCCAGTCGGCTCACTTTTCAAATCCATTTTTTCAAATAATAGCCTCGTATCCTAGGCGGACGGAGGAGGCGTGGCGATAGCCACGTTGACGACGACCAACAACGGAGACGAGGCCATTACTCTCACTTTTTAATTTTAGCCTTATATGCGAGGCGTGCTCAAGGAGGCGTGGCAAAGCCACGTTGACAAAGCGCAACGAAGCAGATAAGGCTAAAATTAAAAAGTGAGCCGACTGGGGATCGAACCCAGGACAACTGCCTTAAAAGGGCAGTGCTCTACCAGCTGAGCTATCGGCTCAAAACACGGTTTTTTGCAAGTGGGGAGCGAAGCGTTAATATACCAGACTTCTTTAAAGCTGTCTCGAACGATTTTCTAGTTAGCGGTAAAAATCCTGGATTGAAATTTGAAACTTTTCCCGGACGTGCTGAACCACTTTGCGGCTGACAACATCACCTTCATTGTGGCATGTTACAAAATCGATAACAGGCCGACCTTCCAACATTTTGATAAACATGCGGTGAGAGCCCTTCCCACGACTTGAATTCTCAGTTACCCCGAAACGGGCAAGCTTGGTTTTAAGTTCTCGGTATTTTAGAACTTTATCGCGATCAGGCGTAGGCTGGGGCATCCACTGAATTCAGGTAGGGTGCTATCCGATTTGCGGAATTAACATGTAAAAGTCCTTCCGGAAAGCTAGGTAAGAAATGACTTTCCTTTCCAAGCATCTTCAATAAGTTCCAATACTTCATAGGCGCTGGACGAAAAATAAAAGGTTCCATATTTTTCTCTACAAAGAAACGGATGTGTTCAAATATCATTTCTGCAAGATTTTTCTTAGCTTCCTGTTCAGTTCTGCCCTCAGAGAGAATATCAAAAGCCAGGCAGTGGGCATAAAACTTCCCTTCCTCTTGGGACATCAACACATCTAAAGTCGCGTGAACGTGCTTACGAATTGTTCTCATCAATCAGCTCTCCCTAATCCAAATATACCATATTGCCAGATGCATTAAAAGAGTGGTTCTCTGCCAAAAAGGTTAGGTCTGGGTCAATTCTTTTTCTTTCGCGGCTTGAGACTGATCGATCATTTGGATGTAGCGATCGGTGAGTTTTTGCATGTCCTGCTCCGCCTTAAAACTTTCATCTTCAGTGATCTTTTTTTCTTTGCTTAGGGCTTTAATTTTTTCGTTTCCTTCGCGGCGATTGGTGCGCATCGAGACGCGGCCTTCTTCGGCGAGCTTATGGACAATCTTCACCAGCTCTTCACGACGCTCACGCGTCAAGGGCGGAATTGAGATACGAATCAGTTTTCCGTCAATCACCGGAGAAATTCCAAGATCCGAATCCATGATGGCTTTTTCAATGGCTTTGAGTGCCGAGACATCCCAAGGGCTGATCATCAGAAGTCTTGGCTCAGGAATATTAATATTGGCCATTTGCTTGAGCGGTGTCAGGGCGCCGTAATAATCCACTTTCAAATTTTCCACCATGCCCGTGTTAGCCCGGCCGGTGCGGATGGCCGAAAAGCTCTGATTGGTCGCCTCCATCGTCTTCTTCATCTTCTCTTCGCTCTCGCGGAGTACGTTTTGTGTGCTCATTTGGATACCGTTGTCCCTATGTCTTGGCCCGTAATCACGCGGCGTATATTTCCCTGTTTTAAAAGGTCAAACACAATAATCGGAAGATCGTTGTCCATACAAAGCGTGATCGCCGTCGAATCCATGACCTTGAGGCCTTTTTTTAATACATCCATGTAACGCAATTTTTTAAACCGTTTGGCGTCTTGATTTTTTTTCGGATCATCCGAATAAATACCGTCCACTTTCGTGGCTTTTAAAATCACATCCGCCCCAAGCTCAATCGCGCGCAAAGCCGCGGTGGTATCCGTTGTAAAATAAGGATTCCCCGTCCCACCGGCAAGAATCACAATCCGGTCTTTTTCCAGATGCCGAATCGCACGGCGCCGCACATAAGGCTCGGCCACAGCATTCATCGCAATCGCTGTCTGGACGCGGGTGAAGACACCTTTTCTCTCAAGCGCATCCTGCAGCGCCATGCTGTTGATCACGGTCGCTAGCATTCCCATGTAGTCGGCCGTCGCGCGGTCCATACCGCGATTCTCGCCCTGAAATCCACGGAAAATATTGCCGCCGCCAATCACCACCGCCAACTGCACACCAAGGCTTTTGATTTCTTTCAACTGCTCAGCGATATCATCCACCACATCCGGATCCACCCCATAATCTTGCTTGCCCTGCAGAGCTTCACCGCTAAGTTTTAGAAGAACCCGCTTGAATTTTTTCATCTTAAGCGCTGACATTTTCCCCTAGTTGAAAACGGATAAATTGCTTAAGCTCAACCGTATCCCCCAGCTTTTTGCCGGTTTCGGCTATAAGCTGTTGGACCGACTGCTTGTCATCTTTGATAAAGGGCTGTTCTAAAAGGCACTGGGATTGATAAAATTTGTCCAGCTTCCCCAACACGATTTTCTCGACAATATTGTCGGGTTTCCCTTTGACTTCCTCACGAAAAATCGCCTTTTCACGTTCAATGATCACTGCCGGAACTTCCGCGCGCACACGGCAGATCGGATTGGACGCGGCCACTTGCATTGAAATATTTTTCCCCAGCTCCTCAAAAAGCGGATTCTTAAGCGACTCTGTCTTGGATGCCTGGAGCTCGACAAGAACCCCTAGTTTTTGGTTGGAATGGACGTAATGGAAAAACACTCCCTGCCCGGCTGGCACCAATTTGGCGCGCCGCACAAGAATCTTTTCGCCGAGCTTCCCGGACAACTCCGCTACTTTTTGAGAGACTTTTTCACCGGATAAGGCCACTTCGCCATGCAAGCTTACTTCTTGCATCACCAACACCGCCAGACTCTTAAAATCATCGGTTCTGGCGACAAAATCCGTCTCGCAATTGGTCTCGGCAATCACCGCTTTTTTGCCTTCTACCAGGACCGTCACAAGGCCTTCTTTGGCTTCACGGCCCGCGCGCTTAGCAGCAGAGGCCATGCCTTTTTTTCTCAAAAAATCAATCGACTTTTCGATATCGCCCGCGCATTCCTTGAGCGCCGTCTTGCAATCCATGATCCCGGCACCCGTTCTCTCACGCAATTCTTTGACTGTATCTACACCCGTGGTCATAAATTCTCCTTAAAAGATACGGCTAAATTTTATCTGGAAGCTTCGGACATCGCAGCTTCAACACTAGCGTCATCCTTAGCATCCACTTGTGCGCGTCTTACCTTCTGTGCGCCTTCAATGATGCTGTCGGTGATAACACGTGTAATCAGTCGTAGCGAACGAATCGCATCGTCATTGGCAGGAATCGGGTATTGAATTCTATCGGGATCAGAATCCGTGTCCACGATGGCCACGACGGGAATGCCCAAGCGATTGGCTTCTTTGACCGCGATATCTTCTTTTTTCGCATCAATGACAAACATCGCACCTGGAAGACGTCCCATTTCCGCGATACCGATTAGATTCTTCTCGTGCTTAGTGATTTCCTTTTCGAGCTCTGAGACTTCTTTCTTCGTCAGCGCCTCAAAAGTCCCGTCCGTCCTCATCACAATCAATTCTTTGTAGCGGCGGATGCTGTTACGAATCGTCTGATAATTGGTCAGCGCACCCCCGAGCCAGCGGGCATTGACATAAAACATCCCGGCACGCTTGGCCTCTTCTTCAATGACCAGCTGAGCCTGCGGCTTGGTGCCCACATAAAGAATCGGAAGTCCTTGGGAAGCGATGCTACGCATAAAATTGCAAGCCTTCACCAGATGATCGGCTGTCTTTTCAAGATCGATGATGTAAATACCATTTTTTTCGCCAAAAATAAACGGCTTCATTTTGGGATTCCATTTTCTGGTCTGGTGGCCGAAATGGGAACCTGCTTCGAGTAAACCTTGGATCAATTCTTTAGACAATTTAATTCTCCTTTAACCTGCTTTAGGGAACGCATAAGCTATTCATTATAAATAACTTATGTACGGAAACCGTTCTCCCGTTATTTTAATAAAAAACCCTCGCCCGGCACACGCCGGCCAAAGCCTACTTCTCAAGAATCGCTTATTATACCAAAGTTTTAGAGGCAGGCAAGGACTAAAATCCGAGAGTGAAAATTGGTTATTGGAAAGGAGCAAAATCACTTACAGGGGACTTAGAAAAGAAATTCTTGTAGCAATGTTTATTAATTACCAGTGACTTTGCTATTGAGAATCACCGCAACGCCATTTTGGTTTTCAACAATTTTGGCCGCAACAGAATTGGCAAAGGTGTGCATGAAGGCGTGGTGCACGGTGAGAACCGTATCCTGTAAATTATTCGGTGACAGCTTTAAATCCTTAATCACCAGACCCAAATCTGCGACCTGCCTCATCGTCATGTGTCTGGCGTGAGACTTGGTTGTTTTATGATCCGAAAGTCCCTTTACAATCTTGGCTGCCTTTTTTCTGGCTCCCGGCTGACCGTGAAGCATTCCAGTTTCAAGCCAATCGGTAACCATCTGCTCAGACCACCTAATAGATTTTTGGCACTCTCCAATAAATGTTGGATGATAGCGACTGATAATTGTCTGCCAGAGGGGCAATGAAGCAGGGTCCTTCTTTACAGCCTTAATCGCACTCTTAAATTCCTCAATGACACCATGAGCAGGAATTCCATTGAACTGAGGATCGATAGGACCTAGGTTGGAATGATCTCCCATTACAATTTCCTTACAAGAACAGGCTATCATCGTGCCAGCCGACATTGCGATCTGGGGAATATAAGCAACAACATCCGTCTTGAACATCGCCCGAATATAGTCCACTAAGGACTCTGTAGCTGCGAGATCTCCGCCCGGCGTATGCAATATTAAATCGAGACCCTTTGAACGGTCCAATTTATGGATTGTTGCCATGAAAGCATTTTTATCATTATCATCGATCTGGCAGGTACGAACTCCAGGTCTCTGCAAAAAACCTGAATAATAGGCGATCACATTTCGTCCGGTAGCATCCGACATCATCTTGAGGTATTTTCGGCGGACTAAATCGAGCGGGTGAGGATTTCCTGGCTGGAAAGTTTTCTGTAATTCCTGCAGTTCTGCTAAAACGTCGCCCCAATTTGGCATATTTTAGACGCAGGTATTAGTGGAATAGGTGACGTCCTCTTCCTTCAAAAGAGAGACTTTTTCAATCTGGTAAGCAAAATCTTCAGCGTTATTGAATGAGGGGAGCTGTCGCGTTTCGAGCTGAAGAGTTCGAAAACCATCCAAAATACGTTTAGCTTCTTTGGGGGAAATTTTGACGGTGCTGGAACGATGACTTGGCATAGCCATACTCTACCTTAGTTTTACTTTAACGCCAATCAGTTTTTTAGTAGTTAGTGGGCAATTTTTAGCATCGGGAAAGTGACAATGCACCGCATCGACGATCGATTTCCGGAGAGTCGTCCTATCATCCGCTTCCGTAAAAATAGACTCCCCCAATGCCCTAGCCGTCCAACCGCCTTCAGGCGCCTCTTCTACAACAAACACAATTTCAGTCATGGGACTAGCCATAAGCACCTCCATCTCATCAACGTAAGTATATCATACACTCGCTTAAGCCGCTGCGCCCACGGCTTGGGTGATCATGGCCGCCAATTCAATCGCCTGGGATATCGAGAGGCCCGACAGGTGACGGATGAGAAGTTGCTGTAAATAGAGATTGAGATATTCGAGGCTGGCTTTAGACAAGGCTTGGATAGCGGTCGTTTTGTGATCAGTATTTTTTTCATTTAACCACAGACCGCCGTCAGCCATCGCGTTGGATAAAAGCTGAATAAATTTGTCGTTTTGAAGGAGATTTTGCATTTCTTGCTCGGATAAACCCGCCAAAAAGTCAGCCAGTAAAAATGCCCGGATATAATCAGCCAGCTTCATTTCTCCATTAGTGGTCTGGGTGTAAGGGATAGGCAGTAGGGCGCTTCCCTTGGCTTGATTGAGCATCGGTTCGTCCACGTGTCCAATAAACGCAAGCACGCCCTCTTGAGTCAGAGCTTCGTCGGCCGACTCCATAATACGAAGACTGATCTTATTGTAAAAGACCCCGCCAAGAGCGTCAAAAAAGCTCTGGATAGCTTTTCTTTCATCAGGGCTCATCTCTTTAGAAAATGGAATCACGAGAGTAATTTCTTTTCGCGCTATCCGGGGGTTTGCGGCCCAAGCGGCTTGAGAAAGACGGATAAGCCGCATGTACTCACCAAATGTACCCGTAAGGGACACAGCCGAACCAACCGTTTCTTTCAACGTTTCGGTGCGAGATCCACGGTTCTGCATTTCCTTGAGCAAGGTTCGCGCGTCGGCAAGCTCTTCTGCCGTCAGAGCAAATTCCACTTCATCCAACTCACCGGACTCATCTTTAGCGGATAAAATAAGACTGGCGCCGCCTTGGACTTTCTCTTGGACTCTTAACACCTGTGTGATTTCCACAATGCCACCATCAACAACAACTTGCATGGGAATAGACAGCTCTTTCTTGCTAGTCAAAAGATAGGCGGCCAGGATATGCAATTTTTGTTTCTCAGACAGTTGGAGTCGAGATATCTGCCCGCTTTGCACAACGACATCAGGAAAATTGCCAGTATACAACGTTTTAAGAATGCTGTATTCAGCTGCTGTAGATGTGGAATAAATAGTTGGCTGCGCGGGCGCCACAGTTGTCGCTATCACCTGCTGGGCCGCTGGCGTCATGGTTGACACCGCGGGTGAAGCGAGTGAACTTTTATTTCCCGCAAGCCGCGCGCCTCGAGGTAGACCCGTTTCTTCGTTGTAGAAGATCTTAATGTCGGTCAGATATTCCCCCAAGGCCTTTTTTCCTGGTAAAATCATATTATCGCTTAATATAACTGAATCAGACAAGTCATCACCAAACATGAGTATCTCTCGTTCTATGACACGAATAAAAATCAGCACTTCCTCTTGATTTAGAAGCCTTAGGCGGCTCGCGGTCACTCGACCGTCTGCAATCAGACTATCAAATTCTTTTTGAATTTCTTCTGGAGTGAAATCGCGAGTTAGCTTTAACCAAATATGTACGACTGGTTCGGATTCGACTTCGTAGAAACCCGTGGAGTACTTAGACGACATAGAAATCCATTCAATCGAGTTCGGAAGCTTTTTTTGACGATCATCCTGGAGTGCGCTCTTAGTCCACACCAAGCGTCCCTTTTCTCCCACCGTAAAACTTCCTCGAGGCAGCTCCGCGGTATCGCGGATGATTCCTAGATCTTCTTGAAGATTAAACAGAAAATCTCGGAGAAGCTTGTTCGACTGGTTTTTTTCTCGTTTCGAAAATTGTTCGATACGCCCTTTTATAAACGCCGAATTCAGTGAGCCTCTATTCGTATCCAAAATATCCATTAATGAAGAGACCTGTTGAATTCCTGGTTGCAGCTCATCGAAATGAGGATTGGAATAATCATCCTGTTCAAAATTTCTAAAAACAGTTTCTAGATCGAGACTCCCCGTTAAGTCCCCCTCTTCTAACTGAGCAACTCCTGCGCCCAGCAAATAACTGCGTATTGCCTTCAGAGCCTTTAACCGCAACTCTGCGCTCTCAAACATCGAGAATCTGAAAGTTTTATATATTTCGTGAAACGTCTCATCTGGCAATGTACTTAAGTAACGTTGCAGACTCAAAATATTCTCATCTCTGGTCGCCTTAGCCGCAATAAGTTCCTTCAGTGACGTAAGGATTGTCTTGATCACGTCTATCATAGATTCTGCTATGTTATCAGGATGAATCGAGTCGACTAGTTCCCAAACCTTTGTTACTTCTAGCCTCGGATTCAATAGATAATTAGGAATATTAAACGTGTTTAATACCCAATTTTCAAAACTATAATTTTGCCTATATGTGGAAGCTGGACCGGCACTAGCCAACTGAATTCTAAATTCTCTTGCGATCAACCCCCGCCACAAAACCTCCGCCCGTTGAGGATTGCTAAGGAATGCTGCGCGCGCCCAGTCATTAGCGTTGTTAAAAGCAATATTTTTATCCTCGCCATAGTCACCCTTGCGGGAAGGGGAATCCACTGATTTCAGCAAATCCACCAAAAGTGTAGAAAATGCACTATTACGGGCCATCTTTTTTTTGGCTAGAATAAGTAATCGATCTATTTGATCAATAAAATTAGAGATTTCATTAAACTTAACATCGTACCCATCACTGGACATTCCATCCCCATACATTCTTTGAGCATACGGATTTAATTCATCAGCCTCAGTCTTAGCGAGCCCTCTGATCCTTGTCCATACACTGACCATCTCACGTTTGACCATATCGTCTCTCAGAGATTGCACCATATCCCCCAAGCCTATCGATTCTGTCCAAGTAACGGTTGTGCCGTTGAGGGATTCTAAATCACGGATTGAAAAAAAAGTACTCGAACCCTCGCTATCGATACGAATGCTAAAATGATTTTTCGAAAGCAATTGATCGCCGAAGCTGTAGCTCGAGCCTTCCTTGCCTACGATGTGGTCTATGCCAAATTTTTTTGTGTGAGAAATACCGACGGATAAAGACGACTCAACTCCTTTTGCCGCAGATCGAAACCGTTGAAAACTAAACTGCTTCTTTTCGGGATAAGCTTCCACGCGATAAACGTAGTCCCCCGCCCCTATCCATATCGGCCCTGAAAAACTACCGACCGCATAAAGGGAAACGTATTTGTTTGGGTTGTTTCTTTTCTTATAGAGCACTCTTGTCTCTGCGAGTCTGGCAGCAAAAACTGGTTTTCCCGCCAACCGCGCAGCGAGGGTTACAGACGTCGTGGGTGAGACAGTAGAATTTTGATTTCCCGCGAGGCGGGCTGCCGTGGAGGTCTGTCCGGGTTTCAATTCAAACTGGGGCCGTATTCCCTTTTTAAAACTGCCGCGCGCCTCCGTCTGCGTCGGAATCGGAGACTCTCTTCGGAATAGCTTGCGCGCAGCCTGCCATATCGTTCGAGACCGGCTAATTCCTTTTGTGGGATGAAAGGTCACCTTACCCGACTCCACCTTTACAACGCGCAATCGGCGCCCGTCTAAATCAGTCACCACATCTCCTTCTTTGACTCGATTCGCCGTGGCTTGGATGTCGGCCAACGATTGCGCGCTAAGCCCCGCGACGATCAAGGCTGTGCTTAGAAGTTGTGAAACAGGGGATTCGCCAACCGTTTGGCTCCAGGGATCAATCCACTCTTCTTGCAGTTTCTTTACCGATGGATTTGCCTCGATAGCGCTTTTAATTTTATCAGCGATTTTAGTTTCATCTGCAGACAGCTCTTTAATTGCTTTAATCACTGCCGCCAACAGTCTTGCCAATTGAATAGGATTATTATCGATTCTGCCACCTCTCATCATGTCAGCCAAGGTAAGACCCGGCCGCAGGTTATTCTCTAAGAAAACCCTAGAAATTTCTTGTAAATCTTCCGTTGAAACCCGCTCAAGCGCTGTTTTAAATTTCCACCATCCATCGATAGCCGCCTGGACACTTTTTTCGTAGGAGACAATCGTAGTTACAATGCTTGCTTTGGCCCCTTCATCAAAAAGTTTAAAAAAATGGCGGTGATCCTGCCTAAAAAGCTCGATTTTATTCTGGATGGCCAGAAGATCCTCTAGATCAAGATCGGGTAACTTTTTAATAGTATCCGCCGGTATGAAACCCTCCAATGATCCCTCTAGACTTTTCGAGAGATTGTCTACTTTTTTTCTTCGCCACCTAACGACTATGCGCACGATCTCCATCTTAAGTTGCCTGTCAGTCCTTAGATCGATAGCCTCTTTAGCTCCGGGGGCATACCATCGACCTAGAGTAAGCTCGTATGGGTTGTATTCGGAATAGATAAGCTTTTCACTCTTGGTTCTATAGAGCAGAAACGTTCTGGTTCTCATCTGTCCGGCTCCCCCATAGTAAACAGCCTCCTCAAAAAAATGTATTTCCGCATTACGAAACGCGCCAGGTTCCAGCTTAAATCGTTCCGAATTTCCTTCTTGTCCTTGCTTACTTACTAGACCTGGCCCATTATAAGTAACCGTGACAAATCCGTCCTCCTCGCTGATAACAACAGCTTCTCGGCGGGCAGGAAGTTCCGCAAGCCGAGCACCAAGTTGAGCCGTAAGCGATATAGAGGTTCCTGCTTTTGAAGTAAAAGTTAAAGTTACTTCATTATTTTCTGTTTGTAAATGACCTCGACCTTCCGCATCATCGGCTAACAAATAATAATTTTGATCTCCTGCGGTAAAAAATTCAAAAACCGACCCTCGGCCAGTCCTTACATTGGGAGCATAGAGCTGAATTGTTCCATCCGGTGAATTAAATCCATTGATAGCTGTGGTTTTAACGGCATTGATAAATGCATCTAAGGCCTTTGCCCCTAAATTTGAATCTTCTAAAATTAATTTCGACTCCCCATTTCTAAAAATAATATGTCTCGTTCGAATACCATTCTCCAAATGCGTTAAAACAACATAGGGCGGGGTTGCGTGACCCCGGCTCCAATCGTATTCAACATCAATTACGTTCAGCGGTCTAAACTCTTTTTTATTTTCGGTGATAATCACAAGTTGACTTCCCTCTAATCTCACAGAATAAGCGTTCGGGTCATCACTACTATCAATTTGATTCTGAACTAATTGTATCTTTAATGCATACGCCGCCAACATCTTTTGCGTCACTCGGACAGCGTCAGTAGCGAAAAGCTTCTCTGAGCCATCGATACCAAAGTAATCATCCAAAGACTCCATCATGCTAATTCTTCTATTTTTGAGCAATTCCTCGAGAGCGGCAACAATATCGACATTATTTTTTTGATTCAAGGTTGTCGCGTCAAACCCAGAGATTGATCGAAGACCTGCAGCTGCCATATAACTCGCCATTATTTGGAATAGTTTCTGACGAAGTCTTGAATTTTTAAATTCGCTTAATTGCAAAAGGAACGGTCTGAGCCTATTAAAAACCATCCTTGCCTGGTTAACGCCGTCTGCGCCCAGAATACTTTCCCTATCGTCAACACTTACGGGCTCCCCTAACATAACTATTGAGTCATATAAAAGACCCAAGACAACCCTTTCGTCCACAGGCTTATCCATCTGATCCCTTAATTTATCTCCAGTTTTATGGATTATTTGGATCGTGGTCGGATTCATGGGAGTTGTTTCATCGATGTCCGGTGTCCACGCGGTGAGATAAAGCACAGCTTCTTCGTAAGACATAATCTTTTGGGCGTGCTTAGGAAATTGGCGACGAAAAAAGCGCACGTATTGTCTGGCAAAAATGATGGCAACAACATCATCAAAGCTTCGGGTTCCTATCGGCGCAATAAAATTTCCGTTTCCTCTAAAATCTTGCGGATTTTGAAAAGCAACGCCGTTATCAATGCTTGAGAAAGCCTCTCTCTCTCTCTTACCGGGTCTAAGCGTCTCGCTTGGGTCAGCCACTCTCAGCGTCTCTTTGGACAATATCGACATAGCTCGACCGAGCCCACGACGATTGAAAGCATGGTGCCCAATAAACCTCGGAACCTTTCCTTTGACACCATTATAAAAATGATTTCTTTGTTCGTCGATGCTTCTTGACCTGGCAAGATCGACCGCCTGCTCTGAGATTTGTTTCCTGGCCATCAGCACCGGTAAATTTCTATTTAGAGCGCTTGTTTGGTTGTTTGGGCGTGCCGCCCAATTCAATGAAAGATAACTTAAGCTCAAAATATACTTAAAATCACGTCTCAGAGAAGGCGTCCGTTCCAAAGCCTCTAGAGAGGGCATCCCCACAAGGCCAGGTTCCAAGTCAGGTTGCTCAAATGCAAGATCTTGCCCTTCGGTGATAATAAAGCCTGTGTCACTCTTCAGAAGCTGGATCACCTCCTCTAATAGAAGAGGCTTTTTCATAAGCCTACGAACTCGATCCTTCATCCGCCCAACCCAGCTGTTAGCCTGAAAACCCATTCCGCGATTGATCAGTACATTGTAGCCATTTTTGATCTCCTGTGGGATCACGCGGCCGGGATCGGAATTGAAGTAAAGGACTACTTGGCGGTCTACATTGTTGAATCTAAAGGTGGCGATATAAGAGCTTCGTGGGCCCTTTCTTATTTGCAAGTTTTCGCCGAGACCCCCTAGTTTCGCGGTCAAATCGTTTTGAAACTCTTCAATCGACACCCTTTGAGCAGCCGTCGCCACCAAAATCCCAAAATCTGTTTGAATTAAGCTCCGCAATACGGCCGCGCCATAATTACCGTCGCGCCCAAGGCTGTTTTCGATTCCGGGATAATAGACTGTCGGGCGGCCCGAATTTTTTAAATCCATTACCCCCATAACGGCGGCAGTAAGATTTCTATCCACCAGAAATGTATTAAAATCATAAGCGGGATCAGCTTGAGACATCCCGGCAATAACCTTGTTCTGATATTCTAAAGGCATCTCATTAAACCCATCACTGGTTGAGCCTGGCATAAGATCGCTCAGAGCCACATTGATTCCCAGAGATTTCACCTTATCCCGCAAGTCTATCGGTTCTGTCCAAGTAATTGTTGTGCCGTTGGTGGATTCTAAATCCTTGATTCTAAAAGAAGTTTCCCAATTCTCGATATCGATACGAATACTAAAATGATTTGTCTCAAGCAATTCATCGTCCAGGAAGCTGTAGCCCGAGCGTTCCCTGCCTACGATGTAGTCTTTGCCAAAATTTCTTTTGTAGAGCTCGCCGGCGGGAACAGACGGCTCAACTCCTTTTGCCGCAGGTTGAAACCGTTGAAAACTAAACTTCTGCTGTAGAGGATAAGCTTCCACGCGATAAACATACTTCCCCGCTTGTATCCAGATTGGTCCGGAAAAGCTTCCGAATGCTTGCAGGAAGTTGAATTGTTCTGAGACGCTTCTATTTTCCTTATATAGCACTCTTTGCTTTGCGGGTTTGGTAGCGGTCGCCAACCGCGCGGCAAATACCGAGCGGGTGATTTCAATTTTTCCAGCCGGATTAGCTTGCGTGGGCAAAACCACGGTCACGTCAAAATCTTCATTTTTCTTAAACAAGGCTGCTGCTTGGGCGCCGATTTTGGCGAATTTCTTGGAATCGTAAAATTCGTACGCAGTCATAGCCTGCTGTATATTTATACTGAGAAAACTCGCGTGTGCTTGATTGAATTTGCTAAGAAATATCTCAAGTGCACCAAGCGCCGACCCAAAGCTAGCGTTAAAATCTTTCTCATTTTCGGAAGCTTTTTTAAAACTCGCTACGAGAAATACGCCGATTAAATCCCTTAATTTTAATGAATCGGAGTTCGAGAAATTTGATTCGAGCACAAGAAAGCTTTTCCATGCCCGGCTAAAACGCTGCACATCTATGGCCTGTTTATCATCGTCATGTATTAAGTCTAAATAAAAATTAATTTTATTTAAAAACTTTATATTTTTTTTGTTCTTGCTAGGAACGTGAAGATAGAATGCATAAAAAAGTTTCCATTTGTCGACGTCCATATTTTTAAATATACCACCGGTCAGAAAATTAAACTTTCTTTCAACCTCGCTCTTTAATCCTTTATGATTTTCAAAATTTATAATTTTAATAGTCTGCCTCCAAAACACCAATGGGTAGGCGACAACAGTCAATGCGACTACTAAGGGAACATAGCTGTAAAGCTGAACGTCACGATTGGAAAGCGGCAAATTCTGCAACTCGGGGAATCTATCAAATAAAAAATCTACATGGCGTTGATCAACTAAGTACATGAATGAAAACATGCCAATGCCGTACACAATAGTAGAAAAAATAATAGATATCATCAACGTCTTAAATCTATCCACAGCCGGGTAGATTTCATGATCGTGATCTTCAACTTGATAAGGCGACCACGCTTCGTTGGCCATCCTCGCCGCCGCGGCAGTCTCTGTCACCTGCTGGCTCGCCGAGGGTAAAGCGATAGAATTTTTATTTACCAAATCCGTTGCCAACCGCGCAGCGACATTCGAATGAGATCCGAGTTCAGCCGCAGCCCCTGAACTTGGATTACTCTCCGCTTTAATAGCAACTCCCCTAATATATTCAGATATAATTTTTATAATTAGGTAGACATCCAGGGCCATTGTAATTAAAATCACCACGCCTAACACCACGCCTGACAGCCAACTATATTCTCTAAAAAGAGGCCAATTCTCCAACTCTGGGAAGTGATTAAAGAAAAAAGCTGTGGGATCTACAGCATAATGGAGTGTGATTAAGAGCCATGCAACGTCTGCAATAATAATAGATGTCAACGCCGCCACAAATTCGCCCGCGGCCGGGGCTTGCACGGCTGTGGCTTTATCTGCTGAAGATCCAATTGCATAAGGTGACGGGCTTTCGTCAGCCATTCTCGCCCCAGCGGCAGTCGGTGTCACCTGCTGTCTCGCCGAGGATAAAGCACTAGAATATTGATTTCCCAAATCCGTTGCCAACCGCGCAGCGTGCATTAGAACGCCTATCGGCGCGGCGCTGGCCTCCGCGAGCGTTGTATTAAGGCGGACAAGATCTTGGATATCGTGATTTATGTCGCGGTAAAGATAATCCGTCATCTGGTTAAGCTGCATAAGCATAATGTTTTTATATTTAGGTGGCCATGTCTCGTGCCCTTGCACTTTTTGAACATATCTTTCTACGCGTTGCCGGTCTTCTGCCTGGCCATCGATATTTTTCAATGAAACCATTTCCCACTTTGTTTCACTCACGTCCTCAGGCGTTCTATATTCCGTAAGCATTTTAAAAATTGTATCCTCTAGACTCTCCCGTCCACGTAATTTTCGAAAATATTTTTTAATCCAAGATTCAACAAATGTTGAATTCGAAATTTTGACTGCAATTTCTTCCATGTCACCAACCTCCAGATCATACTTAAGAAAATCATCGAGCACCGTAGGATCTAATGAGCTGGGATGATATATAATCAGCAAATTGGTAAGCTTCTTTTTAAATGTGTTCCATTCAGTGCCGCGCTTGCCATAAAAATGGATAATCTTTGGTCCCCCATTGTCAGCAATATAGTTTGCAATTGCTTGGTGAGTATCAGGGTAAAAATTCCTCATTCTAGAATACATCCACTCCAGGAGAACATTTTTGTACGATTGTGAAAGACTGAGGTGCTCTACGATGTTTAAAGCAGCCTTTGCTATTGCAGACTCTTCATATATTCTGTCACCTGCAAACCTCAATCCTTCTAATTCAGCATTGATAGTTTGAATGTGCTTAGGTGTTTCGTATTGGTCGAGAAATCTGAGGACTTGGTCCTGAGGACTTGGCTGTCTGAGTAAACCTCGAAGCAAACGATTCCATTTGCTCTCCTTGAGCCTCCAACTTAAAACATTTTTTTTGACAGCAATAAGATCACCTTCCGCCAAATAAACATTAATAGAATCATTGATTGGAAATCTATGCTTTGTCATCAACGCTATAAGGTCTATTTTAAATGAATTCCATTCTTTGCTACCCACAACGATCGGCTTGGCTAAAACTGGGTCCGCTGACGCTAGCCGGGCGCCTTGGTCATGACTCGCCCCATCGATTACAGTCTTTAGCCCTGGCGCGTTGGCCCCGTTTTCAACAGGCACAATTTCTATTTTTTGTTCCTGCGTGACTCGTCGCAATCCGGTTATATTCAGAATCCATTCTGGAACAAGAGATGCCCATGCCGGAGCTTCCGCTTGTTCTGGAGTAAAAACGACGTTAAAATTATTGTCTTTTCTGAAAAGCTCGTATGCCTGGAAGCCTAATTTATCCCAAACTATTTTGCGCTGATTTCTCAGTAATCCTTCACCCACTTCTAATTTGAGCTTTTCAAAAAAAAGCGCTGTCGCTTCAAGGCCTGAGGTCGTCAATTCATCCAGCCCTTTCAGATACTCCAAGTTGGAGGCGATCCTATCAGACACTCCTTTGATAACCCCTGCGACGCCATTAAAATAAGGTGGTGTCTCAATCCAAACACCTTTATGACGTATAGCAGCCGCATTGACTACGATACGTCTCATCCGCTGGCCAACAACGTTAATATCCTGATTCGATAAGGCATATAAAACATCCAGTTCGCGCTGAATAAAATCGTTGTCTAATGGGTTAAAAAATGCAATCAGCGCACGTCCAATTAAACCGTAGTATGTATTTTCCGTATAACGTGGTGTAAATCTCACCCCATCGTCATAAGGGATAAAACTACTCCGGGATAGATTTTCTTGGAATTTTTGACGCAACAAACGAGCCTCTTGAGCAGGCGTCAAGCGATCCTGTTCAACAGGTCCCGGGATGAATTTATAGAGATTATCTTTACTTTGATCCGCCATCCCCCCCCCATCAGAAGCACTAGAAAGTCGAGCGCCCGGGCCACGACTTTTCTCAAATTTTTCGATCGCTTTTTTTTGACGCTGAATAATGTCAGATCCTACACGAATTTCATGTAGCTCAGTTTGCCTCAGAGACCAGTAGGCTACAGATTTCAACTCCGCCGATGCTGCGGGTGACTCAAGCACCTCTATTAGTGCCTCAACCGCGGTAATAGAATTGTCTGCTCCCACTAAAGCGCGGGTAGCTTCATTGCGAAAATTTGATTTTTGGGCCGCCGAAACCACCGCATTAATCGCTTCGTCGGATCCCCCTCTAACTAGCTCCCTAAATTCCTTAGCAACGACACCTTTCATCTCATCAGTCTCGCCGGATAGATTCATCGATTCTAGGAGCCTCAATCGTTTCCTAATGGCCCCCCGGCCAGGTATTCTTCTTAATACCTCCAGCGCAGTTTCATAGGTCTTGGGTTCTCCGTCCCACTTCGGGGCATATTTAACAATTAAATTTGGTATTACCTTCCAATCTTGAGGTTCCATGCCATATGGAATATAGGGTTGGTATCTAAACATTTTCACAAGAAGATCCACATACTGCTCTGTCGGGATGGCGCGAGAAAAATCGGTCTGAGGCCCTGCTGTGGGATTGCCTTGTTCTAGAATATCAACGATACGTTGCGCGTCAGAAGCTCCTCCAATCCATTTAG
Organism: Candidatus Omnitrophota bacterium; assembly: GCA_945877765.1. Lineage (GTDB taxonomy): Bacteria > Omnitrophota > Gorgyraeia > 2-02-FULL-51-18 > 2-02-FULL-51-18 > CAMDWQ01. The sequence continues at coordinate 3,454 of CAMDWQ010000013.1, read as the reverse complement.
CAAAATCAGAATTGAGATCTCCTAGATCGCCACTACTGAGAGCATCCTCCCACCTGGAGGCCGCAACATCTTTGCGGGTTTGATTAGCAGCCCATTCCTTAAAAGGTATTGAGTTTTCGAAAAATTTGGCGACTTGGTTACGAAATTCACGCCCGCGATTTAAGCGGCGTAGACGGGGGTCCAACAAAATGGATTTAATGTCTTCCTCTAGGTTTTTAATTCCCAGTGAATCGAGCCTTCTTTTTAACTCATAAATTGCATGTTCATTATCACTGCGGTATTGAGTTGGCAAAGAATCTACGACAGATAAAAATAACAGAAGGTCCTTGCCATTTTCCGGCGTTGGCTCGGGAATTGCGTTAAGAATATTTTTTTTGGGGTTCTCTGAGTTGGGGCCTCCTAGCGAAACGATTGCTTTTTCGGCCGCTTTTCCCACACGATCCTCGTCGTAGACACGAGCGAGGAGCAAGGCTCTTATCACCCCAGGATATTCTCCAAAGCCCTCAAGTCCAAGTAAACGAGCCGCATTTTCCCGAAATTCTGCAATAGGGTGGTTTTTGAGAACTTGAAGCAATTCACGGACGGCAGGTTCTCCGAGGGCCTCAAACTGGCGGAGCCCTTCACTATAAGGAATCGGATCTTTTGGGTAATGTGCATCTGTCCAGAATGGATCGAACAGCACACCAGCAAGACGAACAGTTAATGGGATATTATCTTTCGATATTTTTGGTTTACCCTGGATCTTCACAATCGCTCTAGCCGCTTCGACGCCTACAATGTCAGCATATTCTCCTTCGCGCGGGTCATCAAGCAACTTTATTAATTTGGGTATTGCAGGCTTTGCCTCTATACCTCGATCGCTTAACTCTTCGATAACTCTAATTATTTTAGCCGGGTCGGGATCATCCAACTGCTTGATTAGGTCATCCAGCTCTTGGTCGTGTAATTTTTTTTGGACGGGTTCGTCCAAGGAACGTGCGGACTTTTCTGACTCTGCTAAAAGCTCCATCTGAGCGGATTGAGCATTGGGCGTGGTTATCTCCACAGGGCTAGAAGTGGTAGAATTAGATCGATTAAAAAATAAGACGATGGGTTCAAATAAGCGGGTTCCTGGGCCTGTCAGTAAAAGCACCGTAGCCACTACCACGCTCATTACCACGCTCACCCCGCTCCAAGACACCCAAAAATTCTTCTTTCGCACAGGATCCGCATTCGTCAAAGGAGATTCCCGTGACGGAAAGCCAAAAACTGTCTCATGTCTCTTGGGTTCTATTTTAGTTCTGGCAGCATTCCCTGCGGAAGAACCCGCTATCGTCAATGCCGGCAGAGAAGGAGCTAATGTATGCGCTAACGGCGCAGTGATGGACGCTGGCTGAGCACCAATCACTTTCTGATCTACGACGGGTATGGAGGTTGGTGCTACTGTCTCTCGCCTCATCCACCTATTATATTTATCAAGCGATTGATTTCCAAAATGACGCTGGAGAGACCCATCGGCCAGCCTCGCCCCCCCCGACACCACTTCGAAATCGAGCGGCATCTTACTCGCCAATTTATTGTCTCCCAGGAACGTGCCATTTCCGCTCAAGTTCTGGATAAAATAACTCCACTTGTCAGGTCCCTGGTTTTCTACGGTGATTTTAAAGTGCCGTGTGGAAACGTAAGAATTATCCAATGCGCCTCCTCGACCGATGACCAGAGACTCACCCGGAGCAACCTCGAAAAATTTTCTGGAGGGAAAACCTTTGCGCCCCTCAGGCTGTTCTACAAACTCAAGGGGCTCACCATTTTCATTTCTAAAGCTGATTCTGTTTCCTGTTTTCTGGATTTGAAATGAGACGTTTCCAACCCTTAAGTTAGCCCTAACTATTTCAACGGCGCCCAGATTCTGGTAAACCCAATCCCCATCCCCATCAGCCGAGTGGTTGGAACCAGACAAATAAATTGCGTCCGGAATATCTTTGCGCGGCTCGTCTACCAGCCTTCTCACGCTGTTAGCATCTCTTGCATCAATATTGACTTGAAGCGGGATCCAGCGACCCATAGGAATAGTGGTTTCTCCGATCATGAGAGGTTTCCTACCTTGAATTGCGCTTGGCTTAAAATACATCCACCACTGTCCATTTTCACCGGGCTTTAAATATAAGAACTGGCGCGAAACTGCGCCAACCCCACGACGGCCCGGCTCGTCGGACTCCATAAGTTCAACGTCGTTTCCTATTGCTTCGCGCCCAACATTGAAATATCTCCACGGATCTGATTCAGAGAGACTATTCCCGTTTACGGTGATACCCTCTTCTCCCTTGCCGACCGAGATTTCATAGGTACCAACCGTCAATTTTTTAGGCATGGCGATGGGGTCGTAGGCTTTTGTTTTTGAAACCCCTGCTACATCGCTCCCATCTTGCTCTCGTTGGACAACATGCTGGTCACTCAAGGCAGTAATATTCACATTACCGGTGCTGTCCAATGCGATGAAAAAATCTTTTCCCACATAAGGACGGTCGAGAGTCAGGCGGTGCTCCGAGACCGTCGCTTGACCCGGTATCACGTAGTGATCAACATCTATCACCCCGCCACGCTGCATAATTTGAAGCTCGATTCGACTGCTAAGTTCTACTTCACCAAGTCCACGTCCGGCATTTTTCTCTCCAGGCTTCAAGATATTCACGGTTTCTCCATCCGCCACACGAATCGTAAGTGTTTCCCCCTTAGCCACCCATCCTGGAGGCGAGAATGGACGCTCAACCAAGACTCCTGGAGAAGGGTTTAAATTCTCCGGCGTACCGCTCTTGTCATTCGCAAGTCGCGCGCCTTCAACCGTAAGCGCCAAGCGTAGTTCATCTTCATTTCCCCTAACGACTCCGGCCAATCGTGCACCGAGATCAGGTTTAGTGGAAATCTCTGCAAATTGATTGTATGCGGCAAATCTTGAGGTCAGCGCCGCCATCCTCGCCCCCTCATGTTTTTTGGCAAGGATAAGATCCGCTTCGAGGGAGCTCGCCATCTTCTTTCTGTCTTCGCCGTGAATCACTTCAACACGCTTTGTTTCTTTTTGAAGGGGTTCTAAGAGAAGTTTTTCGTATTTTTTCTGGTTGGTTTCGGACGTAACAATAGGAGTCAGGACCGCCCAGGAATAGCCTTTGTCTTCGACTAGTTTCTTAAGATGCGGTGTGTGATAGCCTCCGGTGATGAGGACGGCTACTTTTTGCTTTTCTTCTTCTAGGATTCTTTGGGTGTTTTGGATAAAGGCGTTGTCTCTTTTATCTACTGAGTCATAGAAGTTAATTAGGGCTTCTTTTCCTTTTTCTAAGATATCTTTGTAGCTGATAAGGTCCTGGAAAAAGCCGAGGTCAGCGAGTTTTCGGTTGATGAAGGCAAGATACGCGACGGTTGCAAAGTCAGGTTCATTGGCTTGGAAGAAGTTAAATTCCTTGGTGGTCATCTGTATCTT
>CAMDWQ010000012.1 GCA_945877765.1 Candidatus Omnitrophota bacterium | reverse complement strand
CAGTCCATTAAAGCCTTAAATCTCTGGGTCTTTGGTATCATACAAGAGCTTTCTAAACAAAGGCAGGAACAACCACCAAAAAAGGCTAAACCAAGAAAGATTTTATTTACAGACACTCTTGAAAGTGTCCATAGAACTTGACACTACTTGCTTGGCAAATTTATAAGCAGGCAAATCTAACAGACGATATAATGGTAATAGGTCGTAATGAGGACACTGCCATTGCTCAATATTGGCAAAATCATCAAATTCTTAAAGATCCTAAATGGAGCATAGAAGTGAACGATGTCTGGGTTAAGGGGGGTATTGATAGACGCGCGACTTTTTATATAGGATCGCCTCAACGCTCTGCCAATTTGTTGGATGTAAAACTTAACAGACCAACTGTTTTTGCAAGAGAGCTCGAACAGCTTAAAAAAGCAGGTTATAAACAAGTTGGAGATTATATGGTCCCGGCCAATTGACAAAGGAATATATTCATGAGTGCTTATAAGAGGGAACAGGTTTTAACCGCTGTTAAAAATATTTTTCAAAAAGAAGATTTTTTTAAGGTCACAGAAATTTTAAATACATACGGTACAGAATCTCACGAAGGAGAGCGGGAAAGGGTTCAATTGGCGATTTTGAAATTAAGTGAAGGAAACCTCAAAACATTGCTCGAATATACTTGTAAGGCTAAACAAGACTACAGAGACATTGTGTATTGGGCCGAATACACAAAAGAAGATAAGCAAATCGAGAATCCTTATGGAATCTTTTTTGAACCGCCGCGCATCTCATAATATTAATGCGTAAACCCGCCATCATCTTCCTCATTTTCTCCATTCTGCTCAACACCGTCCTCATGAAATACCAAATCAATAACATCTTTCATGACCTGACGCGCTTTTGTGTCATCATCGCCTTTATTCTCGTCATCGTCAGCTTCTTCAAAAAACAAAAACCAAGAAAGCTATAAACACAGCCAAAAAAGGAAAGGGGTGAAAGGGGTCAAATTGGACTTTACCCGATTTAGAGGACGTCTAAAAAAGACTGCAAAGGATATTTTTTTTAGATTTTCCTAAATAAGTCCTGTAGAATGATTGTATGTTTATATTAATATTTCTCCTCGCCGTCGCAGTACTTTTACCTATCTTAAACCCACTTCTCTGGCCGCACACGCATGAAGATATGCGCTTTATTTTTCTTATGGATCAATTTAAGGAAGCTGCCATGCAGGGACACTTTTATCCCCGCTGGTTGCCGGATCTTTGCGGGGGGTATGGGTATCCGACGTTTGTTTTTTATCCGCCAGCTTTTTTCTATTTTGCGTTGCCATTTTCTTTATTGCCTGGTTATCCCGTAGGGACGATGCATTGGGCTTTGTTGGCTCTTTTATTTATTGGTGCGGCCGGTGTCTATCAGTTAGGTCGGGAAATATCCGATAAAATCACGGGTTTATTCTTGGCAGCTTTATTTCTGCTCACGCCTTATTTATACGTGAATTTGTATGTGAGGGGAGCGCTGAGCGAGTTGACGGCGATGCTTCTTACCCCATGGCCTATTTTTTTTCTACTCAAATTCAAGAAAAGCATAGAATCTTCCAAAGCTTCATGGCTCTATGGTTTGGGAATAGCGTTATCAATTTGTTTGCTTATTTTATCTCATCCGGCCACGACTCTTTTTTACGTGCCTATTTTTGGTATTTTAGCTTTGTTCATAGCCCCAGTCTCAAAGCCATTGAAATGGCAATTCTATCTAGGTATTTTTTGTTTTGTGCTCACGGGCTTTCTCTTGGCTTCTCCCTATTGGCGCCCTCTAATTTTGATGAAACAATATGTCAACTTCTCGTTGGCGGTAACAGGTCCCTACTCCGCCGAGCTTCACACGGTAGATTTTCTTCAATTTTTTAAGCGGGATTGGGGATTTGGCATATCAACTCGAGGTGATTCGAATGACCTTATGTCGTTTCAACTGGGCTTGCCACATTTTATTTTCGCAACCGCTGGGGCTATTCTCGGGAGGAAGAACAAGCTGATTATTACAAGCTATGTTCTATACATCGCTCTCATTGTTTTCATGACACCGCTGTTTTCTTATGTCTGGGAAAATGCCCAGATCCTGCGATTTGTTCAGTTTCCCTGGAGAATTTTATCTGTGACAGCGATTTTACAGATTATCTGCGCTACTGGGATTTCCTATGCAAAATGGCCCTCAAAGACGGTCCATAGAGTGCTCGCCATTTTTATCTTGGTAGTTCTTTCCGGGCTATGGCATTCCAATCAATTTAAAATTGATTCTAAGCGACTAGATGCGCCAGCGGAGTTTCAGATTTACAAGGAGCGCACTCTTCAAAAATTTTATACTTTAACTCAGAGCAACGAATATATTCCCGTTACGGTAAAGACTCTTGAATTCTACCCTCGCGGAAGCAAATCGCTTGTGGAGGCGGAGCAGGGTGTGGACTTGACTGAAGCAGTTGACAGCAATAGTTACCATATAAAATTTGACGCGGAATGCAGTGCGCCCTCAACGGCCCTAATCAACCAATTCTATTTGAAGGGGTGGGTCGTGAAAGTAGACTCGAAAGAGTTGTCCGGGGATGAATTGCGACAAAATCTTACCACTGCGGGATGTATGAGGATTCCGCTCTCATCAGGGAAGCATACTCTCGAAGCTTATTATGACAAGCCGGATGGTTGGCAACTTTATTATATTTTTGTAGGGCTAGGCATTTTCGCGCTCGTTGCGCTTTTCTATTTTTTCAATTTTAAAATACGAAAGCTTTCTCATGAAATATAAAAATTGGGTGTTATTTGTTTTGGGTGCGGCTGTAATAACAGTGGGCATCGCTTTGGGAAGCACTTTTTTATCTAAAGACAGTGATGATGAGACTATTTATACAGCTCTGGCGGTAAAAATCCAAGCAACCGGAGCGTCAGCTTATAATCTTCATGACTTGTCTATTGATTCTGTCGGAGATTTCTGGAAAATTAGTTATATGAAGGATGGGAGCTTTTTGCCGCTTCTGGTTAAAAGCGGTGCCACCTATTATGATACCCAGTTTTATTTTAATCCGCCCCTTTTTCCAGCGATTCTTGCTTTATCGCATGAGATATTTAATGGACCTTTAAATTTTCTACTCCTCAGGCGAAACCAAGCGCCCGAGTTTCACTTCGAGCAGTTTTACGCGGCATTCCCCAATGCGCTTTTTTTGGTTTTATTCTTGGTAGGTGTCTTCTTCTTGGGGAAGATGTATTTTGACAAAATGACAGGTCTTTTGGCGGTACTTTTTTGTCTGATTAGTCCCGTGCTTTTGGTTACTACTTTTAAGGTATGGTCTGATCTTATGTGTGCGACGCTTATTCTTTATAGTTTTTTATGTTGGAAAGGGAAGAATCGTTCATTGATTAGGGTTGTGCTTTCGGGGGTGCTGTTTGGGTTGGCTATTTTGACCCGCACCAGCGCGATCTTCGCAATTTTTATTTTCTTCACAAGAGAATGGAAATCGCTGCTCTTGTGGATAGTGTCAGTTTTTTTGGTGACAGGCGCTTGGTTTTGTGCGGTCTTTCAAAACTATGGCACTTTTTTTTATTTTCCAGAAGTCGTTGGCGCTAAAGAATCTTTGGCGTGGCTACGATCAATCACTCGTCCGTGGTTTTTTTATATAGCGGATCTGATCTATTTGTCGCCTGGCTTTTTGCTAACTATATTTGCCATCCAAAAGAAAACGCGAGTACTTTTTTGGTGGCCTTTTTGTACCATCGTCCCGCTTTCGATCTTGCTTTACACTAAAAAACCGCTAGGTTTGGAAGACCGCTATCTTTTGCCTTGTTATCCCGCCTTGGCGGTATTGGCCGCGAAAACAGTGGTTGATTTTTCTGATCGGATCCCTCGATGGGTGATCTATATAAGCCTATTTCTGGTTTCCGCCTGGTCACTGCGGTTAGCAGGTCTTCTTGTTTTATCCCGAGAAAGCTTGAGGTTTGTCCCCCTACTCCCGTGACCTTTAGGTTGACAAAAGGCACACAACAAGGTATCTTTTAGCTATGGAGCTCCTTTACCGATGGGACGAGGCAAAAAACGCGAAGCTTGTTAGCGAAAGGGGAGTATCCTTTGAGGAAGTGGTGCTTTGTATAGAGGAAGACAAGGTGTTAGAAGTCTTCGATCATCCCAACAAAGATAATTACGCTCATCAGAAGATGTTGGTGGTGAAAATAAGGGATTATGTTTATCTCGTCCCTTTTATTGACAAGGGGAATGAGTTTATTCTTAAAACGATTATTCCTAGCCGCAAATGGACTAAAAAGTATTTAGAGGGTGGAGATTAAAATGAAGTCTTATAAACTAGACAAGGAAGAAAAAGAGCTTCTTAGTTCGATGGAGGCCGGTCAGTGGCATCCTGTCAAGCTCACTCAAGGGGAGAAGAGCCGCCTGATTCAAGCGGCTAAGAATACCTTAGGCAAGAATCAACGCATCAACATTCGTCTCTCCCAGAGAGATCTGGAAGGCTTAAAACTTGCCGCTGTTCGGGAAGGAATGCCGTATCAGACACTCATCGCAAGCATCCTTCACAAATACAACCGGCATGTGACTTGGAACCGTTAGTACGTAGAGTTTTACGTACTTCTGCCCATTCTAAACCCGCTTCTTTGGCCGCATACGCATGAAGATATGCGCCCCTGCCCTCGTGACGTTTTATTGACTTGGGGCCATAAAATAGTGATAATTGTGCCTTGTTGCTGAACTGCGTGCCTATTAAAGGAGAGATCTGCTAGCTTATGCCTTATTACGGATGGTGGTTACCGGCTAATTTTTCAACACACGGCGCGGCGATTGACCGGCTGATTGTGGTGATCCATATCTTTATGGCGGTGCTGTTTATTGGGTGGTTTACTTTTTTTGTCTATCTTTTGTTTCGCTTTCGCCAGCGGCCGGGACAGACCGCCCAGCATCATGTGCATCATTTTAAACTGCCGACGTATCTTGAGGTGGGGGTGCTGGTATTTGAAGTTATTTTGCTTGTTGCATTTTCATTCCCTATTTGGAATCTTTATCGCCAGCAACCTCTGGATGAGTCCAAGGCCATGCATGTGCGTGTCATCGCCGAGCAGTTTGCTTGGAATGTCCAGTATCCGGGACGGGATCGTCAATTTGGCAGAAGAGATCCGAAGTTGGTTACGCCTGAGAATCCCATCGGCCTTGATAAGGACGACCCGTTGGCTAAAGACGATATCACGACCATCAATCAACTGCATGTGCCCGTCCATACGCCGGTGATTGTTGATTTAAGCTCTAAGGATGTGATTCATAGTTTTTCTTTGCCGATCATGCGAGTCAAACAGGATGTGATTCCGGGGCAGTCGATTAAAGTCTGGTTTGAAGCCACAGGGGTATGTGATTCTGAAATTACATGCGCTCAACTGTGCGGCTTGGGCCATTACCGTATGAAGGGGTATTTGACCGTGGAAACTAAAGAAAAATTTGACTCCTGGTACGCGGAGCAAGAAAAAGAGAAAGCGGCTTCATGACAAATCACGATCACTCGCACGTCGCTCAGACGCACGATTCAGGGCACGGGCATAAGATGCCTTTTTGGAAAAAATATATTTTTTCTGTTGATCACAAGACGATTGGCGTGCAGTACGCCGTTACGTCTCTGATTTTTTTATTTTTTGGTTTTGGGCTGGTTTCTTTGATGCGCTGGCAGTTGGCGTATCCTGGGCAGCCGCTACCTCTTATCGGCGGCTGGTTTAGTGATACGGCCATGATTGGCGGGATTATGCTGCCAGAATTTTATAATCAGTTGGGTGCCATGCATGGCACGATCATGATTTTCTTGGGGGTGGTGCCTCTGTCTGTCGGCGCCTTTGGAAATTATGTGCTGCCGCTTCAGATTGGGGCGCCGGATATGGCGTTTCCGAAACTTAACATGATGAGCTATTGGCTTTATTTCATCGGCGGTATATTGATGCTGGCGAGCTTTTTTGTGCCGGGCGGTGCTGCGCAGTCGGGGTGGACGTCTTACCCACCTCTCTCCGTCATTGCTTCAGGCGGGCAGACGTGGTGGCTCATCGGAATGGTGTTTTTGATTAATTCGTCGCTTCTTGGTTCGGTCAATTTTATCACCACGGTCGTACAGCTTCGGACGAAGGGAATGTCTTTTTTCCGCCTTCCTTTTTTTGTGTGGGCGCAGTTTGTCACTTCCTTTCTTCTGCTTTTGGCGTTTCCTCCGCTCATGGCGGCCGGTGTGCTGCAATTGTCGGACCGTCTGTTGGGATCTAGTTTTTTTATGCCGTCAGGTCTTGTCGTCAACGGCGCTGTATCGGCGGTGGCTGGCGGGGGAAACGCTGTTCTCTGGCAGCACTTGTTCTGGTTTTTGGCGCATCCTGAAGTCTACGTCTTGATTCTTCCAGCGATGGGTATCGTTTCGGAAGTCATGGCTTGCAATACGCGTAAACCGCTTTATGGGTACAAAGCGCTGGTTTATTCTTCGATATTTCTTGGTTTTATGTCCTTCATTGTCTGGGCTCACCACATGTACTTGACGGGCATGGGGACGACGATGAGCACCTTTTTTCAAATCACGACGATGATCATCTCCATTCCGTCGGTGGTTATTTTGACGACGCTCATCTTGAGTCTGTGGGGAGCATCGATTCGCTTCACAGTACCGATGATGTTTGCACTGGCGTTTTTGCCGATGTTTGGTATCGGAGGTTTGACGGGCTTGCCTCTGGGACTCAATGCCGCTGATATTCATCTTCACGACACTTATTACGTGATCGGGCATTTTCATTACGTGGTGGCGCCGGGGACGATATTTGCGCTCTTTGCGGGCATTTATCATTGGTTTCCCAAAGTGACCGGCCGCAAGATGAATGAGGCGCTCGGTAAAATTCATTTTTATTTCTCACTCATTTTTATGAATGGTGTTTTCCTGCCGATGCTCATCATGGGGCTTGCGGGAGTGTCACGCCGCTTGTATGACCCGACGCAGTATGCGCATGCACTGCCCACTCAGCCTTTGAACGTATTTATTTCCATCAGCGCGTGGTGCCTAGGGCTGGCGCAGATTCCTTTTATTATTAATTTCTTTGGGAGTATTTTTAAGGGGAAAAAAGTGGATGACAACCCCTGGCAGGCAACGACGCTGGAATGGAGCACTCCAACTCCGCCGCCTCACGGCAATTTTTTGAAAGAGCCCGTGGTTTACCGCGGTCCTTACGAGTACAGCACACCGGGGCAGAAGCATGATTTTTGGCCTCAGTCGATGAAGGAGAATAATTAATGTCTGCTGAAATTCACTATATTTCTGAACCGCATCCGGTCAGCGGCGTTACCAATTCGAAGTTGGGTGTCTGGCTATTCTTGGCTTCCGAAGTGATGTTGTTTGGCGGCCTTTTTTCGGCCTACATCCTTCTTCGCACCGGCGTGACGGATTGGCCTCGCGGCCATGAAGTTTTGAACGTGCCTTTAGCGACGCTGAACACGGTCATTCTGATCACCTCGAGTGTGACCATGGTGATGTCTTGGGCGTCTCTGGAGCTTAAAAAGTTTTCGAAGTTCCGCTTGTACATGACGATCACGATTCTTTTGGCGATCGCGTTTTTGGTGGTGAAGGGTTTTGAGTACGCGCATAAGTTTGATCATCATCACTTTCCCAGCACCAGCAATTTTTACGCGATCTATTTTGTGATCACTGGCCTTCACGGGCTTCATGTGATTGGCGGAATTATCGTCAATGCGTATCTTTTGCTGCCAGGCAGCAAAATGTGGAAGACTAACCCTGAACAATTCACTGGGCGGGTTGAGGCAGCGGGTCTGTACTGGCATTTCGTGGATCTGGTCTGGATTTTTCTTTTTCCGGCACTGTATCTCTTATAAAGGAAGCCAGATCATGAGCGGACATTCTGAAGTGGAAGTCAAAAAACAAGTCACTCTGTACCTGCGTGTTTTTTTTGCACTCATGGCGCTGACGGTCGTGACCGTGGCTATTTCCTATGTGCACATGCCAATTTTATTGGGGGTGGCTGTGGCGCTTTTTATTGCCTGCATTAAAGCGTCTTTGGTGGCGGCATTTTTCATGCACCTTTCAACGGAAAAAAAGATCATTATTTTCATTTTGATTCTAACGGTATTTTTCTTCGCTTTTCTCCTGGCGACCCCTTCTTTGCACCATACTTAAGAGGAGCTAAAGACGATGTCGCTCCGCGCGTTTCATATCGCTTTCATTTTTCTATGCGTGGGACTTTTATTTGGCTTCGGCTATTGGCAGTACACGGTAAACAACAGCGCTTCGCTTTCCGTCCTTTCCTGTGTCACGGGAATTCTTTTGGCGGGTTATCTCGTCTGGTTTATTTCAAAAATTAAAAAGTAAGGTGCTTGCATGAATCTATCTTCCCTTTTTTATAGCTGCTCTGTCTGCTTTGGAGACCCGAAGTCCCTTCAAAGTAGAGGCCTTTTTTTTGGCGTCTGCTTGCTGCTGGGCGTCATTGTTTTTGTGTTGGGCGCGGTAGCGATGACTGCAGTCACTTGGGCGCAGCGGGCCAAAAAATTAGAGAAACAGGGCCTGTAAAAATGAGCATCGCAGAGAACATCAGCCGCGTGCGTGGCCGCATCGAGACCGCGGCGGTCAAGTCAGGCCGCACGCTTAAAGATATTACTGTCGTGGCCGTGACCAAGGGAGCGCCGCTGGAAGCCGTTCGGCAGGCTCAGGAAGCGGGGATTGGCGTGTTTGCTGAGAATCGGTTGCAGGAAGCCGCAATCAAGGTACCGCAAATTCCGGCCGAGTGGCACATGGTCGGCCATCTTCAGACGAATAAAATTAAAGACGCTCTGGGATTTTTTAAATTGATTCAGTCGGTCGATTCGGTGAGACTGGCCAAGAAAATTCAGGAAGCGGCAGCAGCGCTGGGGCAAATTGTCTCCGTCCTTTTGGAAATCAACATCTCCGGCGAGGAGCAGAAGTATGGATTTGCCCCCGAAGAAATCTATAGCGCTGCGGACGCTGTGATAGCGCTCCCAAATTTGCGTGTTTTGGGCCTCATGGGCATCGCGCCGAACAGTCCTGACATGGAAGTGCGGAGAGCGTCCTTTAAAAAATTAAAAAGTATTTTTAACGTGTGTAAGACGCTAAAAGCGGAAAATTTTGAAATGAAATATCTTTCGATGGGGATGAGCGGTGATTTTGAGGCGGCGATTGAAGAGGGGTCCAATATGGTGCGTTTGGGACATGTCATTTTTGGAGAACCAAAAGCATGAGCTCAAAATCTATTTTATCGGGGCTTAAGATCAGCATCCTCGGTGCGGGAAATATGGGCCAGGCGCTGACGCGCGGGCTGGTCGAAAAATCCGTCTATCCGCAAAATATTTCGATCTATGACATTGATTCTAAAAAAATGGCGCAGCTCAAAAAAGAGCTCTCGGTAAAAATTGCCAAAACCAGCCGTCACTGTGTCTCGCTTGCCGATATCGTCATCTTAGCGGTCAAACCCCAGATACTTCCCGAAGCCATCGCAGAAGTGGCCAGCAGCCTGGGCAAAGAGACGCTCATTCTTTCGATCGCGGCGGGGGTGCCCATTTCAAAAATTGAGGAATATTTGTCCGTCAGAGGCGGAGCCGGTGTTGGCGGAAAAAAACCGATGGCGATTATCCGTGTGATGCCCAACATGCCGGCGTTGGTTGGCGCGGGGATGTCGGCCTACAGCCTGGGCAAGCATGCCTCGGCAAAAGACCGCAAAATTGCCGAAGCGATACTGGCGGCCTTGGGGGAATATGTGCAGGTTCCCGAGAAAATGATTGATCTGGTGACCGCGATATCAGGCTCCGGGCCCGCGTACTTCTTTTTGCTGACGGAAAAAATGATTGAAGCGGCCTATGAAATGGGGATGAAGGTGGATGTGGCCAAGAAGCTGGTGTATCAAACGGCTTTTGGCAGCGGGAAAATTCTTGCGCAGAGCGATGAAGATCCCGAGACGCTGATTGCTAGAGTGGCTTCCAAGGGCGGTACGACCGAGGCGGCGCTTAAAGTTTTTCAGAGAAAAGGTTTTGGGAAGATCATTCAGGATGCCGTCAAGGCGGCCCATCGGCGGTCCATCGAACTCAGAGAGGGGAAATAGCCATGTTTGTGCTGGGTAATTTTTTTCATGCAACGGCGGTAGTGCTGGGTTATCTGCTTGATATTTATTGGTGGATGATTCTCATTCGCGCGCTGCTTAGCTGGGTAAACCCCGATCCTTACAATCCTATCGTGCAGTTTATCGAACGGGCAACCGAGCCTGTGCTGGCGCCGTTTCGCAAGCTTTTGCCGGCTCATTCGATCGGGATTGATCTTTCGCCGATGATTGCAGCACTTTTTATCTTTTTTCTAAAAATATTTCTGGTACAGACGCTCATGGGATTTGCCGCGCGTCTGCAGTAGAAGTTGGTATTGAAGCGGATCCCCGCTTTCGCGGGGATGACATGAGGACTTAGAAATTGACTGAAAAAATAAACTACAAAGATAGCTTAAATCTTCCGGTGACTGATTTTCCGATGAAGGCGGACCTGCCTCAGCGAGAGCCGTTGGTGCTTGAGCGGTGGGAAAAAGAGAATCTTTATGGGGCGTTGCGCGAGCGCGCCCTCGGCCGCAAGAAATATATCCTTCATGATGGTCCCCCCTATGCCAATGGTGATATTCATATGGGCCACGCATTGAATAAAATTTTAAAGGACATCCTTGTCAAATATCAAAACATGAAAGGTTTGGACGCGCCTTTTGTGCCAGGATGGGATTGCCACGGGCTTCCCGTTGAACATCAACTGCTAAAAGAACTTAAAATCAACAAGGCCGAAATGGACCCGGTTATTTTTCGCCAAAAGGCGCGGGATTACGCCATGGGGTTTGTCGAAAAGCAGAAGGGGCAGTTCAAGCGGTTGGGAATTTTGGCGGATTGGGAAAAGCCTTATTTGACGCTGAATCCTGATTTTGAGGCGGGTGTCATTGACGCGTTTGCCCGCTTGACAGAAAAGGGGTTTATTTTCCAGAGCCTGAAGCCGGTGCACTGGTGTATTTCTTGTGAGACGGCTCTAGCGGAGGCCGAGTTGGAATACGATGAAAATCATGTTTCGCCCTCCATCCATGTTTTGTTCCCAGTCAGCAAAGAAGAGCTGGCGAAAAAAGGCATTAAGGGTATCTCCGATAGCCGGGTATCGTTTGCGGTGTGGACAACCACCCCCTGGACGCTTTTGGCCAATGTCGGCGTGGCGTTAAATCCTATTTTTGAATATGATTTCGTCCAAACAAAATCCCATGGGATCGTGATTGTAGTTGAACAGCGTCTGGCGGGTCTGATGCAGATGATTTCGCCTCAATCGCCAGAGGATTATGAGATTGTCTTGAAAAAAACAGGCGCTGAGTTAGAGGGGCTGATAGCACAGCATCCGTTTATTGATCGTGCCGCTAGTGTTATCACAGCGGATTATGTTTCGCGCGAGGATGGAACGGGTTGTGTGCATATCGCGCCGGGCCATGGCATGGATGATTATCGTGCGGGGCTTAAGTATGGGCTGCCAATTTTGATGCCGGTGGATGACAAGGGAAGATTTAAGGAAGAGGCGGGTGAATTTAAGGGGACTCATTTACTAAAGGCCAATCCCAGGATTCAAGAGCTACTGATCGCGCAGAACAACCTCATTTTCTGGTCTGAAATCAAGCATTCGTATCCCGGCTGTTGGCGCTGCAAGAGCGCTGTAATTACGCGCGCGACGCGGCAGTGGTTTTTGGGTGTCGATAAATTTGGTTTTCGCGGCAAGCTTTTGGAAGCGGTTAAAAAAGTCAAATGGATTCCCGAGTCGGGGCGTAACCGTATCTCAGGGATGTTGGAATCCCGCCCGGATTGGTGTTTGTCCAGACAACGCTATTGGGGGATTCCTGTTCCCGCATTCACGTGCGTCGCTTGCGATGAAACGGTGTTGGACGTGGCCTTGATTCGGCATATCCGCGAACTCTTTCGAAAAGAAGGCTCTGATGTGTGGTTTAAGAAATCAGCGGCTGAGTTGACCGGTGGAAAATTTTCGTGCCCCAAATGCAATGGCAAGGATTTCAAAAAAGGCGAAGATATCCTTGATGTGTGGTTTGAATCGGGCGCTAGTTTTCTTTCCGTGTTGATTGATAATGAGCCGCTTTCTTATCCGGCGGACCTCTATCTGGAGGGCAGTGATCAGCATCGCGGCTGGTTTCAGAGCTCCCTTCTGGTCTCTTGCGGAATCTTTGGGAAGGCGCCTTATGAATCGGTGCTGACTCACGGCTTTATTGTGGACGGCGACGGACGCAAGATGTCCAAATCTCAAGGAAATGTTCTTTCACCTTTGGAAGTCATGAAAGAATATGGCGCGGACATCCTAAGGTTGTGGGTGGCCTCCACGGACACTTCTGACGACATCCGTCTGTCACGCGAAAGCCTAAAACAGCTGGCGGAAGGTTACCGCAAAATCCGAAACACATTCAAATATCTTTTGGGCAACCTTCACGGTTTCCAGCCGCTACAGGATACCCTTAAATATGAGGAGCTTCTGGAAGTGGACCGCTGGGCACTTTCAAAGCTGGAGCTTTTGAAAGAGGAGGCTCACCACGCCTATGAAAATGGGGAGATCCACCGGATTTATCATGCGGTTTACAATTTCTGCGTCAAGGAGATGTCTTCTTTTTATTTGGATGTGTTGAAAGATCGGCTTTATACCGACCCGCGTTCATCCGCCTCGGGACGCTCCTCGCGCACAGTGCTCTATGAGATATTGACGAGTCTGGCAAAGATTTTGGCACCGATTTTAAGTTTTACTTCTGAGGAGGTCTGGAAATCCGTTGGTTTTTCAGGTAGCATTCATCTAGAGCCAATGCCCAAAGCGGCACCCGCTCGGCGGAAGGTTGAAATCGAGGGGACCTGGGAAAAGTTGATGATTTACCGCGAAAAAGTGCTCAAGGCTCTGGAAGAAAAACGTGAGAAAAAAGAAATTGGTAATTCGTTGGAGGCTGAGGTAGAATTAACTGTTTCTAAATCCGAAGAGCATCAATTTTTGCAATATTTTGGTGAAGATTTACCCGGGTTGTTTCTTGTTTCGGGAGTAAAGATTCGGCTAGACGCCGCGGCTGGCGAGGGTATTGGGACCAATGTTTTAAAGGCCGCCGGAAAAAAATGTGAGCGTTGCTGGAATCATCGCGAGTCCGTCGGGATTAATGTGGATCATCCGACGCTCTGTCACCGTTGTATGGATGCGTTAAAAGGAGTCTAGGCGTGGAAAAAAAGAATCTAAGTTCATTCAAAGAGTTACTTTTGAAAAAGAAAGCCGAGCTCCAAAAAGGAATCCAGCACATTGCCGATGACGCCCTCAAAACCTCTCAACGTGACGCCGCCGGAGACCTTTCCGCTTATAGCCTTCACATGGCCGATGTTGCCACCGACAACTACGACCGCGAGTTTTCTCTAGGGCTTGCTGACAAAGAGCAGGCGGTTGTTCATCGCATCAACGCGGCGATGGAAAGAATCGATGATGGTTCCTACGGCAAGTGCGAGCTCTGTGATAAAAAAATAGCCGTCGCGCGCTTGAAAGCGGTTCCTTATGCTGAGCTTTGCGTTCCATGCCAGGAATCTCAAGAAAAAAAGAAACGCTAGCAGTTTGCTGAATAAGCCTCATCTGCTGCGTTGCTCAGTCGTTCGCTTGTGCGACGCTATTCCCATAGCGTCTCCGCGCTCACTTCTTCGCGCCTTGCATATAAGGCTTATTCAGCAAACTGCTTTGGTTTCGCTTGTTTAAAAAATACTTTCTTTTATTACCTGTCTTTTTTTTATACCTGGCTGATCAAATATCAAAGCAGTTGGTCGTTGCGGTTTTGCCTGAACATCAAGCCCATCCTGTAATACCTGGTGTATTTTATCTGACTCGTGTGAATAATACAGGAGCTGCTTTTGGGCTCTTCCCTGGAGCCGCAAATATTCTGGTGGCGGTCACCCTGATTTCCATTTGGGTGATTCTTTTTTGTATTCTACGCTATCACGAAACTCTACGCCCGCTTCAGCGCTGGGGATGGATTTTGGTTGTCGGGGGAGCTTTAGGAAATCTTCACGACCGCGTGCTTTATCGTTACGTCATCGACTTTCTTGATTTTCGAGTCTGGCCTGTTTTTAATTTAGCTGATTCCTTTGTCTGTGTGGGGGTATTTTTGGTGGTTTTAGGCACTTTCAGAAAGCAACGATAGATGCATCCGATTCTTTTTCAGCTTAAGCAACTCACGATCTACTCGTATGGCTTTTTTGTCGCGATGGCGATGGCGGTCTCTCTTGTCTTAGCAGAAAAGAGAGCGGCTCGTTTCAGTGTCGACCGGACGATGGCGGCGGATGCACTGTTTGTTCTTTTTATTTCGGGCATTATGGGCGCTCGGGCGCTTTATGTAGTCCAAAATTTTGACGATTATGCCGGAGATTGGTGGGCTGTGTTGCGAATTCAAGAAGGCGGCCTTGTGTGGTACGGCGGCCTTTTTGGAGGTATTTTGATAACGGCTTTGTATCTACGTTGGCGTGGTTGGCCTATTTTAAAATTATGCGATTTTTTTTCACCGATTGCCGCGCTGGCGCATGGAATTGGTAGAATCGGTTGTTTTTTTAACGGGTGCTGTTATGGACTTAGGACAAACTCTGTGTTGGGGGTGCGGTTTCCGGATCAGCCTTACGCTGTTTTTCCAAGCCAGCTTTTTGAGGCACTTGGTTTATTTATTATTTCGGCATTTCTTTTCCGCTTTGCGTCGCCCTCACGGCGTTTGGGGCAAGTTTTTTGGGTCTACTTGCTTTTGTATTCTATGCTTCGCTTTGTATTGGAATTCTTAAGAGGCGATAACAGCCACTATTTTTTTCTGACATTGCCGCAATGGATGAGCCTGGCATTTTTTGTCCCTGTTTTACTAATTTTGATTTCACAGAGAACCCAAAAATGAGCTTTTTGTTTAAGCATGAAGTCCCTTTGATTTACGTCCCCAAAAGAATTGACGCCTATTTAGCGCAGGTCCTGGATGGCCAATTTTCGCGCGAAGAAATTAAAATTGCGATGGGTGAAAACAAGATATTGCTCAATGGAAAAACGGCTCGCCCACGCGATGCCGTCAATCAAGGGGATCGCATCGAAGCCAATCTTATCCCGAAAGCTCCTTTTGAAATAAAAGGGGAAAGCATCCCTCTTAAAATTCTTTTTGAGGATGCGTCCATGCTGGTGGTGGAAAAGCCCGCGGGAATGGTCGTCCATCCGGGCGCTGGCAATAAAAAGGGCACGCTCGTTCACGCGCTGGTGGGCCACAGCGCCAATCTTTCCTCCGTCGGCGGAAAAGAGAGGCCGGGGATTGTTCATCGGCTGGATAAGGACACTTCAGGGATTTTGCTGGTTGCTAAAAATAATCTTGCTCATCGGCAGCTTCAAGCGCAGTTTATGTCCCGCAGCCTGTCCAAAACCTACACCACCCTGGTCAAGGGGCGCGTTGAGTTTGAGGAAGGGCGTATCCTGGAGCCCATTTTTCATGACCCAAAGATACGCGGGAAAATGGCGGTTTCTCACAATGAAAAAGCACGCGAAGCTGAATCGTATTATAAAGTTTTAAAGCGTTTTCCTTATACCACGCTCTTGGCGGTGCGCATTGTCACAGGAAGAACTCACCAGATTCGCGTCCATATGACGCGCTTGGGATATCCGGTGGTGGGGGATGTGATTTATGGTTCGGGCAAACCGGGAGACCGGCTGTGTTTACACGCCTCAAAAATTGAGTTTTCGCATCCAAAATCAGGGAAGCTGATGCAATTTGAAAGCGCAATACCAGAAGATATGATGGAAGTCATCCGCCAGGCTGAACATGAAAAAGGCCCCCATGATTCAAAGCGTCAGCGTTCATAAAGTTTCAACGCCGGTTTCAGGAGCACTTTCTTTCTCTGGCGACAAATCCTTGTCCCACCGAGCGATCATGTTTGGCGCGCTTGCCGAAGGGAAGTCCTCATTTACCAACGTTCTTTCCGGAGAAGATTGTGTTTGTACGCGCAAGGCTTTCGAGGCGATGGGAGTGACCATCGAAGCCGAATCCCCCGAAACCCTCACGGTGTGGGGCAAGGGACTTGGTGGTCTGAGAGCTTCCGCCACTGCTTTGGACTGCGGTAATTCAGGGACCTCGATGCGTCTTCTGTCGGGTATTCTGGCGGGCCAATCTTTTGAATCTACGCTGACCGGCGATCCTTCGCTTTCCTCCCGTCCGATGAGGCGTGTCACGGATTATTTAAAACAAATGGGCGCTGTGATCGAAGGCCGCGACAACGCGAATTATGCCCCGCTTAAAATTAAGGGCCAACGCTTATCACCTATCGATGCAAAACTAACGGTATCAAGCGCACAGGTGAAGTCGGCTATTCTTCTGGCGGGTCTTTATGCGAAAGGCTGTACGAGCGTGACAGAGCCGGTATTATCGCGGGACCACACAGAAAATTTTATGGAATACTTTGGTGTCAAAATTAAAAGGGAAGGGCTTCGGGTGTCGGTCGAGGGAGGGCAAAAGCTGGAGGCGCGTAGTTTTCCTATTGCCGGCGACGTGTCGAGCGCGGCTTTTTTTATGGCGATGGCTGTCTTGCTTCCGGGGGCGTCCATTGAATTTAAGTCTGTACTCAACAATCCCTCACGCACAGGAATTTTTGAAGTTTTGAAAAGAATGGGCGTGGTTTTTGGAAATTGGAATGACGGCAAGATGGCGGGGCCGGAAAAGGTAGTTGATTTTTCTTTGAATGCTCAAAAATTGAAAGCGTTTGAAATTAAAAAAGAAGAGTTGCCGTCGCTAATCGATGAAGTCCCCATTTTGATGGTGCTCGCGACTCAAGCGGAGGGAGTCAGCGTAATTCATGACGCGGATGAGCTTCGCGTCAAAGAAAGCGATCGCATCGAAACAATGACCACCGGCTTGAGAAAAATGGGAGCCGATATCCGCGTGGAAAAAAATACCATTTATATCAATCCCAACGGCAAAAAAACACTCTTGCGCGGCACCGAGGTGGATTCGTTCAAAGATCACCGCGTGGCGATGTCGCTGGTCGTTGCCGGCATGATCGCCAAGGGTGAGAGTGGCGTCAAAGACACCCACTGCATCAACACTTCTTTTCCAACATTCTTTGATCTTTTGAGCCGGTTGGGAATTGTTTACAAGGTTGACACTATCAAATAACCATTGCTATAATCAGCAGTCCGATCGAGGAAGCCTGGTCTGGCGAGTAATCTCACAATTTTATTCATAAAAAAAAGAAGAATTTTTTGAAAAAATCAGTTAATTTTTTTCAGGCAATCAGCGATTGGGTACTCGGATTTTTTTCCAATGACATGGGAATTGATTTGGGGACAGCTAACACGCTGGTCAACGTCAAGGGCCAGGGGATTGTTCTCTGCGAACCTTCCGTAGTCGCCATCCGCAAGGGGACCAGTGAAGTTCTTGCTGTTGGCGATGAAGCCAAACGAATGCTGGGCCGCACTCCTGGTTCTATCGTCGCGATCCGGCCCATGAAAGACGGTGTCATCGCCGATTTTGAGATCACCGAAAGCATGCTCCGCTATTTCATCAACAAAGTTCATAATCGCAAGCGGTTTGTTCGCCCTCGCATGGTGATCGCAATTCCCTCAGGAATTACAGAAGTTGAAAAAAGAGCCGTGCGTGATTCTGCGCTGCATGCCGGCGCACGTGAAGTTTATTTGGTGGAGGAGCCGATGGCCGCAGCGATTGGCGTGGGCCTGCCGATTCAAGAGCCAGCCGGAAGCATGATTATTGACATCGGCGGCGGTACGGCAGAGATGGCGGTGATCTCGCTGGCGGGTGTTGTATTTTCACGGAGTATCCGCATCGGCGGCGACGAAATGGACCAGGCGATTGTCGAGCATGTGAAAAAAACCTACAATTTGATGATTGGTGAAAGAACCTCTGAAGAAATCAAAATAAAAATTGGCTCCGCTTATCCTCTTGACGAAGAGCTTTCGATGGAAATTCGCGGACGTGACCTCGTCTCAGGCCTTCCTAAAATGGTAAAGATCACTTCCGAAGAAGTGCGTGAGGCCTTGGCCGAACCTATTCAGTACATTATCGAAGCGGTGCGTGTGACACTTGAGCGTACTCCGCCCGAGCTTTGCGCAGATTTAATTGACCGCGGAATTGTCATGGCCGGCGGCAGCTCTCTGATTCGCGGGCTCGATAAACTTATTTCCGAAGAAACAGGTTTGCCAGTCCATTTGGCTGAAAACCCACTGACTGCCGTGGCTTTAGGAACGGGCAAAATTTTAAGTGAAATTAAGTATCTTAAGCGCGTAACCGTTTCGGCCAACCGCACTATCGAAAACTAGGTCCCCTTCATGGGCTCCCAGGCTAAGCCCACGCGTTTTATTTTTATCGCGGGAATTTTTTTAGCTGTTTTAGCCCTCCTTCCGACCGCTATTTCCCCGGAAATTCGTGGGAGTCTTTTTATGTTTCTCAAAGGACCTTTGAGTATTTCAAACGATGCTGCCAGTTGGCTTGGCGATCTATTTTATTTTCGTAGAAATGCCCAAGAAAATAGGACCTACCGACAGAGCATTGCCCGGGATCGGCTGGAGAGTCTTCAATCCAAAGAAATCCGTGTCGAAAACGAGCGTCTGACCCAATTATTGGAACTCAAACCCTCTTTGGCTCACGGCGCTGATCATGTTTTTTTTGCGCGGGTGATTGCTCGGTCACCGTTGGCGTGGAACCGAACGTTTTGGGTGGATAAGGGCTATGAAGATGGAATGCGCGAAAATCTGCCCGTTTTTTCACAAGAAGCGCTGGCAGGTAAAATCATAGAAGTCAGAGAGGGTGCGTCCAAAGCGATTCTTTTAACGGATCCCAATTGTAAAATCGGTGTGCTAATAGAGCGGACAAAACAGCAGGGAATTCTTTTTGGCACCCTTTCAGGCGAGTGCCGCATGAAATATATTTCAATGGGGGCAGATATCAAGGCGGGTGATCGTGTCCAGACGGCGGGGCTGGGCCTCTATTTTCCCAAAGGGATTCCGGTGGGGGTGGTGACGGGTGTATGGAAGGAGCCTGGCCAGATCTATCAGACAGCCCAGGTGAAACTTCTGACTGATTTAGGAAAACTCGAAGAAGTCGCAATTCCGGATGTGCGATGAATCCTAAAAAAATATTTCCTTTTTTTTGGGTGCTTGTTTTATTCATGGCGCAAAATGCCGTCGGTTCATTTTTTCCTCAGAAAACGCCCATTCTTTTGATTTGCGGCGTTCTTTTTTTTGCTTTTTCCGAAGGCCCCTTGTTTGGGGCGCTGCTGGGCTTGTATGCCGGTCTTTTGCTTGAGGTTTTTGGTGTGGGGCGGATGGGGTCCGAGATGGTTGTTTTTGCCGCGACGGGTTTTATTTTTGGGCGGGGCACAAAGACTTTTTTCAGGGAAAGTTTTTTTATTACTTTTTTGATGCCGCTTTTAGCCTTTTATTTTTTTGTTTTTTTTAGATTTCTAATTTTTTATTTTTCTCAAGGCGACGGGCGGGATTTTGGTATCTATCGGGAGAGTTTGCTGCCATGGGACATCCTCAGTATGCTGGCAGCTTGTCCGGTTATTTTCTTTTTTCTAAAAAAGGTCAGTCATGGTTTATCAAAAGGGTGAAATTAGAGCAGGGCGGCTCTCTCTTTTTATTTTTATCCTTATTTTTATTATTTTTATCAGCTTGTTCCGTCTTCAGGTGTTGAAAGGCTCGTACTATTACGAACTATCCGAAAAAAATCGCCTCCGAGTGCTTTACCTTGAGCCGCCGCGGGGAAAGATTTTAGACCGCAAAGGACGCACGATAGCAGCCAGCCGGCTTTCGTTTAATTGCACGGTCATTCCCCGGGAAGCTAAGAGTACAATTCATGAGACGATTCGCGTGATCAGCCCCGTGTTGAAGGTTGACGAGCTTCGCCTGGAAGAGTCTTTTAAAAAGAGCAAGGCAGGTGCTTTTCAGTCGGTAATTTTGGCGGAGGATATTTCTCTGGCCGAAGCCATTACGATTGAAGAAATGCTCGATTCGATGCCCGGCGTTCTGATTGAGACGAGGCCACAAAGAGAATATCCTTACCGTGACTCGGCGGCGCATCTTTTGGGTTATACGGGTCCGATGACGGACCAGGAGAAAGAGGCTATTGACCCGTTGGAGTACCGGCCCACGGATTGGGTGGGGCGCGACGGTGTTGAAAAATTTTACGAAAATTATTTGCATGGCAGGGCCGGCGGAATTCAAATGGAAGTCAACAGCCGTGGCCGCTTCATGAGGTCTTTGGGAGTGCGGGAGCCGCGCGACGGCCGCAATGTGGAACTGACCGTAGACGCGGAACTTCAGAAATTTACTCAAGACCTTCTCAGGAATAAGAAGGGATCGGTGATCGTCATGGAGCTTGGGGAAGGCGGGATTCTTGCGATGAATAGCGCGCCTTCTTTTGACTCTAATTTATTTGCATCCACGCGCGGCCGAAAAGAGGTAGGCCGTTATTTGCAGGCTGTCCATTCCCCCATGATGAACCGCGGGATACGAGGCCAGTTTCCGCCAGGGTCTATTTTTAAAATGATCACGGCTTTAGCGGGGCTTGAAAATGGAAAGCTTAAAAGCACAGCCTCCTTTCATTGCCCGGGCTTTCTTTTGGTTGGGGGAAAACGTTTTAATTGCTGGGATCATTCCGGCCATGGAGCCCAACGGCTGACCGAGGCTTTGGCGCATTCTTGCGATGTCTATTTTTATCTTACCGGTATTTCGGCCGGATCGGAGTCCATTTATTCTAAGGCGGTAGAGTTTGGATTTTCACAAAAATCTGGGATTGATTTGCCCGGCGAGGGGATCGGTTTTGTTCCTAATCGTGAATGGAAGAAAAAGAAAAAAAATCAGGCCTGGTATGACGGTGACACGGCCAATTTAGCGATTGGGCAAGGCTTCCTCCAAGTGACGCCGCTGCAGGCGCTGGTAATGACGGCGGCGTTGGCGACCAATGGCGACCGGCTAGCGCCTCATGTTTTGCATAAGATCGACGGCGTCAAAGTTTCTGAGCGTCATGGTGTCCGCGTACCAATGACACCCGCCTATTTAGAGGCGGTCAAAAAG
This sequence comes from Candidatus Omnitrophota bacterium, assembly GCA_945877765.1. Taxonomy (GTDB): domain Bacteria; phylum Omnitrophota; class Gorgyraeia; order 2-02-FULL-51-18; family 2-02-FULL-51-18; genus CAMDWQ01. Next base: position 42,908 of record CAMDWQ010000012.1, on the reverse strand, counting down.
GGCCTGGACGCGGCGGTGAATACGGAGACTGGCACGGGTCGTCTGGCAAGGTATCCGGGGGTGAGGGTAGCGGGGAAAACCGGGACATCTCAATCAGGACAACCAGAGGACCATGCGTGGTTTGTAGGGTATGCTCCTGCAGAAAAACCCAAAGTGGCGATGGTGGTATTGATTGAACACGGGGGCCATGGAGGCGTTGCGGCCGCTTCAGTGGCGCATGAAATTTTTGGTTTTTTGAAAAAAGAGAATTATTTATAAAAAAAGCAACAGGCGGGTGCGATGCGAAAAAGAGTCTATTTTAAAAATTTTGACAAGGTTCTATTTTTGACCCCGGTGTTGATTTTCATCATCGGAATCTTAAGTATTTACAGCGCTTCTTTTAAAGCGCATGAAATGATTCAGCAGACTTTAGCGGTGAAGCAGATGCTGTGGATGGGAATCGGAATTCTGCTTGTGTTTCTGATTGCCCGAACCGATTATTTTCGTCTCGTGGATTGGGCGTGGCCGGTGTACCTCTTTAGCTTGCTTCTCTTGCTAGCGGTATTTTTTGTGCCCGCACGTTTGGGGGCGCACCGCTGGATCAGTATTGGGGGAGTTTTTAATATTCAGCCGTCGGAAATCGCCAAGCTTGCGGTGATATTGATGCTGGCGCGTTTTTTCTCCAACAACCGCCCCGAATTTATTTCTAAAGCGCGTCTTGCCCAGGCGTTCCTGATTGTGGCGGTGCCGTTTCTATTGATTCTTAAAGAGCCTGATTTGGGAACAGGTCTGATTCTTATCCCCATTTTTTTATCGATGCTTTATCTTTGGGGGTACAGCGCCAAAAAAATTCTTTTGATGATAGGTTTGGGAATCCTGGCAGCGCCTCTATTGATTCTATTTTTAAAAGATTATCAGCGCTCCCGCATTCTTGTTTTCTTGAACCCCAGCATGGACCCCTTGGGCGCTGGATACACGATCATCCAGTCCAAGATTGCCATTGGCTCGGGGGGTTTCTTTGGAAAAGGCCTTTTTAGCGGCACGCAAAACCGCCTTCAATTTTTGCCTGAAAAACACACGGATTTTATTTTTGGTGTCATTGGGGAAGAGGGAGGGTTTGTCGCCTCATGTACCGTCCTTTTTTTATTTTGGCTCATCATCCGGCGAGGTTATCAGATAGCCGGCCAGACGCCTGAGCGATTTGGGAGCTCTCTGGCTTGCGGAATGACGACGATGATTGCTTTTCAAACCGTCATTAATTTGGGTATGACCATGGGGCTGCTTCCTGTGGTTGGCGTTCCGTTGCCGCTAGTCAGCTACGGCGGGACCTCGGTGATTGTGACGATGATTTGCATTGCCACCTTAATCAATATTAAGATTCATCGGCCTCTGTTTTAGTCCCACACCAATCATTTCAAATAAAGAGTGTAACTAATTTAAATTAAATGGGTTGTGTCATTTTTTAAAAAATTCAATTCTAATTTATATTAAGCACTATTGATTATATTTAATTTATGGTATATAATTCTTAACAAATACGACACTTTGATGATTTGAAGTAAAACAAACTATTTCTGGGGCCTCATGAAGAAAATTATTGAAAAGCAACTGGGTCAGCTGCTCATCGAAGGGAAGATGATTACTAGCGAGCAGTTGGACGAGGCGCTTAAAATCCAGCAGGTCAAGGGTGGCCTCATTGGACAGGTTTTAGTTTCTCTTGGTTATGCCACCGAAGAAATGATAGCGCAGACACTTACCGCTCAGTACGGTTTTCCGTATTTGCCGCTGGCCGGCTATGAAATTGACTCCGAGGTGGCAAATAGTATTTCAGAAAAAATGGCGCGCCAGTACGGCATGATTGCGGTTGATAAAGTAGCGTCCATTCTTACCATCGCCATGTCTGATCCTTTGAACATGAAAGCGCTCAATGAAGTCGAGACCTCCACAGGCCTTAAGGTACAAGTCTACGTCAGCACATCCACGGATGTGTATGATGCCATTGCAAGGTCCTATAAAGCGCAGGAATAGTCATGGTCACTGAATCCCGAGAGAGGTTGACGGAGCTTTTGGTTGAGACAAAAATCCTGACGCAAAAAAAACTCGACGAGGCTCTTGCCGTTCAAAAAGAAAAAAAAGAAAAACTTTCCGAGATTCTCCTTCGCCTAGGCTATATCAATAAAGAAAATATGATTTTGGTTGTCAGTGCTGAGCTCGATGTCCCGGTCATTCAGTTGATGCGCTACAAAATCCAGCCTGAAGTAATTGCTTTGGTACCCAAAAAAATAGCCCAGCTTTATTCGGTAATTCCTGTTTCAAGGCTGATGGACACGCTGACAGTCGCCATGATAGATCCGCGAGACCTTAACGCGCTCGATGATCTTCGGCGCGTCACGCACCTGGAGATACGCCGCGTGTTGGCTTCCGAAAAGGATTTGAAAGATGCTGTCGATCAGTACTACGGTGAGAACGTTAGCCAGGCGCTTAAAGACGTAATGAAAGATTTCGATGAGGAGGGAAGTCTTCAAGTGGAGGAGGGCGGCGCTTCATCGGGACATGCGGTTGGATCAACGCAAGAATTGCTTAAGATGGTGGATGACGAACCGATTGTCAAGCTGACGAATTCGATTATGTTGGATGGCGTCAAGAGACGTTCCAGCGATATTTTTATTGAACCTGAAGAGACAACGATGCGGGTGCGGTTACGCATCGACGGTTTGCTCCAGGAGTGCCTAGTCGCGCCGAAATCAATGCACTCGGGTGTTGTTTCCAGAATTAAGGTGATGTCATGTCTTGATATTGCTGAGCACCGCATTCCGCAGGATGGACGGTTTAAATTACGATCCGGGCAAAAATTTGTGGATTTTCGCGTATCGGTGCTGCCTACGTATTACGGCGAGAAGGTTGTGCTGCGCGTTCTTGATAAATCAGGTGCTGTCCTGGATCTGGATAAGTCAGGTTTTGAGCCTGAGCCTTTAGCGTCCTTGAAAGCGGCTACTACCCATCCACATGGGATGATTGCCGTGTGTGGGCCCACTGGTTCCGGTAAGACCACCACGCTTTACTCGACGCTCAAGCTTTTGGACCGCCCGGAAAAAAATATTGTGACGGTTGAGGACCCGATTGAGTTTCAGATGGACGGGATTAATCAGGTGGCAATCCGCGCGGAAGTCAAAATGACATTTGCCGCAGCGCTTCGCTCGATTCTCCGCCAAGACCCTGACATTATCATGGTGGGAGAAATTCGCGATTCGGAGACAGCCGATATAGCCGTGAAAGCCGCTCTGACGGGTCATTTGGTATTGAGTACGCTGCATGCGACGACGGCGGTGGGGGCGGTCACACGTTTTATTAACATGGGAATTGAACCTTTTTTAATTACCTCCAGCATTCTGATGACAGCGTCCCAGCGCTTGGTGCGAAAAGTATGTCTTAAGTGCAAAAAAATGTATGAGCCGCCGCCTGCAGCCATCAAGCAGTTGGGGATCACCGAGAAGGAGCTTGCTGGATTCAACGGAAAGTTGATGTTTGCCCGCGGCGTTGGCTGCGAAGCGTGTGGGAAAAAAGGATACACGGGGCGTGCGGTCCTGCTGGAAGTATTAACCATGACACCCACCATAAAAAACATGATATTAAAAAACGCGCAGGAGTATGAACTAAAACGAGCTGGCCGTAAAGAGGGGATGAAAACACTCCGTGAGAACGGTATCGCTAAGATTTTGCAGGGCGTGACAACTCCCGAAGAAGTGATGCGCGTGACGGCCCCCGACGAGGCCGTGGAGGCACCATGAAAATTTTAAGCCAGATCATCCTAGAAGCTTTACAGAAAAATAAGCGCGTCCCAGAGGCTGACCTAAAGAAGGTCCTCGATAAGTGCGCCAGCGACCCAAAATTAAAGCTGTGGAATGAGCTGGTTCTTAACGGCCTTATTGGGGAAAAAGAACTCGCCTCCCTATTAAGCGTAGAGCTTCAAATTCCTTTTTTAAATCTCGCCCGCTATAAAATTAATATGGATATGGCAAAACTTATCCCAGAAAAATTTGCGCGCAAACACCAGATCGTGCCGGTATCTAGAATAGGCAGTCAGATTACGGTGGCCATGGCGGACCCTCTCAATGTGTTTGCCGTGGACGACATTTCCATTTTAACCAAAAGCAAGGTGGACTGCGTCATTGCCGCCGAAAAAGATATTCAGGATGCCCTCGATAAGCTTTATATCAATGAAGCCGACAGCGTCAACAAGATTGCCGAGGGAATGGAATCGAGTGAAGATTTTGAAGTCCTCAAGAAAGACGATGATGAAACCGGGACGATGTCGAGCTCCAAAGAATCACAGGTTCCGATTGTAAAAATGGTGGATTTGTTCTTGCGGGAAGCCTTGAAAAAAAGGGCCAGTGATATTCACATCGAACCCTATGAAAATCGTATCCGCGTACGTTACCGCATTGACGGCGGGCTTTTTGAAGCCTTTACGATCCCCAAAAAAAATCAAAGTGCTCTTCTGACGCGTCTAAAAATCATGTCCAAGCTAGATATCACGGAAAATCGTATCCCGCAGGACGGCCGCTTTAAAATCAAATTCCCGGAAAAAGAGGTCGATTTTCGTGTCTCGATTCTTCCGACGTATTTTGGCAGTAAGATTGTCATGCGTATTTTGGATAAAAGTGCGCTGAGTGTCGGGTTGGAAAACTTGGGTTTATTGCCCGAATCGCTCGATGCGTTTGCTCAGGCTGTCGCCAAACCTTTTGGCATGATTCTTATCACGGGCCCTACCGGCAGCGGAAAATCAACAACGCTTTATTCGATATTGAGCAAGCTCAACACGCCGGATAAAAATGTCATTACGATTGAAGACCCCATTGAGTATCAAGTCAAAGGGATTACCCAGATTCAGTCGCGTGCGGAAATAGGAATGGATTTTGCCAGCGGTTTGCGTGCGATTTTGCGCCAAAGTCCCGATGTGGTGATGGTTGGTGAAATTCGCGACGGCGAAACAGCGGATATCGCCATCAAGGCTTCTTTGACCGGGCAGCTTGTCTTGAGCACTCTTCACACCAATGACGCCGCGGGAGCTATCACTCGCTTGGTGGATATGGGAGTTGAGCCGTTTTTGATTTCCTCAAGTCTTGTGCTGGTGGCAGCGCAGAGGTTGTGCCGGCGCATTTGCAGTGCCTGTAAAACAAAAATTGAAATTCCGGATGAAGTATTTATTCAGCTTAAGGTCGATATTGACCTTATCCAACCCGACAAGAGTAAGCGTTTATTTTTGCGTGGAAAAGGCTGCGATAAATGCGCCAAAACGGGATATAAGGGACGTATGAGTTTGGTGGAAACCTTGACGATTGATGATAATCTTCGCGATAAGATCGTAGGCGGAGCTTCTTCGGCCGAAATTAAGAATTACGCTGTCGCTCAAGGGATGTCGACGCTGCGGACGGATGCACTAAAGAAATTTTGTTTGGGCGTTACCACACTGGATGAAGTAATTCAAGCCACCTCGGAGGATGACTAGACTATGCCACAATTTCGCTATTCTGCCAAAGATAGATCAGGAAAGAGCATTAACGGAGTCGGTGAAGCCGTGGATGAAAAAACGCTTAGCGCCAACTTAAGAAAGCAGGGGATGATCCCTGTTTCGATAAAAGCAGACAAGAAAAAAGACTCTCTTGGAGGCAAGCCATTTAGTTTTGGACAGCCGAAGGTCAAATCTGTGGAGCTGGTGATCTTTTCGCGCCAATTGGCAACGATGCTCGATAGCGGGATCCCCCTGGTGCAGTCGATCGAAATTTTGGGAGACCAGATTGAATCACCTGTTTTTAAGAAAGTCACGGAGGAGATTCGTAAGGATCTGACGACAGGTCTTGCGTTTCACGAGGCACTAGCCAAGCACAAAAGTATTTTTTCTCCTTTGTTTGTCAACATGGCAAAAGCTGGCGAGGCTTCCGGGGCGCTAGACGATATCATGGACCGGCTGGCGATGTATCTTGAAAAATCAGACGCGTTGGCACATAAAGTCAAGTCGGCCATGAACTACCCGATCATTGTGACGTGCATGGCGGTCGGTATCACGGTGCTCATGCTGGTGAAAGTAGTGCCTGTTTTTAAGGGTATGTTTGAAGACTTTGGAGCCAAGCTGCCACTACCGACACAGATTTTGGTCAACGTCAGCGAATTTCTGATTCACACCATTGTCTATTGGATTGCCGGCGTGATCGGGGCTATTTTTCTTATCAAGCGATACATTAAGACTGAAAAGGGGCGGTTTGCCTTCCATTCTTTTTTGCTACGGGCGCCGATTTTTGGCACGATTGTGCAAAAGGTTGCCGTGGCCAAGTTTACACGGACGCTGGCGACGCTGCTTAAAAGCGGTGTCCCCATCTTGCAGGCATTGGATATTGTCGGTAAATCATCCGATAACGCCGTGATTGAGAGAGCTGTAGAGTCCGTGCGCACCAGTATTCGTGAAGGCGAAAATATCTCAGACCCCCTCATACGAACCAAGGTGTTCCCAATGCTTGTGGTGCGCATGATCTCTGTGGGAGAGCAGACCGGGGAGCTTGAGAAAATGCTTAATAAGATTGCCGATTTTTATGACGAACAGGTGAATTCGGCGGTAGCCGGCCTGACAAGTCTTATTGAGCCCTTAATTATCGCTTTTCTGGGCATCGTGATCGGCGGTATTGTCATCTGCATGTTTTTGCCTATATTCAAACTGTCATCGGTCGTGTCGGGATAAGGCACGTTTATGATAAAAAAACTAATTTTTGATAACAATATTTTGTTGCATTAGTCTATTGACATGATTTGTATCGTATGGTATGCTTTTGATTGTAGAAGTTAATCGATCTCTGACAAAACCAAATGTTTCTTACGAAGAGGGTGGGGTGGCAGTAAATCGTCATCATAATCCAAAGTAATACGGATCCTTTCTTCTTTTAGGTACAAAGGTTTTTAAGAGATAAAACTTAGGAGACTTAAAATGAAGCTCATGAAAAACACCAAAGGTTTTACGTTGGTAGAAATCATGATCGTCGTAGCCATTATCGGTCTTTTGGCGGCTATTGCGGTCCCAAATTTCGTCACCGCTAGAACCAACGCGAAGAAGAACGCTTGCATTAACAACCTCCGAATGATTTCGTCGGCGAAGGATCAGTATGCGTTGGATACGGCTGGTGTTGCAGAAGCTACTGTGCCTACAGCTGTACAGTTAGGCACGTACGTCAAAGGCACGTTTCCTGTGTGTCCTAATGGAGGGGCTTACGGTATCGCCGCAATCAGCGCTGTTCCTACATGTCCCAATGCAGTTACATTACTTCACACGCTACCGTAACCGATCGGGTTGCTGAAATAAAAAACCCTCACCCAGTTTGGGTGAGGGTTTTTTATTGATTATTTATTGACGTGATTTTTTTTGACATACAGTAGTAATTTATACTATAATTCGCAGTAGCTTAATGAGTTTTATTAATAATTATATAGTTCTATAGAAGTTGTTTTTAGAGCCAATGGAGAAGTTGTTTGAAATCCAAAAAAACCGAAACGATCGTCGGGCTTGATATCGGAAGTCATTCGGTCAAGTGTGTTGAAGTGCTTCAATCGGGTGCGTCCATCGAGCTTCAACGCGCTGAGATTCTACCGCTGACCGGAGGGCTGGATATTCCCAAGGCTCTTGGGCAATTGAACCTGTCTTCAGCGCGCCATGTTCGCGTAGCCATTTCAGGCTCCTCGGTTATCATTCGCCGTATTTCCATGCCGCTTTTGACCCCCCGCGAACTGGAGGGGGCGATACGATTTGAGGCCGAAAGCCACATCCCATTTTCTATTGAAGACTGTCTGCTGGACTATCAGATTTTAAAACAAGATTCAGCTAAGAAGGAAATGAGCATTTTGCTGGTGGCAGCCAAAAAGGATCTTGTAGATGCCCGTTGTAAACTTTTAGCGGAAGCGGGGATTTATCCAGAGGTCATGGATTTGGATATTTTTTGTCTGGTCAACGCTTTCTCGACTTTAAATCCCGCCTGCGAAGAAAAGTCTTATGGGCTTTTAAATATAGGCCATAAAATGAGCGCTTTAGCGATTGTGGATGATGGTTTGCCTCTCTTTGTGCGCGAGATTACCACGGGCGGAAGCAGCGTGACCAATGCTTTGGCAGAAACAAAAGCGATCTCAGAGGCGGAGGCAGGGGTCTTGAAAATACAAAAACCGGCGACCGAAGAGACTTTTCTTAAGGCTGCCACGGAGAAAGGTTTCGAGCCTCTTTGCGAAGAAATTCGCCACTCCATTGATTATGTTGAAAACGAAATGAAAGAGGGTCTAAAAAAAATATACCTAAGCGGCGGCGGGGCTTTGGCAGCCAATGCGCTGGAGTTGTTAGCCGAGGAGACTGGGAAGCCCTTTGAGCTCTGGGACCCCACTAAAAACTTGCGCCCACTAGGCGCGATACAGCCGCAATTTTTGAAAGAGCATGGTTCCGAGCTGGTCGTAGCGCTTGGGATGACGCTTCGGGGATTGGGAGGATTTCGAAAATGATTGAAATTAATCTTCTTCCGGCGGACCGGCGGCCCAAGGCGGCACCCAAATTTGTAGTCCCGCAGATACCAATCATAAAGACCTTTGTTGCGCTTGCTGGATTTGTTTTTGTGCTACAGCTAGCGCTGAGTTCGTTTGCCGTGTACAAAGTGATCAGTCTTAGGCAGGTGAAGGCTCAGTTGGCTAGCCTCACTGTCGAAAGCAGTGCTATCATTCAAAAAAAAGCCGATATCTTAGTGCTTCAGAACCGCCTTAAAAAAATACAAGCAAGCGTGGAAAGAAAATATTCCTGGGCATCTCTTTTAAACGCTTTAACCCATTCCACGACCAAGGGTGTCTGGTTGACAGGGTTTTCAGTGATCGAATCCAAGGTTGAAATTTCCAAACCTACCCCCAAGTCCGCCGGCTCCAAATCGACGGATACCAAAAAAACAGAGATGAATGTTAAAATACTAAAATTGGACGGCAGTACGGTAGGTCAGGGGGAAGAGACAGCTTTTACGGGGAAATTTATTAAAGGGCTTCAATCCAATCCTGTATTTCGCGAGCTTTTTTCAGACATTGAGCTGTCTAATCTTACGCAAAAGAAGATTCGCGACTTTGATGTCTATGACTTTTCTATCTATTGCACGTTTAAACCAAACAAGGCGCCGTCCTCATGAAATCTTCACCCTTTGCTTTTCTTTCGGGGACAGTCGAAAAGTTTAACCAGTTTCTTGAGAATAGAGATCAATCACAAAAAAGTCTGATCGTGGGAGCTTTGTTTGCTTTAGTTTTGCTGGTTGACTATTTGGTGCTGGTCCGGCCGGTGATCTATGTGTTTACGCAGGCAGCGCCGGAGCTGGTAACCGAGAATGAAAAGCTTAGAGCGTTGCGCGAGGATAAGGGGAATCATGCCAACATTGATAAACTATGGGCCACGACCCGCGAAAAACTAGCGGAAGCGGACAAGCAATTTATACCGCAGGAAGAAATTTCGTCTCTTTTAGAGAGCCTTTCGAAGCTAGCGCAGGCTTCTCAAGTAAAAATTATTTCACTCAAACCCCTAGAAACATCGGCTGAGGGTGCAGAGCTCACCAAAATTCCGATCCATATCAATGCCGTAGCCGCAACGCACGATCTTGGCAAGTTTATTTCTTCGCTCGAGTCGGGGCCAGTTTTTTTTAAGGTGATCGATCTTCGCATTACCACTAATTCGTCAGACGAACGCAGACATGTCGTGGAGTTGTCCATTGAAGCCTATGCAAAAAATAAATAATCTTTCTGTGCCTAAGCGTTCAGCCTGTTTCTTTTTGTGGAATGTTTTGACGGCATTTGGTATCATTTTTTTGTCGGTAAACACACAGGTAGCTGCTGCAGAGCTTTATGACGGGCAGGGCCGGCGAGACCCTTTTGCGCCGCTGGTGACCAAGACAACGCGCCAAGCCGCCTCGACGCTTATCGGTGTTGAGAGTATTGATGAGATTACGATTCAGGGGGTGATCTATGATCCTCAGCATGGGTCGATGATTATCGCCAATGATGCTGTTTTGAAAGAAGGCGAAGAGTATGGAGCCGTCAAAGTATTAAAAATCGAGCCCAACGGAGCTTTGCTTTCGGTGAACGATGTTGAAGGATTTAAAACGCAGCACGAGTCTGACCAACCCAAGAAAGAATTGACATGAATTTAAGCTTGAAGAGAGCTGGTTTGGTTGTTTTGTTTGGTCTGCTCGCAGCGATAGTCTCATTTCAAGCTGCGGTTCATGCAGAGGTTCTTCCTTTACCAGCAGCTGAGCCGAGTAATCCGCAGCCACCCCCCGCAGCGGCGCTTTCAAATTCAGGAAATGTGACGGTCGATTTTAAGGATGCTGATATTCAAAATGTTTTACGCGTTATTTCTTTTAAAAGCGGGGTCAACATTGTTGCGGGTAAGGATGTGGTTGGTACAGTAACGATACGCCTGGTGGATGTGCCTTGGGAAAAAGCACTGGACGTAGTTTTGAAAACCTATGGCTATGCTTATGACCGCGACGATACGATTGTGCGCGTTACCACCCTAGATAACCTTAAAAAAGGCGAGCTCTCAACCGAGGTATTCACTCTCAATTATTCCCAAGCCGCGGAAGTAGAAAAATCACTGAAGGACATGCTTAGCGAGCGAGGAAAAATTCGTTCCGATGTGCGTTCCAACACAGTGATTGTTACCGATATGCCGACGATTTTACAGGGTGTCCAAAAAGTAGTCGAGAGGCTTGACCGCAAAACGCCTCAGGTTTTGATTCATGCCAAAGTGATCGAGCTTACGCTGGGCGATGCGGATAAAATGGGAGTTAAGTGGAATATAGACGCCTCTCTTTCGGGGAGTACGCGGCCTACCACATTTCCTTTTAATGCACGTCAACGTTCTGGCATAGCTCAATTTTTGCCGGGCGGCAAAGAGACATACACCTCTAAATCTACAAGCGCCCCGGTCGTGGACGGCGACACGGGCATTGTTACTACGCCGGCTATCACCACTTATACCACTACTCGAAACGCTAGTTTTCCCGAAGGGCCTGGGTTTGCCGTCGATGATCTTGGCGCGCAGTTTGCAAATTTGCAACCCACTTTTCCTGTGGCACTGCCCTCAGATTTTAAATTCGGAACCATTGATATGTCTCAGTTCAAAGCGGTTCTTCAGATGATAGAAAGCCGTAAAGACTCCAAGGTTCTATCGGAGCCTCACATTGTGACCCTCAATAATAAGGAAGCCAAGATTCTTGTCGGAGACGTTATTTCGATACCTCTTTTTGAACGAAACAGTTCAACGGGAAAGATGGAAATTACAGGTTATACCAATAAGGATGTGGGGGTGCGCCTTGCGGTGACTCCCACGGTGAATGATGCAAACGAGATCGTTGTCAGCGTTCATCCAGAAATAACAACCCTTTTAGGGTACGACGAGATTACCGCGGATATCAAAGCACCTCACTTCACCACCCGTGAAGCGGTGACTCAGGTCCGTATTAAGTCAGGACAAACTATTGCTATCGGAGGATTGATTAAAGAAGAAAAATCAACGACAAAGACAAAAGTACCGTTTTTGGGCGATGCGCCTTTAATTGGAAAGCTTTTTAAGCACCATGAAACAGCAGTAATTAAAACAGATATTTTATTTTTTATGACAGTCGAAGTGGTCAACGATCAAGTTGTGCCCATGGCACATCCACCGCAGACGGAAAAGTTTTAAGCTTCCACGTCGACTGGTTTTTTAAAATTTAAATTACTGCTTAAAAAGCGCATCAGATGAAATCCATCAACGGATTTTACGGTGCGCTTTTTTTTGCTGGAAGAGAACCCTAGATAAGGAGATTTTTTGATGAAGAAGGAAATTTTGGTTAGTTTGGAATTTCAAACAAAAAAAGTGGCGGTGGTTGAAGATGGCCACTTAGAAGAATACTATGTGGAGCGGCTAAGCGACAAACAGCTGGTGGGCTCTATTTATAAAGGAAAAGTCAGCTCGATTGTGCCCGGTATTGGCGCGGCTTTTATCGATATCGGGCTTGAAAAGAATGGTTTTTTATATGTCGCGGATGTATTGGGAGGGGGTCTTGAGGGAGAGGATGCGGATTTTGGGGAGAATGGTGACAAGCCAGACGCTGAGGCTGTTGTCCAGAGCCCGCCAAAGACAGCCCATCACTCGCACGGACGCCGTGACAAGCGTGAGAATATACCCCTAATTCAGGATGTCCTTAAAAAAGACCAGGAGGTGCTGGTGCAGGTGGTGAAGGAGCCTTTTGGCACAAAGGGCGCGCGCTTGACCTGCCAGATATCGCTAGCGGGGCGATTTGTCGTGTTTATGCCGCATCACCCGCATGTGGGCATCTCGAAACGTATCGATGACCGTAAGGAGCGCGACCGAATCCGCCAGATCATCAAAGCTATCAATCTGCCTAAGGATAGCGGTTTGATTGTACGGACTGCTGCTTGGGGTTGTGATGCCAAAATCTTGGAGCGTGATATCCGTTTTTTAATCCATCAGTGGAAAATGATTCAGCGCCGCTGCACCCTCCACAAAGCGCCGGTAGCGGTCCATGAGGAATATGGCCTCATTATACGCATGGTGCGTGACGTCTTAAACGAAAGTTTTGACCGCATCATGATCAATGACCGTGAGGAATTTCGTAAGGTCGACCGCTTTATGCGGGCGGCGGTGCCGAATTTGCGGCCGAAGCTTCTGCTTTATGGGGGCGAGGCGCCTTTGTTTGCGGCTCATGGAATTCAAAGAGAGATTGAAAAGATTTATGAACCCCGCGCGGCGCTAAAAAGCGGCGGGCATCTAGTGATTGAACAGACGGAGGCACTGGTAGCGATCGATGTGAACACCGGAAAATTTACCGGTACCAAAAATCTTGAGGAAACTGCGTTTCGAACCAACTGTGAGGCGGCTCGCGAAATTGCCAAACAAATTCGCCTAAGAGATTTAGGCGGAATTATTATTATTGATTTTATTGACATGGAAATGGCGGATCATCGCCGCCAGGTTTTGAGAATCTTGGAGGAATCCTTACGGCGCGACCGTGCGAAAACAAGTTTTCTTAATCTTTCGCAGCTGGGGCTGGTAGAAATGACTCGTCAGCGGATGCGAAAGAGTCTGGAAAGCGCCTCGACCCAAGAGTGTCCTTATTGCCAGGGGAAGGGTATTGTCAAATCCAGGGAGACGGTGGCCAGTGACGCGCTTCTTAAGTTGTCGGTATTTGTAAAAAATATACGCAAAGAACATGTGGAGCTAACGTCATGCCCGGATGTCATTGAAGTGCTAAGCCGAGATAATTGTAAAATGATTCACGCAATTGAAGCGCAGACGCAAAATCGGATTTCGCTCGTGGGTGATTTGCATTTGCATGTGGAAGACGTGAAACTTAAACGGGTGCTTGACAAAAGAAAGAAGCTATGGTAATTTCTCACACTATGTTTGCTATCATTAAGACAGGCGGGAAACAATATAAGGTCCGAGAGGGCGAAGAGCTCTCCATCGAGCTATTGGAATTGGGTAAATCCAAGGTCCTCAAGCTTGATCAAGTGTTATTGGTCTCCAACGACTCAAAGGTGGATGTGGGAAGACCTTTTCTTAAAGGCGCTTACTGCGAAGCTGAACTCATTAAAGAGTTTCGCGGGCCTAAGTCAATTTCGTTTAAATATATCCGTCGTGAGAAATCGGCCACCAAGCGCGGGCATCGCCAAAATTATTTGAAAGTAAAAATTAAATCTATTCACGCTTAGGCGTATCAAAAGAGAAGCGATTAAAGATTTATGGCACATAAAAAAGGTTTAGGTAGTTCAAAAAACGGCCGCGATTCACAGTCCCAGCGCCTTGGCGTCAAACGCTATGGCGGTGAATTTGTGACAGCCGGCAGTATCATTGTCCGCCAGAAGGGCAGTAATTTTCGCCCGGGATTGTATGTGGCACAAGGCCGCGATTTTACGATTTTTGCTCTGAAGGACGGGATTGTAAGCTTCAAACCGTCTTATCGAGTGAACATTATCCCTTCAGACGCTGTTTAAGCTTCTCTCGCCAGTCTTACCCATTGATTTTCTTTCCAAGGGCTAACTATGTTTGTTGATGAAGCAGTCATTACGTGTATTGCCGGTGCTGGCGGAAAAGGCTGTCATAGCCTTGACCGTTCTAGGCCGAGGCATTACAAGCCTACTGGAGGGGACGGGGGTGACGGTGGATCGATTATTTTGGAAGCCCAGCCCAACATTCAAACCCTCCTAGATTTTCAAATGAACCGCCAGTTTGAAGCTGATAAGGGCGGAAACGGCTCCAGTAGTTTTAAGACCGGCTATTGCGCGGCGGACCGGGTGATTGGCGTGCCTCCAGGTACTGAAGTTTTTGACAGAGCAACGGGAGAGCTCCTGCGAGACTTGGATCATATTGGCTTGCGTGTGGTCGTTTGCAAGGGCGGAGCTGCCGGCAAAGGCAATGATAAAAAAAATGAGGCCACTCCCGGTGAGCCTGGCGAGCAAAAAGATATCTTGCTGCGTTTAAAACTGATTGCGGATGCGGGGCTGGTGGGGTTTCCCAATGCGGGAAAATCTACTTTGATCTCGCGCGTGTCCAATGCTCGTTCAAAAATAGCGCCCTATCCCTTTACGACTAAAAATCCGATTCTTGGTGTGGTAAAATTTGAAGACGATGGGCAAACACTGGTTTTGGCGGACATTCCAGGTATCATCGAAGGGGCGCATGAAGGACGCGGGCTTGGGCTTGAATTTTTAAAGCATGTGGAACGCACACGAATTCTTTTGCATGTAATTGATTTTGCGGCGGTGGATGGGCGGGACCCGATTTCGGATTACCGTGCTTTACGCGCCGAGCTTTCAGGTTACTCAGAAAAACTGGCGGAGAAACACGAAATCATTGTGGCTAATAAAATGGATGTACCGGAAGCCAAAGAGCGCCTAAAAGAATTCAAAAAAAAGATAAAAAAAGAGATTTTCCCCATTTCCGCGGTGACGGGTGAGGGAGTGCCAGCTCTTTTGAATAAACTACGGTCCTCGGTATGAGAAAAAATTTTACCAAGGCGATACGCTCAATGGTCGTCAAAGTAGGGACTTCAATCCTGACCCGAGACGGGCAATTTGACAAAAATCGCTTGGACGCTCTAGCGTCGCAAATTTCTGTATTTTTAAAAAAAGGGATTCGTGTCTCTGTGGTGAGCTCTGGCGCGATTGGGGCAGGGATGGTCATTTTAAAGGAAAAAAAGCGTCCTCGCACCATGCAAGGTTTGCAAGCGGCGGCAGCCGTGGGCCAAAGATACTTGATGCAATGCTGGGAGGAAGCTTTTTCGCGGCGCGGATTTTCAACAGCGCAAGTGCTCCTGACGTGGGACGATTTAGCTCACAAAAATCGTTTTACGAATGCCAAGCGTACGCTCAAGGAAATCCAGCGCCGGGGTTTAGTGCCGATCATCAACGAAAATGATACGGTGGCTACGGATGAGATTCGCTTCGGTGATAACGACAGGCTCTCGGCACTGATCGCTATTCTGTTGGAGGCTGATGCTCTGACCATTCTTTCGGATACTAACGGGCTTTACGCGCGCTCCGCTTCCGGGGATGGACAGCGTATCCAATTTGTCGAAAAAATTGGTGAGCAAATTTTTGCCCATGTTCGCGATCAGAAAAAAGATTTTACTGTCGGCGGAATGCATTCTAAGCTAAAAGCGGTGCGGATGAGTGTGGATTCGGGGGTGCCGGTTTTCTTGGCGGGGGGGCGTGAGCATGATGTGCTTCTGCGTCTGTTTGCCGGTGAAGACATCGGTACGTTTTTTTTGCCCCAAATAAAAAAAGGGCAAATCCGCAAAAACTGGGCATTGCATTTTTCAAAACAGATACGAAACGGGAAATAGGATGGATGTCTCCTCAATGAGCGCGATCGCCGCTCTAGCCAAAAAGGCGTCGTACCCACTTTCGCTTTTACCCTCTGCAATAAAAAATGCCGCGCTGAAAGCCATGGCTGCCGCTGTTCTGAAGAATCAAGATATGATTTTGAATGAAAATAAAAAAGACGTTGAGGCTGCTAAAAATAAAGGCCTAGCGGCGAGTCTAGTCAGCCGTCTTGAGCTTAGCGACAAAAAAATCCAGGGGATGTCCGATTCTCTTAATCTCATTGCCAGCCTCCAAGACCCGGTGAATCGTGTGATTTGGTCACGCAAGAGACCTAATGGTTTGCTTATTCAGAAGGTCGGAGTGCCGCTGGGTGTCATTTTAATTATTTATGAATCACGTCCTAATGTCACTGCTGATTGTATGGCGCTCTGCCTTAAGTCAGGGAATGGTGTGATTTTAAAAGGCGGCAGCGAAGCGCTGCAATCAAACCGTATTCTATTTAATGTCCTCAAAAAAGCGGCTTTAAAAATAGGGGTGCCAGCCGGCGCTTTTGGGCTTGTGACAACCCGAGACCGTCAGTCGGTAAAAAAACTTCTGACTTTGAGCGAGTCTATCGACCTTGTGATTCCACGCGGCGGGGAAGGGTTGATCCGACAAGTGGCGAAAGTTTCGAAAATTCCGGTGATTAAGCACTACAAGGGCGTCTGCCATGTGTTTGTGGACAAAAAAGCAGATTTAAAAAAAGCAGCCTCGATTGTGATCAACGCTAAAACCCAAAATCCAGGGGTTTGCAACGCAATGGAAACTTTGCTTGTGGACGAAGCGGTGGCGGTCTCTTTTTTGCCGACACTGGCACTCGAGCTGCGCCAAAAAAACGTTGAAATCAGAGGCGACCAAAAAACGCTCAAACTTATTCCCGATGCCAAAAAAGCATCCGAGGAAGACTGGCATGCGGAGTATCTTGATTTGATTCTTGCAGTGCGGGTTGTCAAGGACGCCAAGGCCGCGGTGGCACACATTCAGAAATACGGATCGCGTCACTCGGATGCGATTGTGACTCAAGATAAAAAAACAGCCGATTTTTTTACCTCATCCGTTGATAGCGCCTGTGTCTTTGTGAACGCCTCCACTCGTTTTAATGATGGGGGAGAGTTTGGTATGGGAGCCGAGATGGGCATTTCAACCGATAAGCTTCATGCGCGCGGTCCTATGGGCCTAGAAGAGCTTACTTCCTATAAATACGTGGTCACCGGAACGGGGCAGGTTCGTTCGTAATGCGTATCGGCGTTTTTGGTGGAAGCTTTAACCCCGTGCACTGCGGTCATCTGGCGCTTGCTGAGTCGGCATTTTCCCAGCTAAACTTGAGCCATGTTTATTTTGTCCCGTCATTCCAACCGCCGCTTAAGTCCGACAAGGACCTACTGCCGGCGTCTTTTCGTGTACAACTCTTAAAAAAATCGCTTAAAACCTATCCCGATTTCTCAGTTTCAACCTGTGAGATTGACCGCGGCGGGAAATCTTATACGGTGGACACCTTAAATTTTTTTAGACGTAAGGTTGGCAAAAATGCAAAGATATATTTTTTAGCCGGGCTGGATTCCTTGAAAAATTTATCGCAGTGGAAGTCGGTGGAGAAAATTTTTAAGCTCTGCAACTTCGTCGTGGCTTCGCGTCCTGGGTTTCAATGGGAGAATACCCATTTCCCCGTACTGCAGTTGCCATTTGAAGCTTTGGATGTCTCTTCCTCGGGGCTCAGGAAGCGGCTGCGTGCTAAAAAGTCAGTTCAAGATTTGGTGCCAAAGGCTATTGCGGCGGATCTAAAAAAATATTTTTCAAAATAATAAAATAGCGGAGGTCTGACATCGACACAAAGAAGAAGATTGAATTGATCTGTAAAACTGCCTACGACCGCAAGGCCGAGGATATTGTCGTGATGGAGATGGGTCAACGCTCCACGATATGCGAATATTTCATCCTGATGGGAGCGCCTTCATCCGTACGCGTGAAAACAATTGCAGACCACATTGAAGATACCATGGAAAAGGAAGAAGGTTTGCGTGTCAGGCATAAAGAAGGCTATCGTGACGCGCAGTGGATTTTGATGGATTATGGGGATGTCGTGGTGCACGTATTTTATAATGATGTGAGAAGATATTATGACATTGAAAACCTCTGGGGCGACGCTCCTAAAAAGAAATATTTAAATAACGCCGGATAATCATGAACGACGTCAGAAAACAACTTACCCATCTTTTTTTGGAAACATTAAAAGCTTACCCCGTTTCTATCTCCGAAGCGGAAGTGGAAGCATCGCTTCAAGTTCCCAAGGAGGAAAAATTTGGGGATCTCTCGACTCACCTAATTTTAAAAATTGCCAAAGAGACCAAAAGACCGCCGCGTGCCCTAGCGGAAACTTTTTCAAAAGAACTCTGGCAGGCGATACAAGCCTCAACGCTAGCCAGTGGTTTGGAGAAGATTGCGGTGGAGGGTCCCGGCTTTATTAATTTTTACTATACCAGAGACCAGATTACCGGCGTTTTGAACCGGATTAAAAAAGAACGGGCTGATTTTGGACGCTTGGTGCCGGAAACCAAAAGAAACATTCTCCTGGAATTTGTCAGCGCTAATCCCACCGGACCTTTGACGGTTGCCCACGGACGACAAGCGGCGCTGGGGGATGCACTGGCCAAGATTCTCCAATTTTGCGGTCACCGCGTTACCAAGGAATATTATAACAACGACGAGGGCGTGCAAATTCAGACATTGGGAAAGTCTTTGGATTTCCGCGTGGAAGAAAAATTGACGGGAACTTCGAACGAAATTCCTGAAAATTATTACCGAGGCGATTACCTAGCGGCTATTGCCGAAAAGCTGATTGCCGAGCAGGGCGCCGATAAGCTACGCCAAATGCCGACCGCAGAACGCCTGGCGCTTTGTACCGATTATTCCAAAGACACTATTTTTTTAGGGATTCAGAAGGACTTGGCGGATTTTAGCGTCACCTTCGATCATTATTACAGCCAGAAGGAGCTCGGCACTTCTGGGAAAGTTGAAAAAACTCTCCAGGAACTTAAGGATAAAGGGGTTGTCTATGAAGGCGAAGGGGCGGTGTGGCTGCGCTCGACTGATTTTGGCGATGACAAAGATCGTGTGTTGATTAAAAGCGATAAGAGCTACACCTATCTGACTCCGGACATTGCTTACCACCACGAGAAGTTTAAGCGTGGGTTCGACGAGATTATCGATATTTTGGGGCCTGACCATCACGGGTATATTGCGCGTCTAAAGGCCTCCCAGGCGGCGCTGGGGCATGATCCGAACCAAGTCCGGGTGCTGATTGCGCAATTGGTTACCTTGTTTGAAGGGGATAAGCAGGTACGTATGTCGACGCGGGCGGGGGAGTTTGTGACCCTTCGGCAGATTTTGGACGAGGTGGGAAAAGATGCGGGACGGTTCTTTTTTGTAATGAGAAAATTTGATGCGCATCTTGATTTTGATCTGGCGCTTGCCAAGAGCCAGACGCCGGAAAACCCCGCTTTTTACATTCAGTATGCCCACGCGAGAATTGAAAGTATTAAAAATGCTTTTAAGGAAAAAACAGGGGCTCTGCCCAGCGCTTTTTCAGAGGCAGTGGCGCCCCCAATTTTAAACAAGCTTTCTAGCGCTCAAGAGATACGCCTGATGCAGCTATTGTCCGGTTTTGGGGAGGCCGTGCTAGGCGCGGCCAATACCCTTGAGCCCTACCGCCTGGTGCCTTACTTGATGGAGCTGGCAGCTGCCTTCCATCGCTTTTATGCGGAGAACCGTGTGGTGACCGAAGATGATGAATTGACGGCGGCGCGGTTGGTGTTGATTGACTGCACGCAGTTGGTATTGCGCCAGGGCCTCGGGCTTCTGGGGGTTTCCGCTCCTCTAAAAATGTAGTCTACGATGTTTGAAACTCTTGAGTTTTATTCCGGCAAACAGATTCAATTTGAAACCATTGCCCGCACTTTGATTGGATTTGGTTACCGCCGCTGTGAATTGCCGGCTGTCGAGGGCGACTTTGGCATTCGCGGCAGTATCGTCGATATTTTCCCTACCCATTTTTCTCTGCCTGTCCGCATGGAGCTCAATCACGATCTTGTTGAAAGTATTTATACCTACGACCCCCAGACGGGGCAGCGTCTTGAGCCTCATCAGATGTTGATGATCTTGCCGATTAAAAGCGGCTCTCACCAGGGCAAACATGTCCGACCCAAGGAATTTCTTTCAGTACAAGGCTATGAAGCGCCGCTAGACCCTTTTGTTGATATTGAACCGGGGGATTTGGTGGTTCATGTGCTTCACGGTATTTCACGATTTCGCGGCATAAAAAAAATTAAGAATCAACAGGATCTTGAGGAAGGCGATCATCTGGCTTTGGAATTTGCCCAGAAGAATTTTCTGTACGTGCCTCTGCGAGATTTGCATTTGATTCAGCGCTACATTGCTTTTGGAAAGATACGGCCCGATTTGTCGCGTCTTGGTTCTAAAGTTTGGGAAAAATTAAAGGAAAAAACTCAAAAAGGGGTGCTTTCTTTTGCCACGGAACTGTTGGACGTGCAAGCGAAGCGGCGCTTGCTCCAGGGCCATCGTTTTGCGCCCGACACCGAATGGCAAAAAAAACTGGAAGACGAATTTCCTTACCAAGAAACACCGGATCAGGAAAAGGCGCTTGAAGCGGTGAAGGCGGATCTGGAATCGGCGGCACCCATGGACCGGTTGTTGTGTGGGGACGTGGGTTATGGGAAGACGGAGGTCGCTTTGCGCGCCGCGTTTAAGGTCGTCATGGGCGGGCGGCAGGTGGCCATTCTTGTGCCGACCACACTTTTGGCGGAGCAACACTATGAAACATTCAGCCAACGGATGAAAAATTTCCCCGTGTCGATTCGCATGCTTTCTCGTTTCCAGACGCCCAGCCAGCTTAAAGAATCCGTGGCGGCGATCCAAAGCGGAGGATGTGACATCGTGATTGGCACTCACCGTCTTTTGTCGCGGGATGTGTCCTTTAAAAACTTGGGACTGGTCGTGATTGATGAGGAACAACGTTTTGGGGTGCGGCACAAAGAGCATTTAAAAAAATTAAGGCTTGTGGTGGATGTCTTGACGCTTACCGCGACGCCGATTCCGCGTACGCTTTACATGTCCTTGGTGGGGACCCGGGATATGTCGACGATCAACACGCCGCCTGCCGGACGCAAACCCGTAAAGACCATGGTGATGGAAGCCAGCGATGCGGTCATTCGGCAGGCGATACTTAAAGAGCTCTCGCGCAAGGGGCAGGTTTTTTTTATTCATAATCGCGTCAAAGGAATTGAGGGAATTGTTAAAAAAATATCCCAGTTGGTTCCCGGGGCTAGGATCGCCATGGGGCATGGGCAGATGCCCTCGCGGATACTGGAGGACGTCATGAAAAAATTTATTCACGGAGAAGTGGATGTGTTGGTGTCTACGACGATCGTTGAATCGGGAATCGATATTCCCAATGCTAATACGCTGATCATTAATCGAGCAGACCACTTTGGGCTATCGGAGCTGTACCAGCTCAGGGGGAGAGTGGGAAGGTTTGACCGTAGCGCGTATGCTTATCTGTTGGTGCCCAAGGGCACCATTTTGACCGAAGAGTCCCGTCGGAAGCTTACCGCCATTGAAAAATTTAGCTATTTAGGCTCCGGTTTTAATGTGGCGATGGAAGACCTTGAGATTCGCGGCGCGGGGAACATTCTTGGGACCGAGCAGCACGGCTATATTTCAAGCATTGGCTTTGATTTGTATTGTCGGATATTGAGAGAAACCGTGCAAGCGCTTAAGAAAAGTTCCTAAGGAAACAATGAAAGTGGTATATTGGAACCCAATATCAGCATGCCAATGAAAAAAATCTCCTTCTTCATTTTAGCTTTATTTCTAATCGGATGCTCGTCCAAATCTTCGGGCGGCGCCGTGTTGGCTCGTTTTGACGGCGTAACCCTCACGGACACGGAATTTATCCAAAGGATTGAAGGAATGCCCAAGGATGTGCAGAATTTTGTCATTCGCCGGAAAAAAGAATTTCTGGAGGACCTAGTGGCGGAACATTTTTTAAGCAAGGAAGCTAAAAAGCGCAACCTTGAAAAGGACCCCGAAGTCCAAGCGCTTCTGGAATCGGCTCATCGCAAGATCCTAATTGCGCGTTTGGTAGAGAAGGAAGTGGATGATAAAATAGTGCTGGGTGCTGACGAAGCGCAGAAATACTATCAGTCCCACAAAGAGGAATTTATGACGACGCTGACTCTGCGCGCGTCGCATATCCTTGTCAAAACCGAGCAAGAAGCGGCTTTGATCAAAGAAGCTATTTTGCAAGGGGCTGATTTTGAGGACATGGCCCGCCGGAATTCGTTGGACGCGACGGCGATTCGTGGAGGGGATCTTGGTTTTTTTCAAAAAGGGCGTTTTGTGCCCGAGTTTGAGGAAGTTGTTTTTAAGATGAAGAAGGGGGAGTTAAACGGCCCGATTAAGTCTCCGTTTGGATACCATGTGATCCGATTGACGGATAGTCTCGAGCCAACTTTAAGAGAATTTCGTGATGTGAAAGGTCTTGTCGAGCAACGGCTTGTCAGCGAAAAAAGATCCAGGGCTTTTAGGGCGCTGGTGGAAAAACTGAAAGGAAACGTCAGGGTGGATGTGGATGAGAAGAAACTGGAAGCCCTGAAACTAAAATCATGAAAAAAAATACACATTCTATTCTATTGGGCCTTCTTTTTGCGGGATGCTTCTTTGCAGCGGTCCCCGCTAGGGCTAACGAGGTCATTGAGCGAATTGTCGCCGTCGTTAACGATGAGATTATTACCGACCATGATCTAGATTTAGTGATGGCTCCGGTGTCGGCTCAATTCAGGACGCTTTATACTGGCGGGGAACTCGATGCCAGGCTTAAATCCGCCAGGCAGGAATTTTTAAATAAACTGATTGAGGATAAACTAATCTTAAGCGAAGCAAAAAGAAAATTGGTGATCGTCAAGGATATCGAAGTGGATGAGATGCTGACGGAAGTACGTAATAAATTTCCCGACCGCGAACAATTTTTGAAAGCGCTGGACGATCAGGGGTTGACCGAAAAGCGGTTATGGAACCGGTTTCACGATCAGACGATGACTCAAAAATTTGTCAATTATGAGGTGCGGTCCAAAGTGTCTGTGTCTCCGGGAGAAATTAGCGCTCATTACAAGGCGCATGAGTCTGATTTTACCCAAAACGAGCGTGTCAAACTCCAGCAAATCCTTGTGCGAGAGGGTTCGCGCTCAGCCGAGGAAGCAAAAGTATTTGCCGATAGCCTTGCCGCGCAAATTAAAGAGGGTAAGCCGTTTGAAGAGTTGGCGAAAACCTACTCGGAAGGCACTGAAGCCAAGGCCGGCGGTGAAATGGGTTGGGTAGAGAAAGGGCAGCTGCTGGGAGAAATTGATGAAAAAGTTTTTTTAATTCCTCTAGGCGAAACGACACCACCCATCAAAAGTGCTCTTGGTTACCATCTCTTTAAAGTCACTGAGAAGCAGGCTGCTTCCGCAAAACCGCTAGCAGAGGTGCGCGATCAGATTCAGGATTTAATTTTTAAAGAGAAAGTAAAAAGAAGAATCGACACTTGGATAGCCGGCCTGCGTAAAAACGCCTATATCTCGATTCGCTCGTGATCCTTCGACAGGCTCAGGACTTTGCGCTTCGGCAGGCTCAGCACTCCGCCCTTCGACAGGCTCAGGGCGCAGCCTGGCGAGTTGCCATCACGTTGGGAGACCCCGGCGGCATCGGTCCCGAAGTAACTCTAAAAGCGCTTGCCCGGCTCACTCCCTTTGAAAGAAAAAATATTGTTTTATTGGGACCTGAAACGATTTATTCCCAGCTTCTGCGAAAGCTATCAGTCAAAATCCCTTTAGTTTATTTTTTTGATAGGGCTTACTCCAAAAAAGTGGTGTTGGGCCGATCGGTCGACGCGCAGACACGTTTGGCGGTAGCATCGATTGATCTGGCGGCTAGTCTTGCCATGCAAGGGAAGGTTGAAGCCATTGTGACGGCGCCCATTAACAAGGCTGGCTTAAAGAAGGCTGGTTTTATGATGCCGGGTCACACGGAGTACTTAGCCGAGCTTTCGGGAACAAAAAAATATGAAATGATGCTCGTTGGCGGACCACTTCGAACGGTGTTGGTGACGCGGCACGTGGCGATAAAAGATGTGCCCTCAAAAATTTTAAAAAATAGAGTCGAGGAAACCATCCTGATGGCTGATTTTGAGCTGCGTCGATCGTTTGGAATTCAAAGGCCTCGACTGGTGGTTTGCGGGTTAAATCCTCACGCGGGCGAAAAGGGAAGTTTTGGCCGTGAAGAAATTGAACAGATTCGTCCCGCGGTTATCTCAGCTAAAAAAAAGATCAAAGGAGTTGTCACGGGCCCTTTATCGCCTGATGCGCTTTTTTATGATGCTTATCAGGGGAAATATGACGCCCAGATTTGTATGTACCACGACCAGGGGTTGATTCCGCTAAAGATGATTTCTCGCGGTCATGGAGTGAACGTGACGCTGGGCCTTCCTTTTGTGCGGACATCGCCTGATCATGGCACCGCGTATGACATTGCTTCGAGCTTTAAAGCGGATCCCGGGTCTATGCTGGAAGCGATACGCCTTGCCATTCAAATTTCTGCCCACCGAAAACGCCATGCCCGAACTTAAAGAAGAAGCCAAGTACCTGCTTCGCAATCTTGAAGCCGCCGCTCGGAAAAAACTCGGGCAGAATTTTATGGTAGATGAAGGCGTGCTTGAGTTTATTGCCAATACGCCCAATTTTAAAAAAGACGAAAAAGTGATAGAGATCGGGCCGGGACTTGGTTTTTTGACACGCTTCTTGCTAAGTCACGGGGCCGATGTCATCGCGGTGGAAAAGGATCCGGCTTACGTTGATTTTCTAAAAAACTATTTTAAAAATAAAAAATTCCAGGTCGTGGAGGGGGATATCTTAGAAACGAAGATTTCTGATTTATCTGGCGGCTTGCCGGTTCAAGTGTGTGCCAATATTCCCTATAACATCACAAGCCCAATTCTCGAATGGTTAATTCTCCAGAAGGATTTTGTGTTGGCGGCTGTGCTGACGGTCCAGTGGGAGGTAGCCGAACGGTTGGAAGCAAAGCCCGGCACTAAAGCCTGGGGGCCGCTATCTGTTTTTTTGCGGTATCACGCGGAAGTTTCGATTTTAAAAAGAATAAAAGCTGCTTCGTTTTCTCCCGCGCCTAAAGTGGATTCGGCGGTGATACGTCTTACTTTTCTTAAAAAAGCGGAGCATGAAGTGAAGAATACAGCTCTTTTCTTTTCGATTGTCCGCCGAGCTTTCCAAAAAAGGCGAAAAACGCTCTTAAATGCGCTGGCTTCTGATGAGGACGCTGTGTTTTCAAAAAAAAACCTAGATGCGACGCTTCGCGCCATTGGTGTAGACCCCATGCGCCGGCCGGAAACGCTTACTTTGCAGGAATGGGCGAATTTAACCAACCAATTTTAAAGCAGTACGCTTAAAAACCAGGCCGCTGCCAGCCATTAAACTCCCAAAAAAGTGACAGCTGTCAGGCCTCATGCTATGATAAGAACCCTATGGAATCCTTACACGCCCTTTGGACATTTCCGGCAATCATATTCGCGGCAATTCTTATTGCCTGGGCGGCGGAGTGCGGTCAATTTTATATTTCGCAAGGGCTGGCGCTGGCGGTGCTGGCGTGGGTGCAGACTCTTCCTGAGTTTGCCGTGGAGGCCGCCATCACGATGGAAGCGGCCACTAATCCTGAGCAAATGCATTTGATTACTGCCAATTTTACGGGATCTTTGCGTCTTTTTGTCGGCCTGGGCTGGCCGATGGTGTACTTTGTTGCTTGGTACTTTCGACAAAAAAAGACAGGCAAGAAAGAATTGATGGCGATTCAAATGGAAGAGGAGCATTCCATCACGGTGCTGGCGCTATTGCCGGCGCTGGCTTATTTTGTGTGGATTTATTTGAAAGCAACGCTTTCGATGTGGGATGGGGTAGCGCTGGCCGCGATCTATTTCTTTTACCTTTACCTCCTATCGCTCATGCCTCCTCAGGATGCCGAAGGACTTGAGGACTTGGGCCGTGTTCCGCGCTGGGTGATGAAGCTAGGCAAGCCGCGCAGCTATTTTGCGATATTTGCTTTGCTGGCAACAGGGACGCTGATTCTTTGGTTTGGCGCGCATCCATTTCTTGATTCCATGCTGGCGCTGGCGGTCACTTTTGGGATTTCACAGTTTGTATTTGTCCAATGGATGGCGCCTTTCTTAAGCGAGTTTCCTGAAAAACTTTCCGCTTTTCATTGGGCCCGCAAAGTATCCAAAGCGCCTATGGCACTGACGAATTTTGTTTCTTCCTCGATCAATCAATGGACGATCCTGGTGGCTACTATTCCTTTTATTTTTGCTTATGCGACAAAGTCTTCTAATCCGATCGTGTTTGATTCTCATCAACAACTGGAGATTCTTTTGACGATCGTGCAGTCCTATCTGGGGTTTCTTTTTCTGGCGAGCATGGATTTTAATTGGCGGGAAGCGGTAGGGCTCTTTGTTTTGTGGATTGCGCAGTTCTTTTTTCCTGGCATCCGCGAAGAAATTACAGTGGTCTATGCGGTATGGGCAGTGATTGAGACCATTAAGCTTGCCGTAAAATTCCGCGAAAGAAATGCGTTTAATGTTTTTGCAAAGTTGGCAAAAGAGCGGTTATTTCGTAAGAAAGGGGCCACACCCTCCCCGAGACTTCCCAGGACACACTGATGTTCGGGGGAATTCAAAAAATATTAAGAAATTTTTTAATCCTTGCGGTCCTTTTCTTTTTGTTCATCATCGCTTACAAATTTGTTTTTGAATTCCTAATGATGCGTCAGATCATTCATAACCTGAAAGCGGAATCTCGCATCGCCGAAGTGCTTGTGACCGATTCCAGTCTCGACGAATATACCCGCAAATACACCACCACGATTAAATTTCTGGAATACGACGTGAAAGGCCATCCCCTAAAACCAAAATATTTTACGTTCAAAGGCAATCTGATTCAGTTTCAGACGCTGGTGGTGCGCTTTGATGATAAGTATGTGGAGCAAGGAAACCGCATGAAAGGAAAAAGTAT
Organism: Candidatus Omnitrophota bacterium; assembly: GCA_945877765.1. Taxonomy (GTDB): domain Bacteria; phylum Omnitrophota; class Gorgyraeia; order 2-02-FULL-51-18; family 2-02-FULL-51-18; genus CAMDWQ01. The sequence continues at coordinate 15,888 of CAMDWQ010000012.1, read as the reverse complement.
TTATCTTTTTTTAAAAGCGTTTGTGTTGGACGGTAAAAATACCGAGGAAATGGTGATCGCGCCCGCCAATGAAATCCCGCAAGGCTACCGGGTTGGCGAAACGGCCAATTATTTTGAGAAAGAAGTGTGGCAGAGGTTTTGGAAATACGCGCTGGATCCTGTCGAGCGGTCAAGACGCGGGATTAAAAACGCGCAAATTGAGGCGCCTGGGTCCGTATTTATTCCAGGCACTATTTACACCTTACTGATTGAGCATGACGGGGGAATACGCATCGATGCCCGCCCAATTCCTGAAATTTTGAAAGACCAAAAAATAACCTAAAGGCTCACCTCATGGAAAAAGACACGATTTTTGTTAAGAATGCCCGCGAACACAATCTTAAGGGAATAGATTTGAGAATCCCCCGAAACGCCATGGTGGTATTCACCGGCTTAAGCGGCTCCGGGAAGTCCTCGCTTGCGTTTGACACGATTTATGCTGAAGGCCAGAGGAGGTATGTGGAAAGCCTTTCGGCTTACGCCCGCCAATTTTTGGATCAAATGCAGAAACCCAACGTGGAATACATCGAGGGCCTGTCACCGGCAATCAGCATTGAACAGAGAATAGCCGGATCCAATCCGCGCTCGACGGTGGGGACAACCACAGAAATATATGACTATTTAAGGCTGCTGTTTGCCAAAATCGGGGTGCCTCATTGCTATCAATGCCGGCGCAAAATCACTAAGCAAAGCGCGCAAGAAATCGTTGAACAAATATTGCAAAATCCCGCCGGAACCAAAATTCAAATTCTCGCACCTGCCATCGAAGGCCGTAAGGGAGAGTACCACAAAATTTTTAAGGATATCCAAAAAGAAGGTTTTGTGCGCGTGCGCGTCGATGGGGTCACGCGCGAAATCTCTGAAAGTATTACGCTTGATAAAAAGAAAAAACATACGATTGATATCGTGGTGGACCGCTTGATTTTATCCGCCGAAGGCGGATCCGCCTCTGGCGGAAAAAAAAGACTCACAGATTCGGTGGAGGCGGCGCTTAAGACGGGCAAGGGAACGATCAAAATTGCGTATGAGCCCACCACCAATGCATCGGCGGGCAAGGGCGGGGCAAAGCCCGATGAGATGTTTTCCGAGCTTTATGCGTGCATTCATTGCGGTATTAGTTTTCCTCCGCCAGAACCCCGGCTTTTTTCATTCAATAGTCCTTACGGCGCCTGTCCCGGCTGTGACGGACTGGGAAATTGCCTAAAGATTGACCCCGAGCTTTTGATTCCGGACAAAACAAAGCCGGTTCGCAGTGCGATTGCCGCCTGGAACCGGGGCGGTAAGTCGCTAGTGATTTATTACCGTCGGCAATTGCGGCATTTGGCTGATCGCCATGGTTTTGATGTGGACGCTCCCTGGAATCAACTAAATCGCCAACAGAGGGATCTGGTTCTTTTTGGCGAGGAGGATCAGGATAGCGATTCGCCCTCTTCACGCCGCAGTCGATGGGCCGATGGCTGGGAAGGCGCTATTCCCAATCTCCAAAGGCGTTTCAAGGAGACCGAATCCGAATTCATGAAGGAAGAAATTAATAAATTCATGAGCATAGAACCCTGCCAAGAGTGTCATGGCAAGCGTTTAAAGCCTTCGGCTCTTTCGGTGAAAGTGGATGATAAGAGCATCATGGACATGACCGCCTTTTCTATTGAGTATGCAGATAAATTTTTCAGGGAACTGCGATTTTCCGAGCCGGATGAAAAAATTGCTCACCAGATATTAAAAGAAGTCCGCGCGCGCCTTGGTTTCATGAAAAATGTGGGTTTGGGTTATCTCTCGCTGGATCGCATGAGCGGCACGTTGTCGGGCGGAGAAGCTCAGCGCATTCGCTTGGCCTCCCAGATTGGGTCGGGTTTGATCGGCGTGTTGTACGTGCTGGATGAGCCATCGATCGGTCTTCATCAACGCGATAATGAAAAATTGCTCGAGTCGCTGATGGCTCTGCGGGATCTAGGGAATACACTGATCGTCGTGGAGCATGACGAGGTGACAATGAAGCGTGCGGATTATCTGGTGGACATAGGCCCTGGCGCCGGCAAGCACGGCGGCCACATTGTGGCAGAAGGCACCCCGGCCCAAGTCATGAAAAACCCAAAATCGATCACAGGAAAATATTTAAATGGCCAGTTAAAGATCGCCATACCCGCCAAACGCAGAATTATCCAAAAAGCGGAGAAAATCATCATCAAGAAAGCCGCTGAAAATAATCTAAAAAATATCGATGTCGAAATTCCTTTGGGTGTGCTGACTTGCGTGACCGGCGTCTCAGGATCAGGCAAGAGCACCTTGGTGGATGAGATTTTGTTCAAGGGGCTCTCTCGATCGATTTATGGATCCAAAGCCGTGCCTGGCAAACATGAAAAAATCACGGGCGCCGAGAAGCTCGACAAAATTATCGAAATTGATCAATCGCCGATTGGCCGCACGCCGCGTTCTAATCCCGCGACGTACACCGGCCTTTTTGGACCGATCCGCGATATTTTTTCCAAACTGCCGGATGCACGCATGCGCGGTTATGAACCGGGACGATTTAGTTTTAATGTCAAAGGCGGCCGCTGTGAGGCTTGCGAAGGCGACGGCGTGAAGACGATTGAGATGCATTTCTTGCCGGATGTTTACGTGACTTGTGAAGTGTGCAAGGGCAAACGTTTTAATGAACAGACGCTTGAGGTCAAGTACAAGGGGAAGTCCATTTCCGATGTGTTGTCCATGAGCGTGGAGGAAGCGCTGGATGTTTTTGCCAACGTTCCGATGGTGCGCTCCAAGCTTCAGACGCTTCACGATGTGGGACTGGATTATATCGAACTTGGACAGGCGTCCACGACTCTCTCGGGCGGCGAAGCCCAGCGGGTGAAGTTGGCGACGGAGCTTTCCAAGCGCGCGACGGGGCGCACGTTTTATATTTTGGATGAACCGACAACGGGACTCCATTTTGCGGACATCGACCGCTTGCTCAAGGTGCTTGGGCAGTTGGTAGACCAGGGGAACAGCGTGCTGGTCATCGAACATAATCTGGATGTGATCAAAACAGCTGATTATGTGATTGATTTGGGACCCGAAGGAGGCGACAAAGGCGGGGAGGTGGTGGCCACAGGCACCCCTGAAGAAGTGGCGAGGAACGTAAAGTCCTATACCGGAAAATTTCTAAAGGAAGTCTTGAAGTGATTGAACGCCCCCTAACCCCCTCTTTAAATAAAGAGGGCGGATCGTGTACGTTTTCCCCCTCTTTGACAAAGAGGGGGTTAGGGGGCGTTGGATTGATATTTATTTTGTTTTTTGTCGCTTTAAACGCTTTCGCCGAAACAACCGAAGAAGTTGATTACACTTCCATCCGACAAGCCTATAGAGATAAATTTTATTCTGTCGTCAAGGAAAAGGCATTGGACTATTTAGAAAAATATCCCGGGTCCAAAAAAACAGGTTCGGTGAGATTTCTTTTGGGCCGGGCGCAGTTTGAGAGAGGAGAATTGGGCGAGGCGTCCAAGACGCTGGAATCCCTCTTAAATGACTCCGACGGACTCCCTTTGGAGGAAGAGGCGGCGTATTGGACCGCGGAAACCTATTTTAGAGCCAAGGACTATATTTCAGCACTGAGGTTTTATCAGAAAATTTTAAATCAATTCCCCGCCTCTAAATTTTATATTCATGCCAAATTCTCTGCAGCCTGGTGTCTGGGAGAAACCGGCGGCCTTGCTGAAGCGATTGAAATCATGGAGGAAATCGCAAAAGAGTTTCCACTGGACCCATTGGCTACGGAGGCCCGCTATAAAATTGGGCAGTATGATTACGAGGCTAAAAAATATGAAGAGGCTTCGGCCAAGCTCGAGTCCTATATCCAGGATTTTCCTTTAAGCCCGAAAGCGCTTGCCGCCCAGTATCTTCTGGGTGAATGTTTCTACAGCCTCGGCCAGTACGCGGCGGCACTCGATTTTTTTAAAAAGAGCCTGGATTTTGGAGAGGACAGTGAGTTTTATTTGGTCTCTCTTGAACGGGCGGGCTGGTGCAGTTTTAGATTGGGACTCTATCCGCAGGCGCTGGTTTATTTTTCATTGTCCGAGAGTCAAGAGGCCCATAACCCGGAGCTGGATTCGTTTCTTTTTGGGCACGCACGCACGCTGATGCAGCTTAAAAAGTTTGCGGAAGCCGCGCAGACGCTAGACCGGATCATCCAGCTGTTTCCGAAGGCTGATCTGATGGATGAATTCCTTTTTTGGAAAGCCCAGTCGTTGTATGAATTAGAGCGCTACCAGGAAGCCGAAGATTTTTATGAGCAGGCGCTCATGAAATTTCCGGGCAGTCCCTTGGCGGCCGAAATTGAATATAATCTCGGTTGGGTGTGTGTGCGATTATTGCGCCCCGACGAGGCGGTTGCCCATTTTCAAAGAGCCGCCGATAGTACGCCAGACGATGTCCTAAAGACCAATGCTCTCTGCCGCATCGGCGATACATATCTTGAAAAAAATGAGTTGGAAAAATCACTCGAGTCCTATGACCGTGTTTTGAAAGATTTTCCGGAGAGTGTTTATTCGGATTATGCGCAGTATCAAGTGGGTGCTGTCCTAGGCCGTCTTGGACGCCACGACTCAGCGATTTTAAGTTTTCAAAGCCTGTTGCTGCGTTTTCCCAACAGTCATTTATGCGACGAAGCGATGTACCAGATTGGCTCGGCGCTTCTGCAGAAAAATCAATCCGCCGAAGCGATAAAGCATTTTGAGAAATTGGAGGCGCTTTATCCGGACAGCCTTCTAAAAAGTAAGAGCTTATTTCAGATGGCCAACGGTTATTTTAGTTTGGCGCAGTATGATAAGGCGCTTGAGATTTATCAGCAGTTATCCGCGCAATACCCCCAGACTGAAGTCGGAAGGCTTTCCCGCTATCAAAAGGCGTGGTGTTATTTCCATTCCAAAAGGGAAAACGAGGCGGTTCGCGAATTTGAAAATTATCTATCGGCGTATCCGCGCAGTGACAACGCGCCGGATGTGTTGTACGGTTTGGGCGAATACAGCTACAATAAGGGGCAGTATGAGAAGGCGCGAGTTTATTATCAGAGGATAGGGCTTGAGTTTCCCGATAGCGCCAAGGCGGATGACGCGCTATTTGCTATCGCCATGACTCATGAGCGCGAAGGTGATATTTGGGGTGCGGTTGGGCAACTGCAACTGCTGGCGCAAAAGTTTCCTGACTCAGAGCTTGCCGCAAAAGGTCTTTTAAAAGTGGGTGATTTTTTAGTTTCTCAAGGAAAACTGCCTCAGGCGCGGCTAGAGTATTTAAAAGTGATGAACGCGCCAGCCCGAGAGCCTTACCGTTCAGAGGCACGGGAAAAACTCGCCGAAATTTTAAAGGCGGATGGACGGACGTATGAAAGCCAGGACTTGAAAGAAAAAATCATTAAATAAAGGGAGGGAAATGTATGTGGGAATTTATGCAAAAAGGCGGGCCTATCATGTGGCCTATTCTGCTGTGTTCGGTGGTGGCGTTTGCGATTGTAATCGAGCGGCTTATACGACTGCGGCAGGAAGAAATCGATACCAAAACATTCATGGAGCAGATTTCAAAATCCATTAAGCGCAATAAAATTATGGAAGCTCTTGACCTGTGCGATAAGACGGGCGGGCCAATTGCCAACCTTCTAAAGGCGGGAATTTTAAAGCATGACCGTCCTCGCCACGAAGTCCGCGAGGCTATTGAGGATGCCAGCGTGCACGAAGTTCCGCGTCTTGAACGAAATCTGCCGGTTCTGGCGACAGTCGCGCACGTGGCGCCGCTATTGGGCCTTTTGGGTACTGTCACCGGTTTGGTTGCGGCATTTCAAGTCATCGAAACCAAGGCGGGCGCTGTCAACCCCGTCAATCCGGGGGATCTTGCCGGGGGCATATGGCAAGCCCTTCTGACGACCGTATTTGGGTTGTGCGTGGCGATTCCGACGTATGTTGCCTATAATTATCTGGTGAGCCGCGTGGATGGTTTTGTTTTGGATATGGAACGAAGCGCCACGGATCTCTTAAACATTCTTGGTGAACGCCGCAATGAAAATGAATCCTAACGATCGGGGAGAAGCCGCCGCATGAGATTCACCAGGCTCAAACGAAGAACTGAAATTAAAAAAGGACAGTTGGATATCGCGCCGCTCATCGACGTGATGTTTCTGCTTTTGATATTCTTCATGCTGACTTCCAACTTTGTCATTCAGCCCGGCATCAAAGTAAGTTTGCCCAAAGCCATCACCAGCGAAGTCCTTAGCAGTCGTAATCTTACAGTGACCCTGACTGGGCAGGATCTTTTATTTTTGAATGAGATGCCCACAACTATCGTTGAATTGACTCGTGAAATCAAGATTGCCGCCGATGAAAACAAGACCGTGCTCTTAAAAGCGGATGCCGGCGCCTCTCTCGGGCGTGTCGTTGAAATCTGGGATCTTTGCCGCGATGCCGGTGTGTCTCAGATTAATATTGCGACTAATCAGAAAGCGGGCGGATAAAGCCCATGGCCGGCAGAAGCCGCAATCTCAGGGAGTATCGCAGTTGGTCTTTTTGGGACCGGACTTTTTTTGTGGGTCTTGCTTTTTCTCTTTTGTGGCATTTTTTTTGGTTTTTTTCTATCAAAATTGTGGTGAGCCCTCCCAAGAAAGCGGAAAAACCAAGGCCCTATCTGGTATCTTTGGGGCCTGTCATGGACGATGCGATATTTAAAACGCTCGTGGAGAGCCGGCCTGAGCTTTCGCAGTCCTTTTATCGCCGTCCCTCTGATTTTTTAGCGGCAGCAGAACTGCCTGTTGAGGCGATACCGCGTCAAATGAAAGGCGACGTCGTCAGCGTTCCTTTTGGAAAAAAACTGATCGCGTCGCTCAGAGAAGTTGTTGGCGGCGTCAAAGCGGCGCCTGATTTCGAATGGGCCGAGGAAGCCGCGTTGTCATTGCCAGGGGAAACCGAAGAAGAGAAGGAAAAACGCCTTCGCTTGGCCAGAGAACAGGGGCTTTAAGGATGTTTCCCGTCGATATTTCAATGGCCATATTTTTTTACGTGATGACATCCCTTTTGGCTATTTTTGTATTGTGGATTTTTTTCGAGAAAAAGACCGCGCTTCCTAAGTTTGTCCGGGAGGAAGCCGATGTCTGGGAATGCAAAATCTGCACCTACACGTATGTGGACTCCACTCATCAGGAGATTTCCCAGTGCCCGCAATGCAAGAGCTACAATAAAAAATCTCCCGAAGAGCGGCTTTTTTAATCTCATTGATTTCCTTTGGGGCGGCGTTTATGATAGAGCTTCTTTGGAGTTATCTTTTACCGGTTTAGACTATTTTTTTAAAGGGAGGTTCACATGATTACAGAAATTGGGATTGTTGCCGGAGATATCTGGCATTTTTTAGATACGCGTAAATCTTGCAGTTTGAACGATTTGGTCAAAGGGACCGAGAGGGATCGTAACGTCGTGCTCATGAGTCTTGGCTGGCTGGCGCGCGAAGGACATATTATTCTGGATCAAGAGGGCGCCGATAACTACAAAGTGACACTTCGTTTTTAATGAGTGCCTTTGTTGTCTTTTCGACAACAAAGGATGCTCGGTCTGCGCGTAAAATCGCCAGAGTGTTGGTTGAGAAAAAATTGGCGGCTTGTGTTTCGTACCAGGGCGGATGGAAATCGGTTTATCGGTGGAAACACAGGATTGAAGCAACGGGTGAAGTTTTAATTTTAGTCAAAACGACTTCGGCGAAATTGAAGACTCTGCAAAAAACGCTACGTGAGATTCATCCGTATAAAGTTCCTGAGATTTTGGCGCTGACGGTGAAGGGTGGGGATGCCGGGTATCTGGCATGGCTTCAAGACACGTTAAAATAGCAGCGTGCTGGGCCGGCACCCGAGCCGTAGACTAAAAATCTTACGTCGGCCGAGTGCGAGCGGACCTTCTGTGAGGGGTGAGATGGTAGAGTGCTGGGCCAGCACCCGAGCCGTAGACTAAAAGTCTTACGTCGGCCGAGTGCGAGCGGACCTTCATTTGTGGGGTGAAATAGATTTTTTTCAGATTTTTTTCTTTGCTTGGTTTGTGCCAGAGACGGGCCTGTAGCTCAGCTGGTAGAGCGCCTCGTTCGCAAAGTGAACCGAGCTTTGTCCCTGATTATCTTATATTCTCCGCTACATTGTAGTTTCAAGCACTTACGGTTTTTCATCTAACCTGTCTTTGTCGTGATATTCCTTGTTTTTCCTTAGTTCTATCACAGTTTTATCACAATGAACCGAGCAGAGCGTAGGTATTGGCGGTGGGCGTTCTTTTCGCTGACGGGGGCAGTATGTGTACTTCCTGTGCCGTGCTGTGACTTGCTGTGCCATACTTGTGTACTTTATGTGCTGAGCGCTGTGATCTCTTAGAGGGAGGAGCGAGGAAGCGAGCCTCTTTATCCTTTTCTATCTCTGCCCCCGTTAACGGTCTGATCAAATAGAATTAATTTCTTGTAGGGGTAGGAGCCGCCGGTATCCCCCCAAAGGTACCATCAATGTATAATAAGTCCGCTGCTATACCCGGCACCAAAAATGGTCGCTCCTGTGCGCTACCACCTAATGATTGAAGTCGCCACGGGAAGTTGACATAAGATACTTATGTCAATCCGAGCGAGTGCGAGGACGTGCGGAGGGTGAGCCAAGGACAATGTCGGATAATCGCGATTATCGGATATTGGCTGTGCCGAGAGAGCGCCGAAGGACGCTACCGAGGATGGCGAACTCGGAGCCGCTTCCCCGGTGAATTAATCCCGCCTCAATTTGGTATTTAAAGCATCTATTTTTGGAATTCTCAAAATTATCATGTATCAAAAAAATGGGTCGACAAATCATCGCTAGCGTGGTACGTTATGTATCAGCTGGCTCATGAGAGCGAGCAGTGCTGTTGATGGCGTACTCGGCATCAGCTAGTGCTTGAACTAATTACCGGGATATTAAAGGAGTCTCACCATGGCATCAGTTCTCTCCCCTATTACCGTATCAATCAAAGTTCAACCCGATCACTGCAAGACGTTTCCTGACCCTAATGGCAGGGGCAGAAAGCGCATCATCGCCCAGGTTTCCGTGGACGAGATAAGCAAGGCCGCTATCACATTTGGTCCAAACCCACGTAATCAAAGTATGGACACCAAAGTCGCGCAGGCGATACGTGAGGGTTTGAAGACGGAGCCTGGATGGTTCATGTACTACAATCGTGGGATTGTTTTGAACGCGCACGAAGCGGAATACGATAACGTCAAGAACGAGCTTCGTTTATCGTTTCTAAAAAACGAGGTTTCTCCAATTGAAAGCACGTTTGGTAATTTGGATGGCGGCCACACAAACAAAGTTATTATGGATATGCTCCAGTCTGGCGATTGGATCAACCCAACCGCCGCCGGTGATCGTCAGCACGTGACCCTGGAGGTTCTTACAGGTATCGATCCGCAAAAGCTAGCTGACCTTGTAGGCGCAAGAAATACCAATATGTCTGTTAAGGACCTGAGCCTTCTGATCTTATCGGATGATCTGAACTGGTTCACGGACATCCTGAAAGATAAGGGAGTTTACGGTCAAATTAATTGGAGGCAGTTCGATCTTTCAGGCGATGTAAACGGGCAAGACGTGATAGCCACTCTTTCTTTACTGAACCCGAAGCTTGAATCGAAAATTCGTTGTTATAACGGTCCAGGAAAGATGATAAGCGATCTCAAAACGGATAAGAGGCCGGATGGCTTAATGGCTGGTCTTAAGAGCATCCGAGATGTTGCTTTCGAATATCTTAAGTTCGTGGATTATATCCATTCCAGGTTCGAGGACTGGTATAACGAAGCAGAGGGAAGAGCTAACTTATATGACGAGGCGACTGAAGAAAAGAAACCCAAGAAAAAGTCGGGCTTCGGAAATGTAGCTGGCATTATGACTGGTAGCACTACGCTAGTTTTTCTGAAGAAAACGATCAGATATAAGGTGCTTAAGTCGTGGCTTTTGCCGCTTGCATATTCATTCACAAAAATGGTACTAAGCGAGCGCGAAAATCCGTCTGTCTGGTATACCATTGCAGATAAGGTAGGGCCAAAGCTCTATCAAACCCTGCGCCTTCAAACAGTTGATGCCAATTACAACCTTGATAAAGTCGGAAAGTCGGGGGTTGTTTGGGAGGCTATGTCGGCGCATGTCTGGGCGGAGTATATGACCCATTGCTTGGCGAGTAAAGGCGGCCGTACGAAGTAATTAGTTTATATAATTTGATGTGATATCCGGGGAGCGCCTAAAAAACGCTCCCCCTTTTTGTTCAATAGGAAAATTAGATGGCTGATATCGGTCGGAATGACCCTTGCACGTGCGGCAGCGGAAAGAAGTATAAAAAATGTTGTCGCGATAAACCATTCAAGCTTGACAAGGCTCAGCCTTATAGCGAGATGTCGCCAGAACTTCTTGAAAAATACAAAGAGATCATGCGCGAACAGCAGCTCCGCGAGGCTGCCCACGCCGCGGAATACGGATTTGGGCGGCCTATTATTAGTGCGATGTATCAGGGTTACAGGTTCGTCGCGGTGCACAGCACCATGCATTACTCAAAAAAATGGAAAACCGTGCCGGATTTCCTATTCTATTATATTACGCACGTATTGAACAAAAGCGACGACTGGGGCAAGAAAGAAATACTAAAGCCTTTGAAGGATCGGCATGAGATTCTCAAATGGTATAACGGTCTCTGTCTTTATCAGCAAGCACAGCCGGTGAACGAACATGGTCTTTACGGAGGCATTCCCAGTGGCAGTGCCGCCGCCTATCTGCATCTCGCTCATGACCTCTACAGACTGGATGACCATCAGTCACTACAGGCCGATGTCGTCAAGAGGCTTAAAGACCCCAAGCAGTTTCAGGGTGCAAGATATGAGCTATTTGTAGCGGCGGCCTGTATACGAGCTGGGTATAAGCTAAAGTATGAGGACGAATCGGACAACACGCGAAAGCATCATGAGTTCATTGGCGTTCATGAAGTAACCGGCCAAAGGGTTGCGGTCGAGGCAAAAAGTAGACATCGGCGCGGGGTGAAGGGGTTTCTGGGAGGGCTTTTTAAAGCACCACATGAACAAAAGGCCGATATTGAGCCACTGCTGCGGAGTGCGCTAGATAAGCCTACTACTGATCCTAAAGTTATATTTATTGATCTGAATCTCCCGCATGTAACAGGTAGAGGATCGCTGGAGAAGCCGTGGGCTAAAGAAATTATGGACACTTTTAGCGTGCTGACCGGGCTTCCGAGCACGCAAAATCCGGATAAGTTCAATTTGGCGGTTTTTACAAACCATCCTCAGCATTATGCTCGAGACCTTGAGCCGGACCCTGGTAAGGATACGTTGTCAGTATTTCCACTTCATCCAAAAATTAGGCCCACTCACCCAGAATCAATACAAGCTATACACCGTGCCGCCGATCAGTACGGCAAAATCCCTAATTGGTTTGAGGATAGCCCGGCGGCTACAGATTGACCATTGCGGCTTAAAAGTTGAGCAGTTTGGAGGGCGTAGTCTTCAACGCCTTGGCAAGTTTTTCAAGGGTGTCGACCGGGATCGCGGTCGGTTTTTTCGATTCAAGCATCTGATAAAACCTCGTACTGACGCCGACCAATTCTGCCATTTCTTCCTGAGTAAGTTTAGCCCTTCGGCGCTCTCGCTTTAACTTCTCCGCTAATTGGAGCCTTATCTTCGGGGTTGTTATGCCTCTAATTATCTGGCTATCAGTGAAAACTAACCACGAAGTGATACTTCGTAATACTTCTTGCCTGCCTTGAGGGCTACCGGATAAAATGAGTTATAAGTATGAGCAAAAACTTTCCGAGCGGAGAACTTGAGTCGTATCAGAAAGGAAATGAAACAAATCGTTATGAAGGGTGAGTATGAAGATCCTTGAAAATGTTTGGGAGGTTATTCGATACCCCCACTTTTTTATTCTTTCTCAGGATGAGAATTCTGATAATCTTCCCACTTGTTTCACCATATTTGGAGCGCTTATCTGCGGGGCGCCTTTTTTTACAGCCCAGAATAGATATTTAGTATTCGCCTTATGCGCGTTCACTGCAGCGCTCTTCGCTATTGTTAAGTACCGCAGAAAAATATTTTCTTTCGATGGCTTGATGAGTGGATTGGTTATGATGTTCTTCCTGTGGCTTTTTGCGCAGGTTGTCTGGGCGTACCTGATACTTCTGGTTGGTTTTCTAACCGCCGCCTTGCAAATCCTTCGTGAGTTGTTTGCTTTATGGTTAAATAAGCTTGAATCTGTACGGCGAGAAAAAAGCTCTAAATAACCCATGAGAAGTTTCTTCGGGTAAAGACGCTTGATATTTTTGTGTGTCGTGGTATTATAACACTAGGTTTTGGAGTGCTCGTGCGTGATGCGATAATTTCGCAGGAGCAGAAGTAAGCCAAAAAATAAGCGACTGACAAACAAGTCAAGCCGCAGCGAAAACAAAGAATCATATTGTTTCGTTGCGGCGCTTTTATTTTATATACATAGGCCGGGCGAAGCTGAAACAAACAGCGATCGCCTGGCCTTTTTTGTCTGGCTGAGCGATCCAAAAGGAAATAGAGATGAAGAACTTCTATAAAACGCAAAACCTCTACGAAGCAAGTTATCTTCTTTCCAAAGGCCACTCAATTGCTGGCAAAGAAACCACAGGCTCTAAAGTCACGCTACTTTTTGAGGACAGCGACAAAGTCCATAAAGATGCCCTTGATTACTACAACGGGGGCAGTGTAAAGGCGAAGGTTTACTCCGATGCGTACAGAACGCTAAAGGATATGGTTTTTCAACGTTAACTTACGCTCTCAAAAAAATGAGGAGATATAAGATGTTAAATACCAATCACAGCCGTTCTCCGCAAGTCACCTATACTGCTTACTTTGATGGACTCGTTGATCTTGTAGAATTCAAAGGGCATCCCGCGTTTCTCGTTAAAGAAGGTAATGAACTCACCGTGTACGAGCGCTATTCATTTGACCAAGAAACTATCTTGCCCCCGCCCGAGGTACCCTGGCGACTTCCACGAGCTCAGGAAGTCCTCCGAATTTACAATGCCGAGGTATCTTTAGCGCCAAACGTTGTTGATGCCGCGCTCTACGATGAACTCTTACAACATCACAGAGCAATTTCAGAATTGCCCGACGAAGCGCAGTACGACCTCCTTGCCGCTTGGGTTATGCACACGTACATGTTGGAGGCTGTTCGATTTTCACCGATCATTTGCTTTTATTCGGTAGCAGAACGTGGAAAAACACGTACAGGGCAAGGGATGATATTCGTTGCCTATCGAGGGTTTCACGCCACTTCTCTCCGTGAAGCGTATCTGCTACGTATTGGGCATGATCTCGGCTGTTCACTTTTTGCAGATGTTAAAGATGTATGGCAAACGGCACTTCAGAATCAAAGCCAGGATGCGCTCCTGGGGCGCTTTATGAAGGGAATGAAAGTTCCACGTGTTCTCAATCCAGACAAAGGTAGTTTCAAAGACACCAAGTACTATACAGTCTTTGGGCCGACAGTCCTTGCAACAAATGAGCCGATCGACGACACATTAGAAACTCGCGGCTTGACTATTTCAATGTTGCCAACGGAGAAAAACTTCGAGAACGAAGTTACGGAGGATATTTGCTTACCTTTGCGTGAGCGCCTTGTAGCATTCCGGGCCCGGCATCTCGGAAAGCAGTTGCCAGACATTCGCAAACCCGATAAAGGCCGTTTGGGTGATGTTTTGAAGCCGTTACATCAAGTCATACGTTTAGCGCGGCCAGAACGTGAGGAGATTTTTGTGGAATATGTGAGCCGCGTCATGCAGGAAAAACGCAACGAAAGAGCCCTAAGCTTGGAAGCGCAAATTATAGAAGCCATACTCGGCCTGGACTATGCCGTCGTCAACGGCGCTTTACCCGTTATGGCAATTACAGCTTTAGTAAATACGGTTAGAGAATACACGCTCACGCCTACCAAAATCGGACGAGTCTTGGGTGCTCTTGGCTTTCAGAAAGCAAAAACCGCCAACGGCTCATCGGCGATCCTGTGGGATTTGTCTAGAATCAACAAACTTGCTCGATCGTTTGGGCTTGGAAAAGAACCAGATGCCTCAGAAACACCAGAACCTCCAGTTGCCGGGTGAGGACTCATCTGGTGTTACTGGTGGATCTGGTGTTCCTTTGGGGCTGTTTGTAGTTTTTTGGCATTCGGACAATGCCGGGGGCAGGCGATTCTGCTCATGCACGGAGCGACCACTCGACTTGGGTCAAGCCCAAGTAATGGGAGCAAAGTCACATGGCAGAGAAGCTGATGGGTATTAAGGACATTTCGGAAATGTTGGGCGTAAGCGTTAGCACGTTGTACAAGTGGGTAAGCGAAAAGAAGATTCCATTCGTGAAGATCGGGCGCTTGGTTAAGTTTCGTCAAAGCGATATCGAAAAATATCTCGATGCGTGCAAAGTCGAGAAGATAAATTGACCCGTTATGGGGGGTGTATTAAACTAAATGCACCTGACGCCAGCACCTACGCTCTGCTTAGAAAGTAGAGGATGGCGATGGGGGTTTATCGGAGAGGTAAACAGTACTGGATGGGTTATACCTTCGAGGGAAGGCAAGTCCGCGTTCCGGCTGAAACCACGAATAAAAGATCAGCGGAAAAGTTCTATCACAAGCGGATGACCGAGATCGCCGAGGGTAAGTACCTCGATATAAAGAAGAATGAGAAGGTGCTTTTCAAGGACTTTGCAGAGACGTACATGCAGAGGCACGCGATTCCTTACAAGAAATCTTGGAAGCGCGCCGATAAAAGTCACCATGCGAGCCTCATTCCTTTCTTCGGGGAGAAATTCCTGTATCAGATTACGTCTTTGATGATCGAGGATTATAAGATTGAGCGGCAAAAGGTAGTCAAGCGCTCATCGGTCAAGCGGGAGCTTTGCACGCTTTGTACGATGTTCAACAAGGCGATCAAGTGGAAGCTCTTGCACGACAACCCAATGAAAGACGTGGAGCGGTACAAGGGAGACGAGGCTAATAACGAGCGCGTAAGGTATCTTGAGAAAGACGAAATAGCGCGTCTTCTCGGTTTTTGCAGAGACCTAAAGCTCAGAAACGTTGTTACCTTGGCTCTCCATACAGGCATGCGTAAGGGAGAAATCCAGCAGTTGCAGTGGAATGACGTTGATTTTCAAAAGCGGCAACTTGTAGTCGCGATCAGTAAAAGCGGCTTCAAAAGGCATATACCGCTCAACGATTCGGCCATGGGTGCATTGATGGCACAGCCGAAACAGTCCAACAGCTCACTGGTTTTTCCGAACGAGGAAGGCAAAACTTACGACTTTCGCAAGGCTTTTGAGACGGCGCTGACAAACGCCAAGATCACGGACTTTCATTTCCATGATCTGCGGCACACCTTCGCCTCTCACCTTGTGATGTCGGGAGTGACTTTGTTTGCTGTGAAGGGGCTTCTGGGGCATAGGACGACGGAAATGACCCAGCGCTATTCGCACTTGTCGCCGGACTTTCAGGCGAAGGCTGTGAGGATTCTGGATAACGTTATCACAGTTTTAGCACAGTCGGCAAAGTTGACAGAGGAAATGGATTCCGTTACTATTGCAACTCCAATAATAGCAAGCGTATAAGATTTTTGGGCCTGTAGCTCAGCTGGTAGAGCGCCTCGTTCGCAATGAGGAGGTCAGCGGTTCGATCCCGCTCAGGTCCACAGCTTTGAGTTTCGAACCCCGTGTTGCCCGTGTTAAAAGCGTGGCGCACGGGTGTTGGCTCATTCCCGCGAATCCTCGCCGCCACCTTTCCCGACACGTTCTGCGGCTCCCCAACGATTGTATCCATCAGCAAAACAACGA